>NZ_WQQE01000043.1:0-25325 GCF_018785655.1 Blautia sp. MCC269 | reverse complement strand
AGAGCGATAGACGGGGCTCGAACCCGCGGTCTCGACCTTGGCAAGGTCGCGCGTTACCAACTACGCCACTATCGCATAAGCGGGTGATGGGAATCGAACCCACGTATCCAGCTTGGAAGGCTGGTGTTCTACCATTGAACTACACCCGCGCATCGTCGCTTCGGTGATTACCGATCGCTTGACCGCTACAACGATGATTAGTATATAGCATACTGTTTTATTTGTCAACAGGTTTTTTGAAATTTTTTAAACTTTTTTATTTATTTGATTTGTCGTCAATAATCCCATACATTTGTGGCGGAAACCTGGCTCTTCGGTTTCTTGATCACAAGCTCCGGACTCTTGGCACTGACTTTGGTATTTGCAGGGATAGATTCTGTGATGAAAGTATTACCACCGATAATGGTATTCTCTCCCACAACGGTCTCTCCGCCAAGGACTGTAGAATTGGAATAAATAGTTACATTGTCGCGGATCGTTGGATGACGCTTCACATTGGCAAGCTGCTGTCCCATTCTTGTGGAAAGTGCTCCAAGGGTTACACCCTGATACAGCTTCACATTATTTCCGATCTCTGTTGTCTCACCTACAACCACTCCGGTTCCATGGTCAATAAAGAAATACTCCCCGATAGTCGCACCTGGGTTGATATCAATTCCTGTACGGCCGTGTGCATATTCTGACATCACACGTGGGATAAACGGAATTTCTTCTTTATAGAGAACATGTGCCAGACGGTATACATAGATTGCAAACAGTCCCGGATAGGAAAAAATAATCTCTTCCTTGCTCTTGGCTGCAGGGTCACCGTCAAAGCCGGCCTGCACATCTGTCAGAAGCAGTCTCTGGATCTCCGGAAGCTGCTCAAAGAATCCACATGTGGTTCTGTCTGCACGAGCTGCTGCCTCTTCCGGTTCCTCTCCGTGATAAAGAAGCGCAATCTCGATCTGGTTCTTCAGTCTGTCATAAATGTCATTCAGTCTGTGTCCCACATAATACTCCGGAAATATGGTAGCACTGGTATCTGTGCTGAAATATCCCGGAAATACAATGGATTTCAGATCTCTTACTATATCAATGATCACCGAACGGTTCGGCAGACGTCTGCCGCTCTTCGGCATAAAAAGTTCTTCGGAAGCGTAATTCTCTGTAAGACCTTTGGCAGCCTTAAGAATCGCTGATTTCTTGTCGCTCATAATTCCCTCCATTTCTGCACATCCACTTCTGTCTGTACACTTTATCTCATTATCTTATTATAGTCTGGAAGATTCGTCAATAATACAGAAAGAAAAGTTTCAAAAAAGATTGACCTTTACCCGGATACCTTATATAATAATAAAGGTTTTCGCAAAAGATTCCAAAAAAATCTGGAACTACCTGGAGATGTACCCAAGTGGCTGAAGGGTCCGCACTCGAAATGCGGTAGGTCGGGCAACCGGCGCGAGGGTTCAAATCCCTCCATCTCCGCTTACTGTTGTCTTTTTATCAGCCAGATATCAGGAAGAATTTTTATTTATATTTTATGTATAAAAAACACTTTCATCTCTTGACAATTGTATGTTTTATATGTATAATTTCAACAGTGATGAAAACACAACCGAATATAGGGGATTGGTCAAATGGTATGATAGGGGTCTCCAAAACCTTTGGTGGGAGTTCGATTCTCTCATCCCCTGCTATTAATAAGTGTCGAAGATTCTTGTATTTCAGGGGTTTTCGGCATTTTTTATTTTTGTCATTCCTTGTAGGTAACCAAAAAAGTAATCGCCCGAACTGTAATATCATCGTCCAGGTGATTACTTTTCAATCCTTTAATGCTTTGCATCTCTCTGCATTATAGCATCAGAGATTTTTTCCCATCTGATACGCCTCTTCTACATACGGACTTCTTTTCGTCATGTCCGGGCTTCCGCAGCCGTATCCCAGCACCATTCCCTGATTTTTAAATCCACAATAACGTACCAACGTCTTATAATGAGCTTCCAGAGCTTCAAACGTCCAGTTATCCGCATTCCATGCCACAGTGAGAAGTGCGGATTTCATATGTTTTCCATGGAGACTACTGTTATATGCACAAAATCTGTCCACAACGATCTTAAGCTGTGCGGACATTCCATAATAGTACAGCGGAGTTGCAAACACCACCATATCCGCTCCCAGGATTGCCTCCCGGATCTGCTGATTATCATCCTTCTGAACACATGGACCTTCATAACCACATGCAACACATCCGATACATGGATGAATATTCATCTTCGCAAGGTCAAACCGTTCCACTTTATGTCCAGCCTCCACAGCTCCCTTTGCAAAACTTTCCGCCAGGATGCTGGTAGAGCCTTTTTTATTGGGACTTCCCTGCAAAATTATAATCTTCATAAATTCCACGTTCCTTTGACTCTTGTTTATTTTTCTGACAGATCAAGACTTCCTACCCAGTTCTGGATCTGATCCGGATCCGCATGTTCTTTGCAGACACGGCTTTCCGGATCATTATAATCCAGGTCTTCTGTAGTATATGCCTCTGCCGGCTGCAGCTCAAACAATTCTCCGTCGGCTGCATCTGCAATTGTTTCAGCTGCTGCTTTCGTATTTCCGGTTGCTGAGTAATATGCAACCAGAACCTTCGATGATTTTTCTGTGTTTTCGTTATCCTGCAAAGCCTCTTCTTCATTTTCTGTTACGTCTGATTCCGCTGTTGCTGCATGATCCTGGTTCTGGCTTCCGCACCCGGCAGTCATTGTCAGTGCAAATAAGACTCCAGCCATTACAATTGCTTTTTTCATAAACAATGCCCTCCTGTTTTGCAAAGCAGACATTCCCATTCTGCTCTGCCCAATTCAGTTCTTCTTATTTCCCGGAAAATCTTTTTTACACATTTATTTTAGCTTTCACACAGGATTCTGTCTAATACCTATTTTCGCTTGTAAATCATGCCTGCAAAGCATAGTTTATTTTTATCAATACCTGTTCTTTATTCCATATCCGTCTTTTCCGAAATCAGCGCCTTCATTTCTTCATATTGCTGTTTTCCCACCAGGAGCTTGTTCCCCTGTTTTTCGATCAGTCCCTGTTCAGAAAGCCTCTTTACTGCGCGGTTTATGCTTTTCAGACACATTCCTGTCTTATCTGCCAGGCTTTTCTGTCCTTCTTTTACACAGAGCACTCCTTTTTTCTGATATTGCTCATAGTGATTGACTAGCAGCAGGCACAAGCGATCCGTCCCGTTCATCAAAAGAAAGATACGCTCATTTCTTGCCTGTTCCAGCAGATATTCTCCCATCTGCTGGCTTTCATATTTCAATGCCTTTATGTCTGAATACATCCATTTCTCAAACATTGGCCTTGAAATTTTTACCGCAATACTGTCTGTCACCGTTCGAAGTGAGGTCTTATAGACATCCAGATCCATAATAAATTCCATTCCGCCAAACGCATACATTTTTCGAAACTGCATAAAATCATAGCTGATCCCAAGTACCCGGTAATCTGTAGCCACGATCAGTCCTTCTATAATAAAATAAATCGTATCTGCCGGATTATTCTCTCGGATAAATGTTGTCCCTTTTTTCATTTTTTCCACAACAAATGCATCAATAAGCCAGTCAGGAGCAGTCCGAAAATATGTTTCAAACTGCTCCCTTCTTTCCTGGCCTACTTCTTTTAAAAAGGGACATTTCTGATATAAATACCGTTCTCCCATATTCATTTCTCTGCCAGTATATTATTTTTTTATTTCAGCTTCTCCAGGATTGATTTCCCGATGGTGCCCTCGGGCATTTTTACCCCGAAGTTCTCTGCAACAGAGGCGCCGATCACAGCAAATGTATCCTGGTCCTCAATAGCTCCCGTCTCTTTCATTTTCTTTGAATATGCAAGAAACGGAACATATTCTCTGGTATGATCCGTTCCTGTATAGGTGGGATCATTTCCGTGATCTGCAGTCAGGATCAAAAGATCATCCTCCCGCATTTCATTCATAAGATTACCAAGTCCTTTATCAAACTTCTCGATCTCATGTCCATATCCTTCCGGATTTCTTCTGTGTCCCCACAGAGCATCGAAATCCACCAGGTTTACAAAACAAAGTCCATGAAAATCTTCTTTGCAGATCTCCACGGTCTGCTGCATGCCGTGTACAGAGCTGTCCGAGTGATAAGTCTTTGTGATTCCCTCGCCACAGAAAATATCGTTGATCTTCCCAACACCGATCACATCAAGGCCTGCATCTTTCAATGCATTGAGCGCTGTTCTTCCTGTGGGCTTCAGTGCATAATCATGGCGGTTGCTGGTTCTTTTAAACTCACCCTTTTTCTTTCCCACATAAGGCCTTGCAATAACTCTTCCAACTCTCCACTCGTCTTTCATGGTCAGTTCTCTGGCAATCTCACAGCAACGATACAGATTTGCAAGATCAAACGTCTCCTCATTTCCGCAGATCTGCATTACAGAATCTGCAGATGTATAGACGATCATGGCGCCTGTATTTATCTCTTCCTCACCGAGTTCTTCTATGATCTCTGTACCGCTGGCACTCTTGTTTCCTATCACACGCTTACCGCATCTTTTCTCCAGCTCCTGGATCAGTTCCTTTGGAAATCCTGTCTCTGTAAAAGTAATAAACGGCTTTTTTGTATTAATTCCCATCATTTCCCAGTGTCCGGTCATGGTATCCTTGCCATTGCTGGTTTCCGCAATCCGCATATAACGCCCCATCGGTTTCTCCACGCCTTCCATCCTGCCGCCTTTATGCAGGTTCAGCATCCCCAGCTTCTGAAGATTTGGAATATCCAGAGTTCCCATCTTATCCAGGATATGTCCAAATGTATCCACACCTTTGTCACCAAATTTTTCGGAATCCGGCATTGCCCCGATTCCAAGTGAATCCAGAACGATCACAAATACTCTCTTATAAGTTTCCATAAGCACATTCCTTTCTGTCAGGCCAGATTAGCCGGTCCAAATCCAAGTGGTAAAAGTTCCTTTAAAGTAAAAATATCATATTTATCTTTGCTGACTGCCAGTATGATCTGAAAGGTTTCCGGATCACAGAATTCCATCATAACCTGTCTGCACACCCCACACGGTGCCGCATATTCTGTAAGAACGCCATCCTTGCCGCCCACAATGCAGATTGCCTGAAATTCCCTCACGCCCTCACTGACCGCTTTGAAAAAAGCAGTTCTCTCTGCACAGTTCGTTGGGGTATAGGCAGCATTTTCTATATTACACCCGGTATAATAGGTACCATTTTTTGCAAGAAGTGCCGCGCCTACATGAAAATGCGAATATGGCACATACGAATAATCCAGCTGTCTGATCGCCAGATCGATCATTTCTTCAATCTGTTTCTTTTCCATGATTTTCCCACCTTTCCTGAATAAAGTGAATGTTTCCATTTCACTGTGTTATAGCTTCATACTCCGCAGTCCAAAATCAGATAATATTTATCCTCTTTAATATCCTGCCCCTTCTTCTTTCTTCACGATCTTCACAATTCTGCTGGTTCCAAGACGGTCTGCTCCAAGAGTAAGGAATTTCTCCGCATCGTCCATGTTTGAAATACCACCTGCCGCTTTGATCTTCACACCTTCTCCTACGTGTTTTGCAAACAGCTGGATATCATCAAAAGTTGCACCTCCTGTAGAAAATCCGGTAGAAGTTTTGATATAATCTGCCCCTGCATTTGTCACAAGCTCACACATTTTAATCTTTTCTTCTTCTGTCAGCAGGCAGGTTTCGATGATCACTTTCAGGATTTTATCCCCGCATGCCTCTTTCAGAGTACGGATCTCCTGTTCAACATCCTGATATTTTTTATCTTTAAGCCATCCGATATTCATCACCATATCAATTTCATCCGCCCCGTTTTCGATGGCGTCTTTTGTTTCAAATTCCTTCGTTTTTGTGGTCATATTTCCATTTGGAAAACCGATCACTGTACAAATTGCCACCTTCCCCTGCACATATTCGCTGGCCTGTTTTACATAGCACGGCGGAATACATACAGAAGCAGTCTGGTATTTGATCCCGTCATCACAGATCTGTCGGATCTCCTCCCAGGTTGCACCCTGCAGAAGCAGGGTGTGATCTACATGTTTTAAAATTTCATTTACATTCATCTTTATTCTCCTTTTTTCTGTGACTGGTCCGCACGGATCAGTTCCCGGATCGCCTGTACTGCAACCTGGATCGCCTTATCAGTATCATGCACAACAGGATTATCCAGTCCCAGTTTTTCTCTTTCCTGGTTTGCAAGCACCAGGAAGCAGGAACCTGCACGTACTCTTAAATGGCTTGCTACTACAAAAAGAGCAGCAGATTCCATCTCAGAAGCAAGGCATCCGAGGCGCTTCCACGCTTCCCATTTATTCATCAGTTCATAGCTGACCGGCTTGGTCTCCGGCTCATGCTGACCGTAGAATGCATCTTTACACTGTACCACACCTGTATGAAATTCACAGCCTTCTTTTTTCGCACCTTCCACAAGTGCATTGATCACTTCCAGATTTGCCACAGCCGGGAATTCGATAGGTGCATACTCTTTACTGGTACCTTCCATACGGATCGCACCGGTTGCAACAACAATGTCTCCGCTCTTTACCTCCGGCTGCATTCCACCACAGGTTCCGATCCGGACAAAAGTATCTGCTCCGCATCGATAAAGTTCTTCCATTGCAATGGAAGCAGACGGTCCTCCGATTCCGGTGGATGTTACACTTACCTTCACTCCATCCAGTGTTCCGGTATAGGTTACATATTCCCGGTTATCTGCCACAAAAACCGGATCATCAAAATACTGTGCGATCTTTTTGCAGCGTTTCGGGTCTCCCGGTAAAATAACGTAACGTCCCACTTCTCCTTTTGCTACCTGAATATGATACTGTCTGCTTGCGTCTTCTGAATAATTTTTCATATCTGTCATCCTCTCTTTTTTTGTTTTATATATCCTCTTTTAATTTTTTACCTGGTCTCATTTTATCTTTGTCCTTTATCATAAGGAATTCCTTCCGCTTTCGGTGCCCTTGATTTCTGGGAAATAAAGGCAAGAACAACGAGAGAAATAATGTATGGCAGCATATTATACAAACTGCTTGGAAGTTTTAATGCCACAAGCGGCGCAAATCCGGTATACACGTTTGACAGCGCACGGAAAAATCCAAATAACAATGCTGCCAGTCCGATATTCACCGGTCTCCACTGTCCAAAAATCATAACCGCCAGTGCCAGGAATCCAAAACCTGCCACCCCATTCTCAAATTTCCACTCACTTACACCCGCCGTGATGTAGACCAGACCCCCAAGGCCCCCAAGTGCTCCGGAGATCAGCACTCCTGCATAACGCATTCGGTAAACAGAAATACCTACGGAATCCGCTGCCTGCGGGTGCTCTCCACATGCACACAGCCGAAGACCAAACTTTGTTCTATATAATACAATGTGTGAAGCAATGATTGCCAGTACAATGATCAGCATAAACCAGTTAAACTCAAAATCTCCGATCTTTACCAGAAACACCTGCTTTGCCTGACGATATACAACAGTAGAAGATACATTATCCGGATTTTCCGCTACATTGATCGCTCTTACAATAACAACTGCCGCCGCAGTTCCCATTAAGTTTAATGCAGTTCCCACCAGTGTCTGATCAGCATTAAAATGGATCGCCGCAAATCCCAGAAGCAGTGAAAATGCCATTCCAACTAAAACACTTGCCAGTACGATCAGAATAAACAAAACGATTCCCGGAGTGGTTGCCGGAAGAAATTTCATTGCCAGGGCACCGCCAAGGGCTCCCATGACCATGATGCCTTCCAGGCCAATATTGATTACTCCACTGTGCTCCGAAAAACAGCCCCCAAGAGCAACCAGTGCCAGAACCGATGCAAAGATTAATGTATACTGAACTAATAATACCATATTATTTCCGGCCTCCTTTCTTTACCTTTACACTTTTTTCTTCTTTTTTATCCAGGTAACGGTTAAACCAGATCTTGAAGAAAAATACAAACGCACACAGATAAATAATAAATGCTGAGATCAGATCAGAAATCTGTGTACAGTATGTTGTTGTATCCACATAAGTACCACCACTAGTAATATGCTGGATAAAGTAGGAGGCGAAAATTGTTCCGATAGGATCCAATCCACCGAGAAATGCCGCTGCGATTCCATTAAATCCCATGCCCGGCACACTTGTCTGCTGTACCATCCACTGTTCAATTCCGCTTAAGTAGAAAATTCCCGCACCGAAACCGGCAAGACCTCCGGAAATCATCATGGTAACGATAATATTTCTTTTTTCATGCATGCCACAGTATTTTGCGGCCAGTTTGTTGATTCCTGTTGCTTTCAGTTCAAAGCCAAATTTTGTTTTCTGCAGCACAACCCATACAATAATCGCTGCGATCACTGCCATCGGCACCCCAATGGTCATGTATTTGTTATGAAACAGTTCATTTAATCCAGCTGTTGGAAGCATTGCACTTTTGTTGTAGCTGAATAACAGTTTTGTATATGGTGTGGAACCATCCTTTACCTGTGATAATAACATATTTACGCTGTAAAGAGAAATCCAGTTTAGCATAATACAGGAAATTACTTCGTTTACATTCAAATATGCTTTTAATGCACCGGAAATTCCTCCCACCGCAGCAGCAATAAGTACTCCTGCGATCAGGCAAATATACCACGGCAGGTTAAATCTTAAGGCCATATACAGGCATCCACCTGCGCCGATCACATACTGACCTGCTGCACCAATGTTGAACAAACCTACTTTGTAGGCAAATATTACTGATAACGCACACATCAGAAGTGCTGACGCTTTTATTAAAGTTGTTCCAAAATATTTCGTCGCTGCTGCCGCATTCGGATAATAGAAAAAGTTTTTCATAATTGCTATGATCGCTTTTCCGGCACCGGAAGGCGAAATGATCAGAAGCACGACAAATCCAACAATAAGACCTATGACAATGCAGATCAGCGATGCCAGTACTGTCTGAAATGCATTATTTCTCAGAAGTTTCTGTTTTTTATCCATTCTCTTTTATCCCCTTTCTCTTTGAGCCTGCCATATATAACCCCAGCTCTTCTACAGATACTTTTTTCGGGTCAAATTCTCCTACGATCTCACCCTCATACATGACCAGAATACGGTCTGAAACATTCATAACTTCATCCAGTTCAAGGCTTACCAGCAATACACCCTTTCCCGCATCTCTCTCAGCAACGATCTGCTTATGGATATACTCGATGGCTCCCACATCCAGGCCTCTGGTAGGCTGTACGGCGATAAGGAATTTCGGATCTTTATCAATTTCCCTTGCAATGATCGCTTTCTGCTGGTTACCTCCGGACATGGAGCGTACTTTCGTGACCGGTCCCTGGCCGGAGCGGATATCATACTGTTTGATCAGACGGTTTGCATATTTTCTGATCTCTTTTCTCTTTAAGAAACCAAAACGGTTTGTAAACTGTGGTTCAAAATAACGTTCCAGAACAATGTTATCTTCCAGAGAATAATCCAGGATCAGACCATGCTTATGTCTGTCTTCCGGGATATGGCTCATGCCGGAAGTGATTCTTCTTCGGATGGGCATGTTTGTAATATCCTGTCCATTCATTGTGATCGTTCCTTCCTTTACCGGTTCCAGCCCGGAAAGGCCATATACCAGCTCCGACTGGCCATTTCCGTCAATTCCCGCGATACAGACGATCTCACCTCTTCTGACATCAAAGGATACATGATTCACCGCATTGTTCTTGTGTTGTTTTGATGCAACGGTCATATTCCTTACACTTAATACAACATCTCCTGTTTTCGCCGGTTTTTTATCTACAACAAAATTTACATCTCTTCCAACCATCATTGCAGAAAGCTTTTCCGGTGTTGTATCTTTGATATCTACAGTTCCGATATATTTTCCTTTTCGAAGCACGCTGCAGCGATCTGCCACTGCCATGATCTCCGCAAGTTTATGGGTAATAAACAAAATACTTTTACCTTCTGCTGCAAGGTTCTTCATGATCACCATAAGCTCATTGATCTCCTGGGGAGTAAGTACCGCTGTAGGCTCATCAAAGATCAGGACCTCATTATCACGATACAGCATTTTCAGGATTTCCGTTCTCTGCTGCATACCAACTGTGATATTTTCGATCTTCGCATCCGGGTCAACAGAAAGACCATATTTTTCAGACAGCTCCACAACCTTTTTTCTTGCTTCATCCTTTTTCAGAAAGCCGCCATTTGTTGTGGTTTCCACACCCAGCATGATATTATCCAGAACAGAAAAACATTCTACCAGTTTGAAATGCTGGTGGACCATACCAATCCCCAGTTCATTGGCATCATTAGGATCCTGGATATCCACTTTCTTACCGTTTTTTCTGATCTCGCCCTCTTCCGGCTGATATAATCCAAACAAAACACTCATCAGCGTGGATTTTCCGGCACCGTTTTCTCCAAGCAGTGCATGGATCTCACCTTTTTTCAACTGAAGTGTGATATTGTCATTGGCTACAATCCCCGGAAAACGTTTTGTTATATTTAACATTTCAATCACATACTCGCTCATTGTTTTCCTCCTTTATTTCATCATTCATGTTTTATTATTTAATGCTGCCGTAATCGGTTGCTGTGATCTCTGTTTCCGGAAATGTTGTACTGTCGCTGAACACTTCATATTCTCCGTTATACATTCGCTGTACCAGCTTCTGATAATCTTCTTTCGTAAAAGTACCATCCCACTGCGTGGTCTCTTCCGGAAGCTGTACATAATTTTCAGCCGGATCCGGGGATTCCATTCCAAGGTTTTCGATTTTTCCTACATATTTATCCCATTCATTATCCAGGATCGCATCCAGCACATTATCAATGGTAACCTGCAGACCTTTCATTGCAGAAGTCACAGTCAGGCCTTCTTTGTAATCGTCAATAGTTGCGGACTGGTCGGAGTCAACACCGATAACTTTTCCGCCGGTTTTAACTGCCGCCTCTGCCGCAGAAGTATAAATTCCTCCACCACAGGCAAATACAACTTCCACACCTTTTGATCCATACCAGGTATCCATGTAAGCCGTGATATCTGCGTCTCCATAGAACTGTCCGCCACATACATACTCAACCTGTACTTCATCTGTGATTCCAAGCTCTTTTGCAGCTGCATCTGCTCCCTGAACATATCCGTAGCCATAGCGGTTAACTGCCGGAACAGACATTCCGCCCAGAAATCCCAGATGGCGGTATCCAAGCATGACTGCCGCATAACCGGCCATAAATCCGGAAAGTTCTTCCTGATAAGTACAGCAGTATACGTTATCCTCATTGTAATAATCCGTTACATTATAGTGATCCGGATTGTAGTCATATCCTTCTCCGATACCCTTTTCGCAGATATCACCGGCACTTACATCCAGTGCCAGGAATTTCACCTCCGGGTACAGATCCGATTCATCGATCACAGTCGGTGCAAACACATAGCCGGAAAGCACAATTACATTCGCGCCATCTGCCACTGCCTGATCCACACTTGCTGTTCTGGCTTCATCCGAATCGCTCTGGGGTTTGTAATAGTTGAACTCAATGTCATTTTCCTTTCCCCATGCCTTACATGCTTCGTAAGTCATCTGATTGAAGCTCTGGTCTGTGATATCACCGGAGTCTGTTACCATTGCTACTTTCATTTTCTCTTCTGAAGCATCCGCCGCATTTTTGTTCTGTGTGCTTCCACATCCTGCAAGCGATCCAGTCATCGCCGCCGCTAATAATACTACCATTATTTTCCGTTTCATTATGGCATCTCCTTTCATGATTTTTGTTCTGTCTTCCGCATTTGTTAGGCCAAAGTATAAGTGACATTGGTCCTTTTTCATAGGACACATGTCTTTTTTTAATGGTCCTTTCTATATTTCGTTGGTTATTTATAATTTGTTATCTTTCTTTTTGGTTATTTTATACAATTTCTCTGCATCTATTTTCCTGCTGCATTATGTTTTCGGGCACAAAAAAAGGACTGCACCTCAATACAGTCCATTCCTTTCATTCTTTACATACATCCACCCAGCCCTCAGCTCCGGAAATCTGTTCCAGCTCTTCGATGGAAAGCTTCACGGCACTGTGATCATCTCCTGCTGCCGGATAAACAACGTCAAACTGCCGCAGGCTCTCATCCAGATATACATTCACGCCTTCGTTGATCCCGAACGGGCAAACGCCTCCAGGTGCATGTCCAATCTGGCTTTCTACCTCATCAAATGGTATCATTTTCGCTTTTACATGAAAGGTATCCTTATATTTCCGGTTATCGATCCTGGCAGTTCCTTCCGTCAGGATCAGCACCGGCTGGTCATCCTGAAGAAACGACATGGTCTTTGCGATCATCCCCGGTTCCACGCCCAGAGCCTGGGCCGCCTCCACAACGGTCGCCGTAGAATCTTCCAGTCGGATCACATGATCCAGCATTCCTTTGTTTTTCAGATATTCTTCTGCTTTTTCCAGTGACATTTCCTGTACCTCCAAAATATCTATTTTATGTCAAAAATCCCTTACAAGACCCGTTCATACATCTTGTATTCCGTCCAGCCGGTATCCTCATAAAACATATCTTTTGCCTGGACAAAACGAAATCCACATCCTGTATAGAGTCTCTCCGCAGCTGTATTGGTACCCAGGATATCCAGCCTTACCTTTTTTTCTTTTCCGTTTTTGCCAGTTTCAGGATTTCCTCCATGAAATACCTGCCGATGCCTTTACCCTGCCTGGAAGGAGAAACAGCCAGTGCATGGGGCACAAGAATTTCATTTTCTCCACATTCAATGCTCCAGGTCACGCCTGCATATCCTTCATTACAGGCACTGTTCAGGAGCACGCTTGCACAAAGCCCACCCCCTTCTTCCAGTACAAAAAGTTCTCCTCTGTCAAGGCTTTCCTGTAAAAAAGAATCTGTGGGATAAATTCCTTTCTTCCATCCGATCTTATCATTCTGGTCACTCATCTCATCGATAAGATCCCAGTAAAACTGTTTTATCATGTGAAAATCTTCCAGGTTTGCTTTCTTAAATAACATCGTTCATTCTTCCTTACATTATAGTCCAGTTTATTCATAAGATATAATGATTTTCTTACAATGCTCACAACGATAAGCATCAATCCGGTCACCATAGATCATTTTCGACAGACCTTTTTCTGTGTTTAACCGCATGGACTCTCCCCTGGTTCTCCATTCCATTCCGGAAGTCAAGCGGATATTCGCAATCCGCTTCGCTACGTAGCTCTACACCAAATAACTGCTCCGCAGTTTATCAGGAGGAGCTTGCACTCCTCCTGATACAAGCAAGTCCCCACCTACTGCTTATTGCTTTTCGCAATTGAAGCAGGGGACTTACTTGATTTGGTTAAAAGAATGGATCTGACCCTCACACATTTCTCTTCCGCAATAGGGGCATTTCAGCTTAACTTCCTCTGCATCCAGATCTTTTTCAAGGCACACAAGCTGGATATCCGGAATCCCGTTAAACGTACATTTTACAATCCCTGTTTCCTCATATCCAAGCTTCTGGTACAGCTTTCTTGCCCGGGTATTCCGTGCATTGGTATCCATTCGCAGTGAACTGCATCCGCAACGTCTGGCATAATCTTCATAGAATGCCACAAATTTTTTTCCATAGCCTTTATTCTTCTTTGAAGGTTCTACAGCCAGGCAATGCAGCACCATAACTTCACTGTCCTCTGCTTCCACTCTCCACCGGGCATATTTATATTCCTCAACCTGGATCTGATTGATGACCGCTGCTGCCACAACTTCATTTTCCTCTTTCGTAACGAACAGATCATTCCGTCTCAAAGCATCTTCTGCTGTCTTTCTCACCGGATATACATTCCGGATCCATCCGATCACAGCTCTTCCATTTTCTTCCTCATCATGAATATGTTCATAGATTCTCTCGATATCATCAATATCTGTTTCTTTTGCTTTTAATATTTCCACTATCCTGTCTTTATCCTTTCTTCTGATCTGATCCAGCAGAGCCAGGGCCGCTTTCCTATCTGCTCAGACACTCTTTAAGCTCAGCCAAAATTTTTGCCTCCTCAAGAGGTTTGGTAAGATGCTGGTTCATCCCGGAAATACGGCTGTTAATGATATCCTCAGAAAATGCATTGGCACTCATGGCAATGATCGGTATTGTTCCGGCATCCCTTCTCTTCATGGAACGGATCTTGCGTGCCGCATCCCAGCCATTCATATTTGGCATCATAATATCCATGAAGATCACATCATAATACCCCGGCTGCGCTTTTTCAAATTTTTTCACTGCTTCTTCCCCATCAGCCGCACACTCTACGCGGATTCCATTATTTTCCAGCATAAATTTTGCAATTTCCATATTCAGTTCATTATCTTCCGCTATCAGGGCGCACATTCCCTCGAAAGATATTTCCTGCCTGGTTCCGTTATCTGTTTTTGAAATTTCGTTTTTTTCCGGCTGTCCGATCTTAAACGGAAGTGTCATTGTTACAGTTGTCCCACTGCCTTTTTTGCTTTTTATCTCAATGGTACCTTCCATTCTTTCTACGATCTTCTTAGCGATCGCAAGGCCAAGCCCCGCACCTTCGTATTTTGTTCTGCTGGTTTCATTTTCCTGAGAAAACATCTCAAACGCATGGCTTATAAACTCTTCGCTCATGCCGATTCCGTTATCCTCGCATACAAATTCATACATCACATGACTGTCATCCACAGATTTTTCTGAACACCATACATGTATCGTACCTCCTGGTTCTGTAAATTTCACTGCATTATCCGCAACTATCGTCAGAAGTCGCTCCAAATAAGCCGGGTTTCCTACCAGATATACATGCTTTAAATTTCCTTTTTTCCAGTCCACCACATAATCAATATTTTTTTCTTCCGCCAGAATCTGCTTATCGGTATTTGCTCTGCTTAACACCTCTGTGAGATCAAAATCCAGTTCCTGTTCAATAATATCTCCGGATTCCAGTTTACTCATATCCAGTATATTGCTTACAAGAGAAACCAGATGTTTGGAGGATTCCAGAACCTGATCTCTGCATTTTTGCTGCATTTCAAGATCATTTGGATAATGGTTTGCAAGATCGATCATACCGATGATCCCGTTCATTGGTGTACGGATATCATGACTCATGTTTGACAAAAACCTGGATTTAAGAGCTGCATCTTTTTTCGCTTCCGCCACCTGATACAGAAGCGATGCTTCCCGTTTCTTTGCCGCACTGATACTTCGGATCGCACAGAGCACATGTGTCAGATTTCCATTTGTGTCCCTCTTTTTTTCAATAAAACGAAGTTTATGCCAGTTTCCATCCTTCATCCGGTATTCCATGGCAATGGTTTCTTCATTCTTCATTCGTTCCGGCAGCGTAGAAATATCTGTAAATTTAAAAAATGCCTCCTGATATTCCTCCGCAATATATTGTCTGTATACTTTTTTATTATTGACTGACAGAACACCGGAGTTTATAAAATTCAACTGTTCTTTATCTTTGTTTGAAATTTCTTCAAACCAGTCCGCCTGGATATCAATTCTTGATATATACTGATATGTTTTTGCAATGGAAGATATGATCTCGTTTCTCAGTTCCGCTTCCTCCAGTGCTTTCTCCAGTCGTTTCTGTGTCGCTTTTTCCTTATAAAGAATACTGTCTATACTGCGATATCCTAAAAATATGGTAAATGTTTTCTCATCGCTTTTTCCCTGTACCGCATAGGCTTCATAATATTTATTTTTTTCTGTTTCTGAAACGCTCTGGTAATGATAGGTAATCTTTTCCGTATTACAAAGCCTTCTCTTCATATTTCTGCAGGTATGCCAGTTCAGGAATTCTTCTCTGTCCTGTTCTAAAATAAAGGAATCCGCATATTCTTTCGCATAATCATCAAAATTGGCAAATGTTTTGTCTTTCCTGTCCGCCAGTTTTCTGGCATTTGTATTTTCAGCAAGACGGAGAATCTCAAATTTTTCGGAATTAAGTTCTATCCGATACAGGGAAACGTACTCCGGAAATAGTTTTCTTATGATAAATTCTTCATCGCTTAGCGGGTCCTGTATCTCGTCATCTGGATTTCTGTCCTTATCCCATGCCTGGATCAGTCCGGAACAGAATCCGCTCTTCCCGATAGGTGTGATTGTCACATGATATTTTTTTCCTTTTCGAATCACCATTTCACTGGACCTGTTCTCATATGCCGCCCCATAACAGGCGTATAACCACTTCTCATCAATTTTCGGGAACAGATCCAGAAAGGACCGATCGATCATCGCTTCCAGCCTGTAGTCTTTTATATCTGCAAAGGCCTGATTACAGTAACGGTAGATCCAGTCCACCGGCTGTCCTTTATCGTCCAGCACAAGTTCCAGCACGCAATATCCTACAGAACTATGGTCAAAAATATTCAGGTTAAATTGTTCTTTATATGACGGCATGGCATCACCTCCCTGATGATGTTGATTATTTTTTTATCAGATAAGAATATTTTCGAATCTGATAACGCAACAATTCCCTAATTCGATTACAGATTTCTTCAGAATATATCCCCGCAACGGAATCCAGAATGGCATTTACATCCTCAATGTTAAAATTAAAATCTATCTGGGTTCCATATAATTCTTCTGCTGCCTCAAGCTGAATGTCAAAATCCATGCTAAAAGGTTTTGATTCTATTTTTTCCAGGCAAGCCTCGTAGGATAATTCTAGTGGATAGTCCACACTGGTATCTGCAAATATGCAAAGTCCCTGGTCAAATAAAGGGCTGAGCGAATATCGCTGTGTTTTTTCATTATAGATCACAGCAATATTATTGGTATGTCTGTCCTCATTTACAAAAAAAGCATCAATCTCCAACATTGCCGTAATATACTTGCCAAAACCTTCAATCTCAGTTATACGTTCAACCTGTTCTACCATATACTGAATTCTTTCCGTAACTTCTTCAAAATCAGTCAGCCCAGAAGCTTCGAAACAAGTACCTCTGCCAGGCTCTCATATCCCATATAATCCGCCTTGTACCACAGGTTCTCAATCTTCCATTTACGTTGATCACCTTTTGATATATGCCCTGTCTTATGCAAAGGAGAATATTTATCAATTTCAACTTTATCCATAAAAATCATCTCTCCTTTTTTACCATCATGATCCATTGGTGATCCCCTTCCATATATCCATCTGTTTTTTCAATAATCAGAAGTGGATCGTAAAAAGGAATTCTCATATCTCTCAGGATTTCTTTTGCATGATCGCGTGTCCTGGGAAAACATCTGTCCTCCAGAAAATACTCAAAATCATTCCAGCTTGGATTATCCACAACTCCAAATGCTCTTAATGGTATCTGATCCGTATAATTTTTAATATAAATTTTTTCGTGTAAAAAATCTATATCTATCATCGTGCACAGATAATCCCTGTTCATAAAATACATCCTCATTTTTACATCTGGATCTTCACTGAAATTATGCACACGTTTTATCTGACTGTAGATCGTCTGTCTGGATACATGGTATTTTTTTGCAATTTCTGTAATCTTCACACCCTGCTTCTGCAACGCAAGGATATTCGCAAGCTGTGGATCTGTAAAAGAATTCTTTCTGCCGACAGGACTCCTGTTTGCAGAATTTCCTTTTTTTCTGTAGCATGCTGCATCTTCTGCGATTCGCCTTAATTCTTTAGCATCTGTTGTACCAAAAATCTCTCTGATCTGTTCCGTTAAGTCTGGTTCTTTTACTTTCATATAACCACCTCAGTTTGACTATAACATGCAAAAGAAAGAAGTGTCAAGTTTTTATTTCTTGACACTTCTTTCTTACGCAAATATTAGCTCTGTCATGTTTTATCAACCATATTCCTTTTGACTTTTCCTGAAATTTATGATACCGTTAGTTAGTAGAATCTAACAGCAAATCAATATCAAGGAGGCGTTGCTATGACCCCTGAAGAATATAAAAAACTTTCTGTCAAAGAATTTACGCAGGCAGCCAAAATCTATGACAGCGGCCATGCCGGTATTTACGAAATGTGCAAAGACGATTATCCTCCGATTCTGGCAGAACTGGAAAAAGAATCTTTTCATGATGTCCTGGACTGCGGCTGTGGAACCGGCCCGATGATCGAACTTCTTCATGAGAAATATCCGGATAAACACTACACCGGTCTGGATCTTACTCCTGAAATGATCCATGTGGCCCAGGCCAAGAATCTCTCCAACACGGAATTTCTTGTAGGTGACAGTGAAAATCTGCCCTTTGAGGATGATTCTTTTGATGCCGTTATCTGTGCAAACAGCTTTCATCATTATCCAAATCCCCAGGACTTTTTTAACAGTACCTACCGTGTCCTGCGTAAAGGCGGCCGCCTGATCCTGCGCGACTATACTTCCTCCAACTTTGTTGTCTGGCTTATGAATCATCTGGAGATGCCCCTGGCTAATCTGTTCGGACACGGCGATGTAAAGATACACAAACCTGCAGAATTCATCGCCATGGCAGAAAAAGCCGGATTCATCGTACTGACTATGGAAAAGCAGAAAGGCTTCCGCGCGCATCTTGTTGCGAGGAAATGATTTTTTATCATTTCCTCCCGCAATTCTTTTAATACTGATATTTCAGCATAAGCCTATATCCTGTCCCAATGCACACTTCTATATACTTTCCAGAAAATCCCGGATCACTTTTACATAATCATCCGCTTTCAAGATCGTAGAGAGATGTCCGCCTGAAACATACTGGATGACAGGATCATGCATCAGTTGTATAAGGTCTTTCTGCATCTTTCCGGAAAAGAAATCCTGGTCTGGAAGTATCAGAAGTATTTTTCCCTTAAGCATCCTAAAATCCGTTTCCGTAACCGGCGTCTGCTTCATCAGATCAGCCAGCAGACCAGAAATATGCACATCTTTTTCTTTGGTATAATCTTTGAAAATGGTTTCAAACATATCTTTGGCATATGCAAGTTCTTCTTTGCTCTCGTTCCGGCTGTGTCCCATTCCGACTTTGATCAGTTTCGGTTTCTCATAATTACAATGCTTCATATAAAACAGCATCAGCGGTGCCAAAAAATACTTTTTCCTGAGACTTTTTATCGTCTCTGCATCCATACCGCCTGTTGAGATCAGAATAAACCCTCCAACTTCCTTTGGATACGCCTGCGTGTAGATCTGGGCAACCATACCGCCATCACTTGCACCTATAAAAACCGGCTCTTTGATCCCAAGCTTTTCAAAAAAACCGTGCAAACTCTATTTTTTACAGCTCTTATCTATTCTGTCTCTGACTTATTTTTTTCCATACAGAATGCCCATTCCCCTTATCATCCACGGTGTTGTCACAAAACCTGGAATGAACTCCAGCTTCTTCTCCAGGTTTCCTATGTAATGTACTTCTGAGATTCCCTCTGCTTTTAATATACGGACAAATTCATCCATATCTCCGTACAGTGCTTTCTGAGAAAACATATCCTGGAAGGAAAAAGCTCCACCTTTTTTTACTACTCTGAGCGCTTCTTTTACCACATCTCTCTTGTCTTTTGCAGAGCGCACTTCATGAAATACAAAGTTGCTCACTGCAGCATCAAACGTTCCGTCCGGAAAATCCAGTTTTGCAGCATCACCTTTCCAGAAAGTGATCTGATCTGCAACTCCCTCGATCCGCGCATTTCTCTCACACTGCTCTTTTGCATAACTCCATTCTACTCCCCAGTAATCCACTGCGGTGATCCTGGCCTCAGGAAACGCTTTTGCACAGCGAACTGTAAGTGCAGCAGCTCCGCATCCGATATCCAGAAGCTTCCCTTCTCCGTTCCATTTAAGATAATCCACAAGATGCTCATGGACTCCTGCCATCATATTGCCTTTTCCAAATGCGAAAATTTCATGGCAGATCAGCATGTAGACTGCATAGAGCAGTGACAGTATGCAGAGCGCCCCCAGCACTATAGCAATCACCGGCTTATGCAACACAGCCTTCGCTGCTACAGTAATTACAAGAAAGACTGCTGCCAGCCCAAACATCAGATACAGCATTTTCTCTGGTACCCAGTTTCCATAATTTGTTTTTTCTTTCATGCTTCTTACCTCCAATTCCCACATATTCCGTCATTTTTTCAGTTCCTCTCAAATCCAAGAAATCTGGTCCCCTGAAAACTTAATTCACCAACATCTCCCTCTGCCATCTGACCATATTCCTTTCCTGCGACAGACAGCTCCATCCGGTCACCGCTTTTTACTTCAAAAGTCACATAGTAACTGGTTGATGTAGTGGTGCTGAAACCATCAGACTGCTGATTATGGAAAACCTTCGTTCGCTTTGCAACAATCTTAGCAGTGACCGTTAACCTGGGAGAATTGTTATTTTTATTCCATGTGCTGATATTTTTCACAAAAATATAAACCATCGTTCCTAAGACACAGAAAAATATAATTGCAAATAAAATATTAAATACCTGGTCAAGTCCATAAAACATAATTTCTTCCCCCTTTATCTGCCCAGAGATTCTTTTATTATATCGGCGTTCCTACCTCGATCAGATTTCCATCATTATCCAATATCATATCCAAGCCAAACAGATCATGATAAAACTGTTTCGATTTTTCGATGTCTTTTACTACTATCAAAACGTTTTTTAATTTCATAGACACTCCTCCAACTCTTATTAATTGAAGTTTACCATACTATAATGTTCTATACAACTAACATATTTACTGTCAGTCACTTCATCTTCTGAATTCTTTCGGAGTACTCGGATGTCTGAGAAAATTTCAAAAACATGACACTGATGAATAACACCACAATTTCCACCACCGTAATTTGTTGCAATAATCGGCTGAATATATTGACCAACTCCTGTAAAAATGAATTGAACCAAATAACACAGTTGAAGATCACAGCCGTTCCAACCGTTCATTGATCGTAAGATATTCTATAAACTTCCTGGTTGCCGGAGTCAGCTTTGTTCTGTCTTTCATTACCAGTCCAATTTCTCTGAAATATGGATTTCTGAATGATCGGATCGCGATCTGGTATGGAATTCGTCTCAGGATCATATCCGGAAGCACTCCCACTCCCAGTCCCCGCTCCACCATTGACATGATGGCATAATCTTCCCATGTGGTAAAACGGATATTGGGATGTGCATGGTTCTTCTCCAGCAATTCGGATACCTCCGTTTTTCCTCCGTGCTCCAGAAGCAAAAAAGACTGATCGTTCAGATCTTCATAATCCAGTAATTTTTTCTCTGCAAGGGGATGATCTACCGGAAGTACAGCCTTGTATTCATCTTTTTTAAGACTTATCACATCAAAGGCCCCACCTGCCGGCAGCCGCAGAAAACCGCAGTCTACACGTCCTTCATCGATCCATTTTTCCACTTCCTCATAATCGCCCAGAAGCATTTCATAATCAATTCCCGGATAATCTTTCTGAAACCTTGCAAACACATCCGGCAGCCAGTTGATCGCCACACTGGAAAAAGTTCCGATCCTGACAGTACCGCTCTGGATTCCGTTGATCTCATTCACCTTTTGCTGTATTTCCTCGAAATCGCTTACTATTTTTCTTACATATGGCAGGATCTGTTTGCCGGAAGAAGTCAGACAGACGCCCTTTTTATTCCGCTGCAATAACGAAATCCCCCACTCTTTTTCCAGATCCGCGATCATCTTGCTGATCGATGACTGTGCATAATTCAGACTGTCTGCGGCTTTCGTAAAGCTCCCTGTATCTACTGTTTTTACAAAAGCAAGATATTTCAGCAAATTCTTATCCATTTATTATCATTCCTTTTTTCGATGTTATTTATCAAATATATTCGCTTTTTCTATTATAATAATTGAGTTACAATGATTCAAGATTATTGGGAAAGGATTTAAAGATATGCGCTATTCAGAAAAAAACATCGATATGCTCACAGGTTCTTTATACAGAAGTATTCTTTTTTTACCATTCCGATTGCCCTCAGCAGTATGCTGCAGCAATTATTTAATGCAGCCGACACTGCGATCGTAGGATTATTCGACACATCGTCTTCTCTTGCTGCCGTAGGGACCAACGGAAAAATTATTGCCCTGATCGTGGCTCTGTCATCCGGATTATCTGTAGGAGTCAATGTATTGGTTGCTCAGCAGATCAGGCAGCTTTACCGATGCAGAAAAATTCTGCGGATATGTCTGGTCTTCTCTATTGTGAGCAGTCTGATCCTTATTGAACCACTTGTCATATTCCGGAATTTTTTTGTAGGATTTTTTTCTGCAGATCAAACAGTGATACAAAATGCCTGCCTTCGTATCCTGTGCATTCTTTTTTTCGAACCGCTGTGCAACCTGTACGAGATCCCGGCAGGCGTATTAAGAGGTACCGGACATTCCCTGTACCCGGCTGTTGCTACTATTATTGGAACCTGCTGTTTTCGCATTGTATGGATCTGTACGGTTTTCAGACATTATCATCAGTTAAATATTCTGTATTATGCGTTCCCGATTTCATGGGTGTTAACGATAATCCTTATTACAATCGGATTCATTGCAAAAAAGCCAGATAAGACGTTTTGACTTATCTGGCTTTGAAGTATCATATTCTTCCGTGCGTAAAGAGGACATTCGCAATCCGCTTCGCGACCTGTGTTCAGGATGTTATCTCATTTCCACAATTTCCCTTCTTTATAATGTTTTCTGCAAAGCGCCACATAGCTCTCATTTGATCCCAACATGATCTGGGCACCTTCCCGCACAATCTTTCCGTTGGAATATCGGGTATTGCACTGTGCACGCTTCCCGCACCAGCAGACAGTGGGAACTTCTTCGATAACATCTGCTATTTCCATCAGTCGCCTGGAACCGGGAAACAGGTGGTTCAAAAAGTCTGTACGAAGGCCATAGCAGAGAACCGGAATCTCATAAAAATCCACAATATCTGATAATGTATCGACTTCTTCCGGGGAAAGAAACTGTGCTTCATCCACCAGAATGGCATTTACTTTTTTTCCGTGATACAGATATTCTGCTTCCCTGGTATCCCATAATTCCGAAATTTTTTTCATAAAATCGTCCACATATTCAGCCGGAGCCGCCAGACCTATGCGGGACTGGATCTCGTGCTCTCCATCTCTGTTATCTGTTCTTGGTTTCAGCAACACCGCATACTGCCCACGTTCTTCATAATTATAACGAACCATCAGAATATTGGCAGATTTCGAGCTTCCCATCGCCCCGTATCTGAAATATAGTTTTGCCATTTTTTGTTTCTCCTTTATTACTCATACTGCTCAGGTCTTCGAAGGGATAAATAATCCAGGCTGCTTCTGACTTTTTTTACCTCCTGCAGATCAATATCACACACCAGTAACTGCTCCCTGTCATCTGCTTTTGCAAGGACTTTCCCTCTTGGATCGATCACGATGGATTCCCCGGCAAACTGCATTTTATCTTCTGTTCCGACACGGTTGCACATGGCAATGAAAACCTGGTTCTGCATGGCCTGAACCCGCATTTCCCATTCAAACATTTCCATTGGCTCTGCTTTTGTATTTGCAGTCGGGACTATGATCAGGTCTGCACCTTTTTTTGCACAGGTACGGATGCTTTCCGGCATATGTCTGTCAAAACAGATTACAATGCCGATCTTTCCAAATGGTGTGGCAAAAACTTTAAAGCCGTCCTCCGCCGGTGTATAATAATCCTGCTCATAAAAATTTTCATTCTGTGCGATGTGGACCATTTTTGCAGTATCTCGGATTTTTCCTTCCGGGGAGATCCAAAGAGAAGTATCGTATCTGGCTCCTTCTGATTCCAGATAGACATTTGGTGATAAATAATATCGATGCTCCCTGGCTTTCTGGCACAATCTTATCAGTGCATCATTATCCATATCTATACAGTAATGATCCACACATATATTGTGATACTGCGGAAAAAACGGTGTCAGCTGTATTTCCGGAAAAAAGACCAGATCACAGTTTTCTGCCATATCACAGTATTTCAGGCTTTTATCAAGATTCTCGGATATTTCCTTTCCCATACTCATCTGTACAAGTGCAATTTTCATTTACCGTTCCCCTTCACATCCTTCATTTTTTCCAAAAGTTTGCTATAAACATGCTCCACAAACCACGGTTCTGTAGATCTCTCCAATGCTTCTTCCGGTGAAAACCAGGCTACGCCGCTGTTTTCATCTGCTTTTATGGAAACCGCTTCTTCCGGGTCTGCCTCAAGGAAATATGTGATATTAAAGTGCAGATGGCTGGATACGTATTTTCCTTTTTTCACATGACCATCTACAGTCAGGGATTCCATAGAAAAAATCTCCTCGGACACCGGATGAACATTGGAGATTCCGGCTTCTTCCTTTACCTCCCGGATCGCAACAGACAGAAGATCCGTCTCCCCATCCGCATGTCCTCCAAGCCAGGACCAGGAGTTGTAAATATTGTGATATACCATAAGAACTCTGGTTCGCTCCCTGTTCACAACCCAGGCGGAAGCCGTCATATGGGCTACTGTATTTTCTCTGGAAAAAGCATTCTCATTATTTCTGATCCAGTCCAGGATCAGGATTTTATCTCTCTCCTCCTGCTCGTTATAAGGCTTATATTCTTTTATCTGATTGATCAGTTTCTGGCAGTTCATTGTTATCCTTTCCTTTCGACTTTATCAACACAATATCAATACACCACTGGTAAATCCCGCATCCTGTACCTGTTAACAGACAAATAAACCTTTTGCTTATCTGGATAGCCTCATATACAAAAGCGGATACGGATTCCCTTCCTCATCATACTCCGTTCTTTTATATGTCTGAAATCCCATATGCTCATAAAAGCCGACTGCCTGGGGATTCTGTTCGTTTACGGTGAGTTCCTGAATGTTATAAGTTTCAATACCGTACTGAAGCAGCTGCTTTCCAAGCCCTTTTCCTCTGACCTCCGGAGAAAGGAAGAGCATTTCCAGCCGATTACTGTCAATTCCCATAAATGCAACAGGCTCTCCGAATTCTTTTTCCGCAATGATCAGATATTCTACATTTTCTATTGCCATGGGAACGTATTCCCTGATCTTGATGATCTCTTCTTCCGAAAGAAAATCATGGGTTGCCCGTACAGAACTTTCCCAGACATTTAATAACTGCCGGATCAGTTGCTGAGTTCTCTCCTGAACCTGAACGATCTTTTTTTCCATCTATTTATCCTCTCGTTTATCTTATATCAAACTGATATCAGTATACCATAAGTCAAGACCACCCGCTTAGCGGGTGGCTTGCTCTGTCCCTATAAGGGACTATTCCCTGCTTGCGCCCGGAAGGCGCAC
>NZ_WQQE01000042.1:0-7376 GCF_018785655.1 Blautia sp. MCC269 | reverse complement strand
TCTCTTCTAATGGCGGGGTGATTTCCTCTCCAGGAGTCTCTTCTAATGGCGGGGTGATTTCCTCTCCAGGAGTCTCTTCTGATGGCGAAGTATTTTCTTCTTTCGACGTCTCTTCCGACAATGATGTACTTTCCTCCGGAATAAAATCTTCTGTGCGCATTTCACCCTCTTGAGTACTATTTATATTTGGAATATTCTCTTCTTCCACTGATACTGCCAAAACTGTCGTTCCTGCGCTATTCATGCACAAAACCAATAAAAGTGTCCAGGCTATCCATCTTAGCCATCTCTTTTTCCGCTTCACACAAATTCCTCCTAAAAACATATTTTCCTTTTCTCAACTATCTGCCTTTTTTATCCATTCCTTCTGCATTGCCGCTGCTATAAAGCACTGCAATAGTTTTTTTGAAAATACACCACATTCACCGTTGGCAATCATTCTTATGGCTTCTTCATGCTTTAATTTTCTTTTATAGGGGCGTACACTGACCAATGCATCATAAGCATCCACAAGGCCTACTACCTGAGCACAAAGTGGTATTTCATCACCTTTTAGTCCATCCGGGTAACCAGATCCATCATATCTTTCATGGTGATATCTGCATATTTCATAGCTATACTTATTGAGTTTTTCTGTCGTAGTTCCTCGTGGAAACCGCAATGTCATCTCTGCCCCTGTAAGAGGATGCTGCTTTACAATTCCCATCTCATCAGCTGTTAATTTACCGTTTTTGTTCAATATCTCTATCGGCACACGGATTTTTCCAATATCATGAATTGGAGCCAGATGAGAGACATTTTCTATTTCTTCCTCTGTAATCCCATACTCCGGATAGTTTTTCTGAAGTTGAAGATACACTTGTTTTGTATAAAAACAGATATCATCCTGATGTTCTGTTTCTATAAGATTATTGTGATTCAACACTGCAGCCAGAAGCGAAACCATTTTCCAATACTGTTTTGTCTCATCCTGTGCTTTTTGTCTTAATTCCCGTTCCATATTTACAATTGTGTTAGGGATAACTTTTGCATTATGGAATGTAATAACAGCAGTTTTCTCATTTTCATCCACAAATCTTTTTACTTCCATCCAAACATAAGTCTCTGAGTTTTTCTCGCTTCTTCTTTGATAAACGATATCTTCTTCTGAACAGCCCTTTTTGAAATGCTCTGTCAACGAATCGCTTTTCAAAAATTCCTGCAGTTTTTCACAATCTTTTTCACATACATATTTTTCACAATATACTTTCAGAAAATCATCATATGTTCCTGCATTTTTTACATCATCATAAATCCCCCTGTTATGAGAATAGATACATTCATAACTGTTTTCCGCTAAATTAACTTTCAGAATGATATAAAATCGCCCAAAATATTCATCTTTCCCAGGTCTGATAATATCAGAGATTTTCACATTTTCTAATCGGTTATTGTAAGTGTTCTGTAAGTCCAATAAGACTTGATGTACTTTACAGCAATCCGTATAGTTTCTGGAGCAAAATCCATCCTTTTCAAGACAGCGACTGATTGCCATTGTTGATTCCATACATGATATGACATCAAATAAAGAAATTTTTTCTGGATTTTTGGCAAGGGCATATCCTCCACTGATACCTTCAGAAGCTGAAATAATCTTCTCTTTTTTTAACTGCTTTGTGATTTTTGGAATATAGCTCTCCGGAATCTTTAATTCAGAAGCTAATTTTGCCGTTGTAACCCTGCGCTTTTTTATTGCCAAATAACAGACAATCCTGATTGCATAATCCGTTGTATTAGTAAGCTGCATAGGTGCTCACCTCTCTCTCTTTTCTTTGTTCCGTACATAAACTCATTGATTGAAAAAGGAAGAATCAGAAAAGATTAGAAGCCAGGAACATGCTATTTTCAAATATGTTTTCCAATTCTTATGCCTCATTTTTCGCATCTTCCTTCCTGTTCTTCTGCTTCTCCATGAGTAATCCGCAAAGGCAGATAACTGAGCCAAAGAATAAGAACAAATAGCCTGCAACCGGACTATCATCACCTGTCTTTACCGGCGAACCATTATGAATAATATCCTTTGATCTTGGGGAAGATGGAACCGGGTTTTGATTTTTACCAGTTTGACCGGTATACGAGTTTTTGAATGAAACCTTCGATACTTTATCTCCATTTTCATTTTTGACCACTGTTACCGCCATCAGTTCATTATTGGAATCAAAGAATCCTTCAATCGTTACATCATAGGTTTTTGAATCATATGTATAATTTTCTTTATTCTCTGTTGCCTGGTACAGCTTGTAATGATATTCTCCTGCCTGTCCGACATTCATAATCAGCTCTGTAGAAGAATTACCACTCATATTCCAGGTAAATGTTCTTCTATTGCTTCCCTCCGGCATTGGATTTTGTATCTGATCTGCTATTAAAACATAAGAGCCTGTTTTGTCAGCATCTGCAGAATTGTTTACTTCAAATATCTGTTCCACTGGTATTTTCACTGTTGTGTTTCTGTCAGCTGCCAGTACTGGTCTTTGAACACCCAGAAAGAATATCATGGACAGGAATATAACCATGGCTATTTTTGTCAAACGTGTTGTTCTCATGCTTCTCCCTCTCCTTCTTTCTTCTTGTTTCTTTTCTTTTCTATCTGTCTTGCTATCAGAATCAGTACAAGGACAATCAGGATAAACCATACAATAACTGGCACTTTTCCTACTGCATTTTTCAGTTCATCAATTCCTGTACCTACGTTTTTGGCTTTTTCTTTTTCCGGATATATCTGATCTGTTAAGCGTCCCACCAGGATATTTCTTCCATTTGTCATATCCGATGTACAGGTGGTCAGCAAAACCAGATGATCATCTTCCGTTATATTCATATCTCTTTTATATAAAACATTGTTCTCGATTTCCTGCAGATACTCCTGTTTCGCTTCTGGTGTGTCCAGACACACATTGAAAATCGTTTCATTATAGGCATCTACCTGCATCAATGCATAGAATTCGATTCCATGATCTTTTCCGTCAAAGAACAAATTTCCATATGGATGTTCGTTGAAATACTGTTCTTTTGTAAATTCACCGATATCTCCAAACATCATGTGTTTTTCCATATGGTGGCCATATATAATATTATCAAAATCCGAAAAATCCGGCTTATTTGCACAATGTAAAAAGATTGCTCCGCTTAAGGAATAGTTTCCTTCCGCATCTGTATTCATATAAGTATCATCATTGTCCGTCTGCACCAATGGATAATTGATATTTGTGTCATTCACTCGTATCCATCCAATCACATCCGGATTGATTTTCTGTAATTCTTCAAAAGATTTCGTACTCTTTTCAGTAGGAATATATGCTTCATAATTTTTTGCATCTGCCGTCTGATATACCTGATGGGAATCCCACAGCATATAACCGGAGAGAAACATAGCTGCAAGAATCAGTGATAATGCTATAAAATTTACAATATGGTCTAATCCTCTGATAATTCCTTTCAGCACTTTCTTCATCCGAAGCATATGTACAAGTTCCTTTCACCATTTCTGTTTCTTTTATATTTATCAAAACTGGTTCATCTGACCAATTTGCTCGCAAAATTAGCAAAAAGGGATGCGGCGGAGCAACGCCGCACACATCCCCTTTCCTGGTTGCTATATTTTATTATTTCTGTAATCTTCTGCGTTTGAATCCTACAAAAGCGATCAGTGCTACACCGCAAAGTGCAATCATCAGAACGTATGGAAGAGTGTTCATGATGATACCAGTTGTCGGTACATAGTTGTATGTATTGGTTACGTCAACGGTATTTTTCTTCTGTCCTAAAGATTTTTCAGATACTGTGATTGCTTCGTCATACTTGCTTGCTGTAACAGTATCCTGTGCTGCACCGTTAATTACAACAGCTGCACTTCCTTTATAGTTCGGTGTTGCAGACTCTGTTACAGAGATCTTAGTTCCTACAGGAACACCTGTGAATTTCATTTTCTCAGTTGTTTTCAGTTTGAATGTATAAGTACCATCCTGTTTAAGTGTAATATCTGTTCCATTACCTTTTACGCCGCCAAGAGCATTTGCATCTGTTCCATCTGGAAATTTAAAGGTTGCTGTGAAATCGAACTCTTTATTTGCATCTGCTTGTACACCTTCTGGCACACTAATCGTCTTAGATACATTTAAAGATCCATAATTTGTGTAATCTGGATCTGGGGTCGTTGGGTTTGTACCGGTACCAGCTTCCTGTACATAGGTGTTGGTGAAGTTGAATCCGTTTGTATCTGTATCACCGATATCTGTTACTTTTGTACCCTGTGCATCATTGCCTTTATCATCTTTCATTTTTTTGACGATAATATTATCAATTACTAAATTGCCCTCTGTATTCTCAGTAACATATACATCCATTGTATACTCAGCCTTTGACATGATCAATTTTTCATGCTCACTGTTTTCTGCTACTGCTGGATCTGCTGTCTGAGACTCAGTTACAGTGTACTCATACTGACCAGCCTGTGTATACTCCGGAAAGCTAACTTTTACTCTCTGCTTTGTTGTTTTTGCCTCATCTGCTGTAAATGAGATATCTGGAATCGTAACTGCAGCATCCGCTGTGATGATTCCGGTTCCTTTTTTTACCTGTGTTGCAGTAAAACTAAACTTCTCTGCTTTTCCAACCTCTCTGTTATACGTTTTGCTAACATACGCCTCGGTTACCTTTGCTGTCGTGGCTCCCTCTGCCGCAAATGTTGGCATTGCCATTCCCATCGTCATGGCACCAGCAGCAACAACTGCGAGCACTTTTTTGAACATTTTGTTCATGCTCATAATGATTCCTCCCTTGTAGATAAAATATTGTTTGTTTTTATTTGATTAACGGAGGAGGAGATTAGAGTCCTCTGGTCCGAATAACCGCAATTGCTTTTCCTTTGACGTCTTTAATATTGATGCAGCCATAGATTCTGCTGTCTGACGCCTCCGGTCTGTTATCACCCAGTACAAATATCTGACCTTCGCCAACAGTGATTGGAAAGTCAACTCCATTTTGAAACTGTGTGGTGTCAAAATAAATATCCTGTGAAATCTGCGTAGCGCCGTTAATCATCAAACCGTCTTTTGTTATATCTACGGTATCACCTGCGACTGCTACGACCCTGCCTGTGGTTGTTCTGCCATCTTTCTTAAATACTGCAATATCACCGGACACAAAACGCTTGTCCAGTCGATAATACATGACCAGATCACCATCTTTTATTGCTGGTTTCATAGATACGTCATTGATTCTCGCCATCCCGTACATAAATGTAAAAACAAGGATGACTGCCAAAATGATAAGAACAATCTTCAATAACAGTTGAAAGATATCTTCTCCCAGTGTTGTTTCCTGTCTAGGAAGCTGTTTCTCATTATTCTGTTCTTTCTCAACCTGTTTCTTTTTCATGTTTCATTCCTGCTTCATATCAACTTAGATAATCAAGGTATCCTTTTATGTACTGGTTAAAGTATAGCACTTGTTTTTTGCAAAAATAATACAGAGAATAGGAAGATATTTTCACGTTTTGCTACAAAAAATTTGTAGTTATCGATTTTTCGCAAAAAAAAGAAACCATACCATAGAGATATAGTTTCTCTTTGAATTACAGTGTTTCTGCCATTTTGAATAAAACGATTCCATTTCTAACAGCCAGCATCTCAGCAGAATTCTTGAAATCAATGCCGGAAATATCTTTTATTTTTTTCAATCGCCCTGAAAGAGTACGATAATTTACATAGAGTTTTTCAGCTGCTTTATTCGCACTCTTATCACAGTCCAGATACGCCTGCAACGTTTCAATCAGTTCTCCATCATGTTCTTTATCATACCAATATAATTTCACAAGTGACTCTGGCACATATTCCATCAGTTCATCACGATTTTTGATTTTTTCAAAAATCTGGAAAAAACCGAGCTTAGAAAAATCGGCTACCGATATATTCTTATCACCATAGAGATATCTGAGCATATCCATATAGTCTATGATTTTCTTTGAATCCTTAAAAGATTTTTTCAAATCTCCATATCCATTAACAATACTTCCAATGCCAATCTGAAAATCCGTTGTCTTATTTCTGTGAATGATCTGCTTTTGTATCGTATCATACAATTTTTCCATTTCTTCCCGGAATCCAGCTTGTGTTTCCCCAGGCTTAATTTCATGAATACACACAATCTGATTCCGATTCCGATAAATATGTTCATCCGGAAGTAATCTCTGAATCTCCCCTTCTATCACTCCAATTTCTTCTAATTCTTCTTTCGTATAATAATCTTCGCTATTGTTTGAAATCGTATGAAAGCTGACCACACAATATTGAGCAGCCTCTTTTAACTTTAACATATGAGCAGCTTTATTTAGTTCATCACCTGTTAGCAAACCATTCAGTAAGCTATATCCAACATCTCGTTGATATTTTTTGTCTATCTCGTTTTGAGCATATGATTCCATAAAACTATACTTTAAAGTAAGAACAGCGTTTTCCAATGCCATATAGTCCAGTACCGTTAATGGCATATTCATTTCCGTTACTACCAGATAAACTTCGGCACGACCTAACACATTTATTGTTGTAATATATTGCGTATGCTCTTTTGTCTGTTTTTGATATTCAAATCTGGTAATGATATTCGGTTTATATTTCTCAACATTTTTCTCAAATACAAAATCTGATAAGTCCTGCGTTGTAGACGCACAGCAAGTTAAGTTACTGTAATACAATGCTACCGGATTTCCTATCATTGAAGACAACAGAAACAAAATGCTTTTCATTGTGTCTTCAAAGTTCTTTCCATTCAATAATATGTTGGATATATTGTCGTGTGTCAACTTGAAGTAAATTAGCCATGCGATATTTTCATCATAGATCTGTAATATAACATATTTTATAATCCCCCAATAATATTCAATTTCCGGGATTTCTATCACTGGAATCTCTCGTTCCGAACAGAACTTTAATAGAATGGTATAATAATCTACTTTCTGCACTATCTCAGGATGTCTTTTTATAATAAACCCACTGATTTGTTTCTTTTCCAGTTTCTCCAAATGCTTACGAAATACTCTCGCTGTCTCTCCAAAGTAAACCTTCATACTTGTAAGAAGAAGTTCTCCTCCACTCAGACACCTCTCCATATCTTCTATTTCAATAATTTGTATTCCTTTAATTTCCTGATTCAGGCTTTTCTCACCTGCTACTAATTTCATATCAGGAAATTGATTTGATTCTAATAATTTTTTTACCGTATAAGCCATTCAGCACCTCGTCAAATTTGTCTTTTGTTCTCCACATTCGTTGTATCATCATCTGATGTTGTGTTTTCAAAAGTGGCATAAGTATACAGTTTGTATTATACCCCCCCCC
>NZ_WQQE01000041.1:0-5922 GCF_018785655.1 Blautia sp. MCC269 | reverse complement strand
GGAGCAATCTGGGAAGAGCCAGCAACAGTACATCATTGAAGCACTCACGCAGAAACAGGTCATAAATACGGATGGGATCAAAGAAATTTATCCGGAGCTGAAGCGGCAGGGAAACAACCTGAACCAGATCGCCAAGAAGCTCAATGAAAACGGGTATGTAGACTATAAACATGAACTTCCTGACACCATGAAAGAAGTGAGAGAAGTATGGCGGTTATTAAAGCAGTATCTTCAAAAGCAGGCATAGGCCAGGTATTGGATTATGTGACAAAAGGAGAAAAGACCGAAGAAAAGCTGGTAAGCGGTCTGCACTGTGAGCCTGAAACGGTCAAGGACGAAATGCAGGCAACAAAGGAACTGTGGGGTAAGACCGGCGGAAGGACGTACAAACATTTTGTCCAGAGCTATCATGCGGACGAACAGATCACACCGGAGCAAGCTCACCGGAACGCTGTGGAGCTTGCGGAGCATACCCAGGCATGGCAAGGGTTTGAGGTGCTGATCGTCACGCATAAAGACCGGAAACACATACACACACATTTTATCGCCAATTCCGTGAATTATGAGGACGGCCACAAGCTCCAATGGAGCAGTACCGACCTACGAGACTTAAAGGAGCGGTGCAATACGCAGAGCCGGGAACAGGGCTTGCATGTTCCGGAAAAGGGAAAGACCTTTGAGGGGGCAGAACGGGAAGAAACTGTGGCATGGAAAAAGGATACCTACCAGCTCCTGAAACAGGCAGAGCAGGGCAAGGTCAAGAGCTATGTGCAGGAGATCGCCCTGGCTGTCCTGGACTGCAAGGAGACAGCCACCAGCCGTGAGAAGTTCATCGAGCAGATGGCAGACAGGGGTTACCGGGTGGACTGGCAGGACAACCATAAATACATTACCTTTACAGATTTAGCCAGGGAACAGGCAGGGGAGAAAGCCTGTAAAATCAGGGATAACAAATTAAGTAAGTATTACAATATGGATTTTGGAAAGGGGGAGCTGCAGCGTGAGTTTGAAGTCAATTCACGAAGCAAGGAGAATACAGAACGAGCCAAAGAACAGCTCCGACAGTCAGCTCATCGAGGAACAGAGATGCCTGATCGGGGAGCTGCAGGGGCAAATATCGGAACTTTCCTCAACAAACTCAACGCTGATGAGCGAGCTTCGGAAGAAAAGCGAGACCATAAGATCGCTGAACGAGCAGATCGGGAAGCTGTCAGAGAGCGACAACGTGCTGAAGCAGAACGAGCGGTTAGAGAGAGAAAAGCAAGAAGCCATTCAAAGAGCCGATACCGTGGTCCAGAACTGTAAAGCCGAGTATGAGCAAAAAGTCAGGGAGCTGGACCGGCAGAAAAACAGGGCAGAACGCATGGAGCAGGATGCAAAAGTGGCTATGGCACGTCAACAAGCTTTAATCCGGGCAAATGCGGAAGCTATGAGCAAGGCTGAAAGGAGCCGCCTGGAAAGCCAATATAAAGCGAAGACAGCCGGGTATGAGGGTGTCATGCTGGGAAGTCTTTTGTACGGAACACTATGCACTCTTTTTGCAGCGGCACGCTCAGAAACCTTTATAAGCGATTTTAAGGCGTTTTTTGGCGTTATATGGAGTTTTTCCGGTTATGTGCAGATAAAGTGTTTCAGGTGGCAAAATGGGCGGCACAGGTGGGTGATATGATACCACAGCCGACGGTTTCTGCCATAGTCCACTGGTTAATCCAGATCATACTTGTTGTTGGCGTGGCTGTGGGAGTCGGTTTCCTGCTCTTTATCGGTGGAGAAAAGCTGTATAGTGGGTATAAGGAGCATTTTGCCGACCAGATCAGCCTTGCGGAGCTTCTGATCAGCTTTGCCGTGGTGGTGTTCTTTGCGGAGCCGATCAGGGAAGCCCTGCCAGTCAATCTTCTTTTGCTCCTGCTGATCTGTCATGGGGCGTGTATGGGTATCCGGCAGTATATAAAAGGCTGGCGGAGAGCTAGAGGGTACTACTGATACAACAAATAGGAGTATTGCAATACAACGTATATGTGTAAAGTAAAGGATTGAAAAGCCTGTTTTAATCCTTTATAATCCAAGTAAAAAAAGGTGCAAAAACTCATTGATAATATAACGGACGGAGAGGGCGTTAGCCCCTTCTAAAAGGTGCAAAAACTCATTGATAATATAACGGACGGAGAGGGGGTGATGGGTATGAATATCCTTGCTGAAGAACTGGCAAAATGGTTTGAGGAAGTCCCGGCTATGGAGTTTTACCGTGAAGTGTTCCCAGAGGGGGAACTGGACGGAGCTGATGAATTGACGCCGGGGCGGTATACGGGGATTGCTGTGGAGATTACCAACGAGAGACGGAACGGTAAACAGGTGATCCGTCGGTATACTGTAACGGACGATCTGGATGAAATAGACCGCTTGCAGTACAGTGATAATTTTTGTATCTTAGCCCCGATCAGCTATGCCGGAAAGAGCCGGATTAGCAGAAATGCTCGTTTCCTGTATGCTTTTGTGGTGGAGCTGGATAATCTGATCGTCAATAAAAAGAAAGAGCAGATCGGTTTGAAAAGTCTGATTTCACAGTGGAGCAACCGGGTTCACTGGATACCGAGACCGACGTATCTGGTTGCTTCAGGAACAGGGGTACACCTCTATTATCTGATGGAAAAGCCTGTTCCGTTGTTCGGGAATGTGGCAAAGGAGCTTGCCGCATATAAACGAGAGCTGACAGAGAAAATTTGGAACCGGCATGTCACATGGTCATGCACAAAGGAGACCATCCAGCAGGAGAGTGTTTTTCAGGCGTTTCGCATGGTAGGAACCATTACGAAGCTGGGAGACCGGGTGCAGGCGTTCCGTACTGGAGACCGGGTGTCTCTGGATGACCTAAACAAGTATGTAAGCGCTGATCGGCAGGTCACAGAGGTTTATAAGAGCTGCCTGACACGGGCAGAAGCGAAAGAAAAATATCCGGAGTGGTACGAAAAACGGGTGGTTCATAAGGAGCCGAAAGGTCACTGGATCTGCAAACGTGACCTTTATGACTGGTGGAAGCGGAAAATCAGGGCAGAAGCTGTGGTCGGTCACCGCTATTACTGCCTAATGATGTTGGCAATCTATGCCGTGAAATGTGATATTGACCGGGCTGAGCTGGAAGAAGACTGTATGGAGCTTATGGAAGTCTTCGAGGAGCGGACGGACAGGGAAGACAACCATTTCACGGAAAAGGACGTTCTGGACGCTCTTCAGAGCTTTGAGGACAAAGGGCTTATCACTTACCCGGTGAACAGTATTGCCAATCGGAGCGGCATTGCAATCCCGAGAAATAAGCGGAATTATCGAAAACAAGAGGTTCATGTCAAGTATATGAATAATCAGAGAGCTTTCAAAGTAGAGCTGGGAGAGTGTACGAATGGTGGCAGACCATCACAGGAGCAGACTGTCCGGGAATGGCAGGAGCTTCACCCAGACGGAAAGAAAGCAGACTGTATCCGTGAGACAGGGCTTGCGAAACATACCGTCTACAAATGGTGGCAGAAAGGAGCGGCAGGGTATGAAGACGATAAAACAGATCGCTGACGAGCTGGGAGTGAATAAGCAAAAAGTCTATCGGTTTATAGTCAAGAACCACATCACCGCATCAAGTGAAGTGAAGCAGTCCAAACTCTATGATGAAGCAGCTGAAAGGCTGATAAAAAGCCATTTTGACCGTATCACTACATCATGCGAACGAAGTAGTGAACCGCATCAAAAAAGCGGAAATGAAATGCTGTTGGAGCAATTGATTAAGGAGTTGGAAGTCAAAAACGAGCAGTTAAGCGAAAAGGACAGGCAGATCAGGGAGAAAGACCGCCAGATTGCCGAAATGCAGGCACAGTTATCAAAAAATCAGAAGCTGATTGATCAGGAGCAACAGCTCCGCATGGTGACAGAACGGAAGTTCCAGTTATTAGAGCAACAGCAGAAAGATGGCAACAAAGCGTTTCAGGAAGAAGAAATGCAACAGGGTGTTTCGGAAAAAGCGGAAGAGAAGCACTGGTGGAAATTTTGGAAATAAAGAAATTATTAGACAATAAGGTTCTGCAGAACCTTGGACTAACAGAATTGTAGGAAACAAAAATGGCTGGGAGATTTCCCAGCCATTTTTGTTTCCTACAATTCTGTTATGATCGAGAGAATGTATTAAGTTGAATATGCTTCAAACCAAATGTCCCAGCCTTCACTGTAGACATAATATTCAATAAAACCGGACTGTTTATAAGGTTCCTCAAGTGTACCGATAAAGTGGCAAACATATGTCCTTCGTCCGTCTATCAAATCATAAGAAAAGTCAGTTTCTGTCCAGTCGGTGCCGTAGCCACTATTTAAACGGCTAGAATGGGAACTTAGAGAGGCCCATACAGTGTTACCATAGGCATCAGATGTTGTATTACCAGTCATACTACAACGGATAGAAGTACCATTTGGAACTAAAGTACCAATACTATGATAGTAAATACGACTAATAAGAGCTCTAGGTGCAGGAGAATCAGGAGTAGTGGAAGAATCAGAAGTATCCATTCTTCCGGATTCCTCTAATTCTTTCATGTACTGCTCATAAGCTTGATGATTTTCGATACGAGCCTGCTGACCTTTTATTAGAGAAGATTCCAAGTCGGTCAGAGTGCTGTTTACTTCTTCAAGAGAAAGTGCAGATGCTTTTCTTGCTGTAGGAGCTTTTTTAATTGTTACATCATATTTTTCCTCTAATTGAGAAAGTCCAGTTTCCAGCCTATCTGCTGGAGAGGACGTTTCTGCTGCAAAAGCAGGAAAGGCTGTCATGGTAAGTATACAGGTAGTCGATAGTACCATAGAAATAATTTTTTTGACAATTTTTTTCATACAAAACTCCTTTCTCTTTTCTAGACTTGATAACTATAACTAAAAACTAAATTGACATCGGAACCACCCCACAATTTTTAAATAACAAGAGAGTAAAAGGTTAAAATTTTACCAAATATAGTCCTAACTTTATTATAACAATTATAACAATATAATACAATATCTAAGAATATCGAATAATGTCGAAATATATAGAACTGCCGCATTAAGCCATTTTCTTTTGACGTCCGTTCTGTTACTTCCCATGAGATTCATTGTCCGCTCCAGGGTGGGAAAGTAAAGGGTGATCTGCGATCATTTTTTACTGGCTATCACCAGAAAAAACAAGCCCTTGACTATTCCACCCTTATGCGCTCCAAGTCACCCAAGGGAAGTAAGCCTCACTATGCCCACTAAGCCGCAGCTCCGCTCAATGGGCTATGCCCAGCCGCTCAGGCCAACCCAAATATCTCCGCTTGACAAAATGGCTATCACTTAATATAATAAGTATAGCGGAGATATTGCAAGTTCCCTAAAGTGATAGCCAAAAGACTACACTTCAGAACTTGTGAGGGAGGGAAATCCCCCCTTCAATCCCCCCATTTACCGAGCCGAAAGGCTCATAAAAATGAGTGATAGCCACAGTGTTTACATGAAAAAATCAGGGAGGGAAAACAGATGACATTAAGAAATTTTTTGAAACTTCATCAGGATGGAACTGCTACGAGGTGTGTGTCTATCCACCTGTTGCCATATGATGATGAGAAGCATGGTTATATGAAAACTTATTTTGAAGAAGCAGATCAGGAAAAAATTGAAGCGTCTGAGCTTTTCAAAGAAATCAGGAGCAAGCAGGTACACCATTTTAATATTATCGGCGGAGGTATGTACCCGGTGGAACTCTGTATTTATCTGGAGGGGGAGCAATGAACAGGACAAGACCGAAGCAGATCGTGATCCGGGTGAGCGAGGAAGAGCTGGCGCAGATTAAAAAAAAGGTGGAGCAATCTGGGAAGAGCCAGCAACAGTACATCATTGAAGCACTCACGCAGAAACAGGTCATAAATACGGATGGGATCA
>NZ_WQQE01000040.1:1453-11183 GCF_018785655.1 Blautia sp. MCC269 | reverse complement strand
AATCTACTACCGCTTCATCGGCAAAATCGACTGACCTTTCTTTTTTACCCAACAATATCTTTAATTAAGGGAGACGGGAAATACATATCCCGATATCTCATTACTTCCAGCTTTGGCACGACTATTGAAAATTGATATGAATGAATTGTTTTCGTTTCATGAAGAATTGACAGAAAAAGAGATTGGACAATTTGTGAATGAACTTTCGGAAGTTTCATTGGACAGCTTTACAGAGGCTTTCGAGATGGCATCTCGTAAAATACAGGAGTATCCTCATTGCGACTTATTAATATATACGATCGCAACCGTTCTGAACGGATCTTTGACTTTGTCAGATCTTAATGACGAAGAACGAATGGAATATAATACAGCTATTATTGAGTGGCTGGAACGAACAGCAGATAGTCAGGATGAAAGAGTGAGAAATTCAAGCGTTTTTATACTTGCAACAAAATATGTCCAAATGGAGAAATATGAAGAAGCAAATGCCCTTTTGAAAAAAATTCCTGATACTGTAATTGATGCAACGATTATGAAAACAAGTGTATTAGCACATCAGGAAGGAACAGATACTGCTGCATTATTCTTAGAAGGGAAATTGCTACAGGCAGTTATCAATATCCAAAGCTACTTGTATAAGTTAATAGAAATGGAAGAAGAGACAGGAAATCATGATAAAGCAGAGAAAATTGCTGAGATTACAGATCACATGATATCATTGTTTGGACTATGGAATTATGGCAACACAGTTCCATATCTGCTGATTGCTGGATATCGAAAAGATGTAGAAAAATGTATCCAGTTAATTAAGCGATTATTAAGTGAATCACAGAAGCCTTGGAATATGACACAATCCCCTTTGTATTACAGGTATGAAGATACTGCACAGGGAAAAGCTTTTTCGGGACTTGGAAAAAATTTTGTTCGTGAATTGTATTCGGAAATTGAAAATAAGAAAGAGTATGAATTCTTGAGGGGGAATAAGAAACTCGAATCAATTTTTGAGGAACACTTGAAATAGGTTGTAAAAATGTATGGAAATAGATGTAGTTGAGAAAGAAGAAAATTTTTGACATTTCCACAGATGCGTGCTAATATGATTATAGAAAAAGAGTGCTACCGATAGACGGTTAGTCCACATACTTATTGATTACAAAAATAACCGTTCAGTTTGCAGGCTGGGGCGGTTATTTTTGTGGTTTATGATTATCTTTGCCTAATGTATATCCGATACTAAAGCAGGTTAAGCCGAAGCTCACTACTGCTATGAAGTCCACAATACTCATTGGCTTAGCCCTCCTTTCCACTGGATTCCTTTACAGGTTTCTATGTAATCAGAGGGTCACAGTCCCTCTGGAGAAGGACTAACCGCCTACCGTTATGGTAGCACCCATGTTCTGATTATAACAGTCTGAAACTGTCGGTGCAATATAAAATTGGCAGAGCAGAATCCAGCAACTGTAGAAGAAAATTTTTTGAGTATTTTCCGGTGCCAAAACGGTGCCAAGAAATCAGGCGAATAAAAATACATGGTGTAAATCAGCCGTTTTTCACTATATTTTGGAGAGAAAACCATAAAAAATATGAGATAAAACGGGATTAAAGTATCGTGAAGGTGGACGTACTGTAGGATCAGGACGTGTTGCTACAATCATCGAGTAATCACTGACTAATATATATTGAGTACCGCAAGGTACATTGTGTCCAAACGTAAGATACCCCGGAACCGTAAGGTTTCCGGGGTTTTTCTGTTGTGTAAAAAGTTTAAAATAAGGCTGTAAAGAATAGCGAATAAATTAAAAACAGGCAGGTATGGGAAGAAAATGAAAATCTTCGCATATCTGCCTGTGATACTGTTATGATACTATTTCTGTTCGTTATTGGAAAATTTTTGTGTTAAAAGTTCATCTCGTTTACGGATTCGTGTTTCAAAATCCAGTTCTTCAATTTCTTTATGGGTGACAGGTTTGGAAGTGTAGTATTCTAACGTCTGTTTTTTCCACATGTCAAACATATCTTTGCCTGTGAAATAAGATTCCAGGCTTTCTCTGTTCTCCTGCAGATCGGCAAGAAAATTACACATATCTGCGTTTAAAGAATGTTCCGGATCATTTCCATAAAAGCGAAGTCCGGCGTACCATTTCTGTGTTTCTGTTTCTATATCACCGGGAAGTTTATTATTTATATCCAGTTCATACCGGAGTTCATTGGATTCATTCATCTGCAGTAAAACCCAAATAATATCGCTGAGAGTAGAAATCTGTACTTTATTTTCAGATAATCCAAATAACCAGTCCAAAGAGACATGAAATTTCTGAGCAATAGTCAATAACACATCATTGGAGGGAGTAACCACACCATTTTCATAACTGGATAAAGTTGATTGACGTATACCGATAGCTGCGGAAAAGTTTTTCTGATTCATCTTCAGATCAGTTCGCAGCTCTTTTATTTTTTCTGAAATAGATGATTCCTGCATATTAGCCACCTCCTTAAAAGCTAAGAACAGTATATCACAAATGATAAAAATCAACAATATAGAAAAATATCATTCATACAGATAAAAATTATTGACAATGATTATTTAAAATGATATAGTATCAGTGAAAATGATAATTATAGATAAGGAGGAAATGATATGCAGAGACAGAACTATATGATTACAGCGGAAGAAGTTGCAGAGAGCATGGGGATTTCACTTGGATATGCTTACAAGCTGCTTCGCAAACTGAACAAGGAGCTTGCAGATCAGGGATATGTGACCGTTGCGGGCAAGATACCGAGAGCATTCTGGGAAAAGAAATTTTATGGATATTCCCAGATTGCAATGTAAAGGGGGTGAGAAAGTATGGCAGCATACAAAGATGAAGAAAGAGGAACCTGGTATGTTTCATTTTATTATGAGGACTGGACAGGAGCCAAAAAGCGAAAAGTAAAAAGAGGATTCCGCACTAAGAAAGAAGCATTAAATTTTGAAGCGGAGTATAAAAGAACAGCGAAAGCAGACATGGATATGACAATGGGAGAGTTTGTAGAAGTCTACTTCCGAGACAAGTCTCAGTCATTGAAGGACAGGAGTATCAAGAATAAAAGAGATACGATGAAGGCTCAACTGTTACCGTATTTTAAGGACAGACCAATGAACAGTATTACACCAGCAGAGATTATCCAGTGGCAGAATACGATTATTGAAAAAGGATATTCAGATGATTATCTGAAAACAATACAGAATCAGATGACGGCATTATTCAATCATGCGAAGAATATCTACAATCTGGCAGATAATCCCTGTGACAAAGTAAAACGTATGGGAAAGACTTCAAAAAAGAAAATGAAGTTTTGGACAATTGAAGAATATCGGCAGTTTATGACCGGAATAGAACTGGGAAGCAAATATTATGTGCTGTTTGAATTATTATTCTGGACAGGAGCGAGAGAAGGCGAAGCACTCAGCATTACACCTGCTGACATTGATTTTAAAAGGAATCTACTTCATATCAATAAAACTTACTACCGTATGCATGGAGAGGACGTGATTACATCTCCCAAAACAGAAGAATCGAACCGTACGATTTCCATACCGGAATTTCTGAAAAAAGAGATTCAGGACTATATTAGCAGACTGTATGAGTTGCCCGAAGATGAACGGATTTTTCCAATGGTTCATGAAGCGGTACAGCATAAGTTAAAACAGGTGGTTCAAAAGACCGGAGTAAAAAAGATAAGAGTACACGACATTCGTCACAGTCATGCGGCATTTCTGATTAATAAGGGAGTGCAACCATTGATGATTAAAGAAAGGTTTGGACATACGGACATTCGCATTACATTAAATACTTATGGGCACTTATATCCAGATCAGCAGAAAGTGGTGGCAGATATGCTGGATGATGAAAATATAAAAAGCTCCGGAAGTACGAACAACCGGAGCAATGTGACAAATGGGGACGAATCCACAAATGTCAACCCTAGACAAGTTGATTATAGCAGGGATTCTTCCAGAGAACAACAGATAATTGGCGAGAATAGTTTGAAAAATGGAGGAATTTATGGAACAGCGAAATGAGAATAAAACAGAATTGAAAATGATAAAGATGTCAGATGTTCAGTCCCAGACAGTGGACTGGCTCTGGTATCCGTTTATCCCTTATGGAAAATTAACGATTATTCAGGGAGATCCGGGTGATGGAAAAACTACGCTGGTATTAAATATTGCTGCAAGATTGTCTAAAGGAGAAGGTCTGGATAACGATATGAAAGTAACAGAACCCGTAAATATTATCTATCAGACAGCGGAAGATGGACTGGCAGATACAGTAAAACCCAGACTGGAGCTGGCAGAAGCGGTCTGTGAAAGAATTATGGTTATAGATGAAACAGAAAAATCACTTTCCATGATTGATGAAAGACTGGAAACTGCTATCAAACAGACTGGTGCGAGAGTGCTTATTTTAGATCCGATTCAGGCATACCTTGGAGGAACAATGGATATGAACCGTGCAAATGAAGCAAGGGATATGACGAAAAGATTGAGTTTGTTGGCAGAAAAATACAAATGTGCAATTTTATTAATCGGACACATGAATAAAGCTGGGGGAAATAAAGCTGCATATAGAGGAATGGGTTCGATTGACTTTTTTGCAGTAGCCAGAAGCGTATTACTGGTAGGAAGAATAGAGGGAGAACCGGATTTAAGAGCAGTGGTTCAGATTAAAAATAATTTGGCTGTATTTGGGCATTCCAAAGCATTTCGCCTGACAGAAACAGGATTTGAGTGGATAGGTGACTATGAAATCACAGCAGATGAGGTGCTTGGTGGAATTGCGCCAAAGGTAAATAAACTGGAACAGGCAAAGAAGATGCTGAGGGAACTGGCAGAAACATCAACTTCTGTGCAAAGCAGTGAAATCTTTGATATGGCAGAAGATTTGAATATTTCTAAAAGAACACTGGAAAATGCAAAAAAGGAACTTGAAATTAAGGCAAGACGAATCGGCAATTCATGGTATTGGGATTTAGATAAAGTTAAGCCGGAATAAATTAAGGGTGCAACATTGCAGAGTATATAGAAAATGCGGAATTAAAATGCAAGGTTGCAATCTGTAAAGACATTGCAGTGTTGCGTCCTTACATAAATTGTAAGAAGGTGAGAGCTTGAAAAACGTTATGATTCCAGAGGAGTTATTTGGAAAGATTATAAAATATCATTTACTGGATCAGGAACAGGAAGCAGATGATATAAGAAAAGGTCTGGAGAAAAAGCTGGATGCAATGGTAAATCGTGAGGTATACAGTAAATCCAAAACTGCACCAACAGAAGAAGAACGGGAAAAGTTCCGGCAGGAGTATCTGGACAGAAAAGGAATGCAAGAGAGCTTTCGATGGTAACAGTTCTTATTGACTATCTTTTTACAGGAGCGTGTCACGCACCTGTGAGAAGTAAACAAGGAGAAAGTTGGTAAGGTGCAGACGGAAAACTATGGCTGGAATGTGAGATTACTGTAAATTTGATAGTTGTGAAGAAGGGAGAAAGATATGATGAAACAGGGAAGATTAGGATATAACAGCAGTAATGACAGATATGGATTGTTGGCATCAGACTTATGGATTGATACGGGATTTCACTGTGGAGAAGGTCTTGAGGTGCTGGTTGATGATAAGTGGGTACGGACAAGAATGGAGATGAATCCGGCAAGAGAATGGTATCTGGTGGGAACATCATATTGCGGAGATCTGGAATATGTACAGGCAAGAATACCGGAATAATTTGATTGGATAGCCCCCGGCAGGGCGCAAGGGTACTTTTGATGGACGGTACGGCTGTCGAAAGTGCTTTTGCGTTACTTTTGACAAAAGTAACAAAACCGCCGTATCCGGCGAAAATTTCTTAATATCGCCATGACTGGCGTAAATAAAAATTATGTGTCATATCTGGCACTTGCTCAGAGAAGAGGTGAGAAATATTATGATAAAACGAACAATTAGCGGTATGATTGGGAAAGGCTCTCTGGCTCATAACAGGAGAGAGTTTTTCGCAGAGAATGTAGAACCGGACAGAGTACAATTAAATATTTGTTACCAGAATGAAAATCTGAAGGAAGTCTATAAAGAGTTATTTGATGATGCTGTGGGGAGATACAACATCGGAAAAAGAAAAGATCGGCAGATTACAAATTACTATGAAAAAATCCGGCAGGGAAAACAGGAAAAATTGTTCCATGAAGTGATTTTCCAGATTGGAAATCGAGAAGATATGGCTGTCGGAACAGCAGAAGGAGGTCAGGCTGTAAAAGTACTGGATGAGTATGTAAAGGACTTCCAGAAACGGAATCCAACGCTACGGGTATTTGGGTGTTATCTACATCAGGATGAGTCTACTCCACATTTACATATTGATTTTATTCCTTATGTGACTGATTGGAAAGGAAAAGGAATGGACACCAGAGTTTCGCTGAAACAGGCATTAAAAAGTCTTGGATTTCAAGGTGGGAATAAGCATGATACTGAGTTAAACCAGTGGATGAACCATGAAAAAGAAGTTCTGGCAGGGATTGCAAAACAACATGGCATTGAATGGGAACAGAAAGGTACTCATGAGGAACATTTGGATGTTTATAACTTCAAGAAGAAAGAACGAAAAAAGGAAGTACAGGAGCTGGAGCAGGAGAAAGAGTATCTAACTGCAGAAAATGAAGAACTGACAGCACAGATTGCGGAATCCAGAGCAGATATCCAGATTTTAAAAGACGATAAGGAACAGGCAATTAGGGAGAAGCAAGAAGCAGAACAAAGGGCAGAGGACGTAGAAAAAGAACTAAAAAGTCTGGAAGATCGACGGAATGTGCTGCAACCAATTATGGATAATGCCAGTAAGGAAATAAAAGAATATGGAATGATTAAGACGTTTTTACCGGAGGCAGGAACATTTGAACGTGCAGTACTTTACAGGGAGAATAAAATCAAGCCATTGTTTATCAAGATGAAAAATCAGATTGCTGCATTAGCTGGAAAGGTTGTAGAACTTAACAAAATGGTAGAAAGCTGGAAAAATAAATATCAAAAATCTGTTGAGGAATGTGATAATATCCAGAAACAGTTAGACGATGTATGTAAGGAAAATGGAAAATTATCAAATGATAATCAACGTTTACAGGAGACTTCGGACAGATATGACAGAGTGGTGCGTATTCTGGGAACAGAAGTTGTAGAGGATGTAGTGCAGCAGGATATTAAAGAACAAAAGGAATTGGAAGAGCAGCGTCGAATGGAACAAATGCCAAAGGGAAGCGTTCTGAAACAGTTGGAATGGGCAACTCAAAAGAGCCAGATTGAAAACCAACAACGTAAGAAAAATAAAACAAAATACAAAGGATTGGAGATTTAGACTATGAAAAAACAGATTTATGATGAGAAAAATGGAATGAGCTATACGTTGCATGGAGATTGCTATTTGCCGGATCTGGTTTTAAGAGAAGAAGAACCGACATATGGAAAATATGGAATGTTACGAAAGCAGTTCTTAAAAGAACACAGATCAGCAAGATATCAATACATGTTATTGACCGGAAAATTGAATGAACATCTGAATCAGATCGATCAGGAAGTCAGAGAACAGGTGGAAATGCTTATGAAACAGATGGTAGAAAAACAGGGTGTAACTGAAGAATTAAAGGTACAGGATCAGATGAAGTGGGTTAGGTTAATGAATAATATAAAAGCCAGTGCAGAAGAGATTGTATTGAAAAACCTGGTATGTGTGTGATTGTAAGTGACAGTCGATAAGATTGCCTTTTTACACTTTTGTATATATTAGAATAGCACTCTAGAAAGCACTATGGTAAAATAAAGTGAAGGTAAATCGAAAGTTACCGAATTAAGTTAATCGTGCCATATGGCTTGGTTATCAAAACAAAGATAAAAACGCAACGTGCATCTTTGATGTGCCAGAGCCGGTAGGTAGCCCGGCCGTCCTATGTAAATAGGGTAAGTAACCTGCCCCTCCGGGTTGTCCATTCTTTGCCCAATAAATTTTAGGAGGGATTTTTATGGACAAAGTAAATGGAAAACTGACGGTATATTTTGAAGAACCATTTTGGGTAGGTATATTTGAGCGTATTGAAGATGGTAAATTATCTGTGGCAAAGGTAACATTTGGTGCAGAACCAAAAGATTATGAAGTGCAGGAATATATTCAAAAATACTATTTCGGTTTGAAATTCAGTCCGGCTGTTGAAGCTATTGTAAAGGATATAAAAAGAAATCCGAAACGGATGCAGCGTTCAGCAAAAAAGCAGATGCTGGAAACTGGCATTAGTACAAAATCACAACAGGCGTTGAAATTACAACAGGAACAGAACAAACAGGAGCGTAAAGAAAAAAAACGAAAGAAAAACGAGGCGGAAGAACAGCGAATGTTTGAACTAAAACAGCGAAAGAAAAGAGAAAAGCATAAGGGACATTAAAAGTCCTTTGAGCTTTTTCTCAAATTCGGGATTTGGAGGTATAAACAATGAGGAAATGTGAAAAGTGTGGAGCAAGTATGAAATTAGATTTAAGACTTAAAGTTAATGGAGGTGGCTATGGGATGGTTGTTCGTGTAGATGAAAAACAAAAGGCGACAACTATAGATGATGTTAGAGTTGCAGTCTGCCCAGAATGTGGTTATACAGAAATGTATTTAGAGGATTTAACGAAATTGAAATCTTAAAAGACAACTTTCAGATTTTTAGAATTAAGAAAAACGGAATTTAGGGAGGGGTCTATAATTGAAATTAGCAGATTTAGCAACAGGTTCTGATTGGATAGTGTGGATTGTCTTTGTAATATTTGCTGTACTTTCTATAGTTTTACTTTCTGGACACGGAAGCTGGTTTATTTCTGGATATAATACAGCTTCAAAAGAAGAAAAGAAAAAATATGATGAAAAGAAGTTATGCAGGACAATGGGAGTTGGAATGTCTATTATAGCAATTCTTGCATTAATTATGGGCTTGCTTGAAAATATTTTGCCTGCATTTTTTGTATATATTGCATTGGGGATTATTGTGATTAATGTCGTGGTAATTATCATTTTAGAAAACACACTATGCAAAAAGTAATAACTTCTGGTTTGAGGAATTGACTGAAAGGAAGGCATTATATGTTCTATATTTATATTATTTTTGACTTTGCAATGGCAGTGATTATGCTTTTATTTGGAATATGGTTTTATAGGTCAAAAGGACAAGCATCCAAATTCTTGTCTGGTTATAATATGAAATCAGCAGAAGAACGAAAAAAATATGATGAAAATGCTATGTGTAAGGCATATGGGAAGAGAATGATGTTTATGTCAATTCCTTTTATTGCTGGAATGATTATAGATATATGGCATATAGGAATCGGTTGTTTAATTGCATGGGTGATATGGTTTGTTATGTTTATTCTGCTACTTATGGATAGACATAAAAGAGAAGGTTAATTTATAGAGGAATAGAATGCTTTTGGGGTGAAAATACCGTTTATTTGTTTTAGACATACGATGTCCGGTTGAAAATTAGCGGATTCTCGTTTTATGTCGTGGTAATTTTGATACATATTGGTAAGCTGTAAGTGGAAGAGAGGTAGAGACATGGACACAAAAAAGATTGGAGCTTTTTTAAAGCAATGTCGTAAAGAAAAGAATCTTACGCAAGAGCAGCTTGCCGAGAAGTTTGAGGTATCTGCAAGAACAGTTTCCAGATGGGAAACA
>NZ_WQQE01000040.1:0-1443 GCF_018785655.1 Blautia sp. MCC269 | reverse complement strand
TTAAAGATACCACACCAAATATGATGAACCCACGCTTATACACTACCAGCTATAATAAACCGCAAGGACAGCAATTTGATGATACTGCTGTCCTTTCTTTTATAAAATTGCAGTACACATAAAAAAGCTGTAAAATGATAAATATATTTGTCCTTGTAACAATTCTCGGACATTTGCCTGTTATACTATCTGCAAAAAGCAAAGGAAGTGAGAATATGGAGCAGATTTTAATTGTCGAGGACGACAGTTTTTTGAATAAGATGTTAGACTATAACCTGACCGCAGACGGCTACGGCGTGACTTCTGCCCTAAATGCCAGAACCGCAGCCGAAGCCATCCGCCAGCGGGAATTTAATTTAGTGCTGCTGGACATCAACCTGCCGGACGGGAACGGTTTTGAACTGTGCAAGCTGATAAAGCCCCAGCACCCGGATACCATCGTGATTTTCCTGACCGCCAACGATCAGGAGAGCGACCAGATACGGGGCTATGAGGTGGGCGCGGTGGACTACATCACAAAGCCCTTTGTGATCGGGGCCTTGCAGCGGAAAATCAAAGCCATGTTCGCCATGCTGGAACACCACAAACCGGCTAAGGACATTTACGACGACGGGCGGCTGTTTCTGGACTTCTCGGAGCAGACGGCTTCCCTAAACGGCAAGCCCCTGACCCTATCCCCGATGGAGTACAAAATGCTGAACCTGTTCCGCAAAAATCCCCGGCAAGTGCTGACCCGTGGGCAGCTTTTGGAAAGGCTGTGGGATATAGACGAGCGGTTTGTAGACGAACACACCCTGACAACCTCCATCAGCCGGATTCGCAGCAAGATTGAATCCGACGGCGGCGCGCCCTACATCAAGACCGTTTACGGCATGGGCTATCAATGGACGGGAGGTGAGGCAAAATGAAGTTTCAAAATCTCTCGGTAAAGCGGCTGTTTAGCCGGGTGGCAATGGGGCTTGCCCTCTCCATGTCCGGGATCACCATAGCCCTGTTTCTTGTGACAAAACAGATTGCGGTGCTGCTGACAGGCGGGACGCTGCTGCTGTGCGCCCTTGTGGGGATTTTTGTACTGACGCAGGCGTTTGGAAAGCGGCTGTCGCAGTTTACCGCTGACCTGTGCCAGACCTTAGACCACATGATCGCCGGGAATGAAGCGCCCCAGCGGCCAGAGGACAGCGAAACCCAGCTTGCCAGAATCGGACACCGGCTGGCAAGGCTTTACCAGATCATGCAGGAGAACCGCCGCCGGGTGGACGAGGAACGGCAGGAGTTACAGACCCTTGTATCGGATATTTCCCATCAGGTGAAAACGCCGGTAAGCAATCTGAAAATGGCGACGGACACCCTGCTGGAAAAGCCCATGACCGAGGCGGAGCGCACCGACTTTATCCGGGGAATCCGCAGCCAGACGGATAAGCTGGACTTTCTCTTTCAGGCCCT
>NZ_WQQE01000039.1:171943-276868 GCF_018785655.1 Blautia sp. MCC269 | reverse complement strand
AAAGCAGCGCCTCATTCGAAGAAGCTTTTAAGTTTGTGGGATAAGTTTGTGCAAAATTCGATATTTGCTCATTTATAGTTTTATAATATAAACAGTATCTCCTTGCTTACATCATAAAAGATTTCTCCAATAGTCTATATTAATTTTAATCATTTACTAGTGAACTACTCGGCAACTGAGTTACCAGAGCATCTGAATTAAGGCGGGATACCGCCTTTTCAGGGTGCGTCCATGACACCACTACTGTTTGCTCTTTAGAGCTATACAGCTACTTTTATTATTTCTGGCGTTTTTAGTCCGGTTACGGACAGTTCCTTTTTCTCTCCGGATACGGAGAGATATTTTCTCAGGATGTTATATGCACCTACAGCATCTGCGTTATACTTCCGGTTTCTGTCCCTGTACAGTCCCCTTTGTTTTCGGTTGCATGGCTGTGCATATCTTTTTTCCACCTCTGGTGACAGCGGACTGCACTGGCTGGTATAGCTTTCTTCCTGTCTTACAAAACGGATCCCGTACATCTTAAGCTTATATTCCATCATGCTATAGAGCCTGTTATACGGCAGATTGTGGAACTTCTGGTTTGTTCTGTGTCCCAGGTCTTTTCCTTTCCGGATATTCCGGATATCCCCTGCCACAACACAGGTAATTCCCTGTTCACGGCAGTATTTTGCAAAGTATCTTGTGATCTTGTGTAGATAATCCGTTACCGAGTTCTGCTTTTTCTGATATAATCTGCGAATATGTTTTGATGTGACTGGATGTTTTATTCCCTTCACAGACTGCTGTCCATACCATTGTGCCTGCACCCTTGCAATCTCTTTATGAAAATATCTTTCCAATGCAAGATATCTTCTGCCCAGGATAAATGTATTCCCATTCCCGGAATCATAGCATGTCATAAGATTATGAAGTCCCAGATCAACTGACAGATAGTGTCCATTCTGCGAAAGTTCTTCCCTCTCTGAAATCTCATAAACAACAATAACTTTACATTCACCTTTTTCCGGTGGGTAGATCCGCAACTGTTTGATCTGATCCATGCCCCTGAAAATCTTATTTTCAAGATAAAGAAAGTTCTCATGGATCTGATACGTTTCTTCCATATATCTTTTTAATGCTTTTGGAAGGGACAGACGGACTTTTTCTGTGTCCCATTCATGTACAATTCCCATCTGCATATAGGTAATGGGGATACTTTCCTGTTTAAACCGCGGTGGTCTGGGATTCTCAATCCCTCCGGATCTTTTCAAGGCGTAAAAAGATTTCCATGCTTTATCCAGCAGCTTGCAGACTTCCTGGGCTGTCTGAGATGGAAGCTGTTTATACCACAGATCCTCTCTATGGGATTTTTTCTGATAATACCAGTCCGGGTATTTCTCCATTCCCATTTCTTTGTAATGCTGACGTTCGTAATTACAGACATTCCAGAGCTTGGATGCCGCATAACACATATGTCCGATGACGTTTGCATATTCCTGACTGACCTTTATGGATGTTTTCTTTGACAGCAGCATTTCCCACCTCTATGATCTCAATAAGCTTTACTCTGATGCTCAATATATCTGCGGATATTTTCTTCCGACACAGACCCGACCGTTTCCACATAATAGGAATGGTTCCACAGCTCTCCTTTCCAAAGCTGTTCTCTTATTTCCGGAAAACGTTCGAATAATTTCCTGCCGGTGATCCCTTTCAGATATTTCACGATCGCAGTTATGGATAATTTGGGAGGAGCAGACACAAAACAGTGCACATGGTCTCCTTCCCCGCATTCAAACAAATGGACGGTAAAACCTTTATCCGCTGCGATCTCCTGCACCAGCTCCTGAAGATATGCTTCAATCTCCGCATTCAATATCTTCCGCCGGTATTTCACTGACCATACCATATGGTAATTAATATTGCACACACAAGTGCGGTAATGTATAAGATTCTCCTTCATACATATAGTATAGCATAGTATTAAGAATATCACAATAAAATGCCGAACATATTTTCTTTTTTAATAAAGCTGGATACAGCATTTTTTAGTAAAAAAATAAATATATTTTACTTATAATGTGCAGATATGCACAGTTTACGCTTTCATCTCGGCAATTGAATTACCGAGGATTCCCGCTTATCTTCCTAAAAAAATAGATAATTGCAAATTCGTTTCCCAGTGCCATGCAATCATCAGAAAAAAATGTCTAGGTTGTTTTATGACCACATTTTTACCCAGTTTTTGTTACTACTTGAGCGTATTCCTTACCACTGAGTACCATTTACTGATAGAAGTTCATGAGTCGTTAAACCGCATATTTCCTGTATTTATGCGAGTTTCCGTAGATACTGAAATTTCACTACCACATTTTTGGACTCAATGCCATTCTGTCTAAATCTCCTATTCTATACGGTGTAACACCGTTTTATCTTAAATCTGACCATGTTTGTGCCACAGTGAAAATTGCTTTTTAGATCTGTGTATAAACATGGCCAGATAGTAGTTAGTTGCATTTTTAAAACTTATTAAGTTTAACATATCCGGGCAGGAGGTTCAAGATACTGTGATGAGAAAATTTTATTAAAATTGTTTTCGGCTTATTTTATCAAAGACTCAGATCATTCTATATTGAATCGAAGTTCTAAAGGCTTTCTTTTTAATAGCCTTTCACTTCGGCGATCCGGCTGGGAAGTTCCAATATAAACAGAAAATTCATCACTGTCTATATACCTTTTTCCTTCTTCATCCACAATCTGCAATGCATCTTTATCAATTTCTATTTCAAAAGTTTCTTTTTCTCCGGCATTCAGATGTACTCGTTTGAATGCACAGAGGTGATAATTTCTTACCGCATATTTTGATTTCCAGTCCTTGATATAAACCTGCACTACATCGTCGGTGTCTGCCAGACCTTCATTTTTTACAGTACATTTTAATTTTAAATTCTTATGTTTCTGTGGCTTTTCCGTAAATTCCGCAGCTTCTGCAAATACATCTCCGTAGGTAAGCCCAAATCCGAAGGGATATAATGCTTCCTTCTTCATATACCGGTAAGTTCTGTTTTCCATGGAATAATCGGTAAACTCCGGAAGATCATCGGTATCATAATAGAATGTAACTGGAAGCTTTCCGCTTGGGGACACCTTGCCAAATAATATGTCTGCCAGTGCTGTTCCGCCTTCAGCACCCGGATACCAGGCTTCAAGAACTGCATTTGTATGTTGATCTGCATAACGAAGATCCATTGCACTTCCTGACATTAATACGGTGACAACTGGTTTTCCAGCTGCTGCAACCGCTTCCAGAAGCTTCTGCTGGCAAAGAGGAAACTCTAGAGATTCTTTGTCTCCCGCCTGACCAGCATTTCCCTCATCCGGTTCTTCCCCCTCAACGGTTTCATCCAGACCGAGCACAAGAATAACAAGATCACTGTGTTTTGCAGTAATTATCGCTTCTGAGATCCGGTCATCCGGCCATGCCAGAGACTCGGTTTTATCCTTATACAGATGGCAGCCTTCTGAATACAGAACTCTGCAGGTTTCTCCCGCCTCCTTTTGGATTCCATCCAAAACAGTTACATAATGTGAGGAAGTTCCGTGATAATTTCCAGAAAGCACTCTTCTGCTGTTTGCATTTGGTCCTATTACACCAATTGTCTTTATTCTGCTTTTATCTAAAGGAAGGATTCCATCATTCTTTAAAAGAACGATTCCTTTCTCTGCCGCTGTGACCGCAAGTTTTCTATGTCCCTCACACTCCACAACTTCATAAGGAATACTGTCATATTCACTTCCATCAAATAATCCTAATAGAAACCGCGTTGTATACAGTCTGACACAGGATCTGGTAATCTGCTCTTCCGTGATCAGTCCCTTCTTCAGCGCAGCCATTATATAAGCATACGTGCATCCGCAGTTTAGGTCACAGCCCGCATCCAGCGCCATTTTTACAGATTCTTTTGGCCCTTCCGTCACTTTGTGGTTCAAATGGAAATCCCGGACTGCCCAGCAGTCTGATACAACATGTCCTTTGAATCCCCAGTCATCTCTTAATATATCTTTCAGCAATGTTTTACTTCCACAGCATGGTTCGCCATTTGTCCGGTTATAAGCTCCCATTACAGCTTCAACGTCCGCTTCCTTCACAAGGGCTTCAAAAGCTGGAAGATAAGTTTCATACAAATCTTTTGGAGAAGCCTTCGCATCAAATTCGTGTCGGAGTGCTTCTGGTCCGGAATGTGCTGCAAAATGCTTTGCACAGGCTGCTGCCTTCATTGTATCCCCATCGCCCTGAAGTCCTTTTACAAATGCGACCCCAAGTCTTGAAGTCAGATAAGGATCCTCTCCATAAGTTTCATGTCCTCTTCCCCATCGAGGATCCCTGAAAATATTGACATTGGGAGACCAGAACGTAAGGCCTTTGTAAATATCCCTGTCCCCTTCCCTGGAAAATGCATGATACTTTGCTCTTCCTTCTTCTGCGATTACATCTGCAATTTCTTTTAGTTTTTTATCATCAAACATTGCAGCCAGTGCGATCGCCTGCGGGAAAACAGTAGCAGTTCCGGCCCGGGCCACTCCGTGAAGAGCCTCATTCCACCAGTTATAAGCGGGAATTCCAAGGCGTTCAATTGACGGTGCATCAAACTTCAGCTGCCCTGCTTTTTCTTCTACCGTCATTCTGGCAACTAACGCTTCCGCTTTTTTTCTTGCTTCCTCTCTGTTCATCCTTATTCCTTTCCTGGTACAATTACCGTTTCATTTCTCTTTGATGATTCCTGTGATTAGATCGATACTCATCCATGCATTATGTACATGGATATAATGTATGGATCTGAAACGACTGCACTTCCATTAAAATTCCGGTATATTCATAACCGTCTCCTGCCATTCTTTCGGGGACATTCCGTATTCTTTGCGGAATGCTTTATAGAATCCGGAATAATCTTTGAAGCCAAACAGCAGATAAGCTTCGCTGATTTTCATGTTATTCCGGATTGCCTCTCTGCATGCCTCCAGTCTCTTTTTCTGCACATACTGATGAACTGACATTCCAATATGATCCTTAAAAAATGGGCAATATGATATTTACTGACAAAAAATTCTGCTACCATCCTGTCCAGAGACAATTCTTCTTCCAGATGCTCTTCAATATAGTCTATCAATCTTTCTGACAGCTGCTGTTCCTCCTGAACACTACGCTCATGTCTTTCATTATATACAGTCCGGTTTAAATGAAGAAGCAGATCGCTGACGCACAGGGAAACCTTCGCCGCTTTTCCAAAACGATTGGAATAAATTTCCTCCAGCAAATGAAATACTTTTGTCTGAATCGTATTAAAAGCGATTCTGTCGTGATGGAAAATATATTCTCCTTTTGTCTGCACCAGCTGTATCAAATAGCCATACTCCCTAGCATCTTCCATCAAGCGGTTCAGATAGTCAACCGTAATCCAGAATACAAACCTTTTATAGGGCACGCTTTCATCGTGAATGACTGCATGATGCTCCAGACCAGGAGGCACTACCGCCACGTCTCCGTATTGCAGCGGATATTCTTTTTTCTCTATCTCAAGAGATACATCACCCTCCAGAAAAAAATAAATCTCATAGTAATCATGGATATGGTTGGCAACCTTTTTCATATGCTGATCTTTATAATAATAAATTTCGAAGTCTCTTGAAACCATATACTGCCTTGTATTAAATTGGGTGTTTAACTTCTTTCTCATCTTCCGCCTCCGAACCACCGAAATATCGTTCCTATCCAATAAAATCAGCATATCATTTTACCGCAACTTTGGCAATGTATACAACAATTCTGCCAATCGTATTTTCCATATATTTTCTTATAATAAAATTAACAAAAAACAACATTCACAAAAAGAAAGGATCTTAAATACTATGGAAATGACATTGAGATGGTATGGCTCAAGTTTTGATACGGTAACCTTAAAACAAATTCGACAGATTCCCGGAGTAACCGGAGTGATCACAACCTTGTACGATACGGCTCCGGGAGAAGTCTGGAGCAGGGAACGTATCCACGCAATGAAAGAAGAGGTAGAAGCAAACGGGCTGCATGTATCCGGAATTGAAAGCGTCAATGTTCACGATGCGATCAAAATCGGAAATAAAGACCGTGACCTCTATATTAACAACTATATCGAAACACTTGAAAATCTGGGAAAAGAAGATATTCATCTCGTATGCTATAATTTCATGCCGGTTTTCGACTGGACGCGAACGGAGCTTGCAAGAAAACGTCCTGACGGTTCTACCGTCCTTGCCTATACTCAGGCTGCTGTTGATGCATTAAATCCGGAAGACATGTTCCATTCAATTGCTTCCGACACAAACGGATCTATCATGCCAGGATGGGAACCGGAACGTATGGCACATATCAAAGAACTTTTTGAAATGTACAAAGATGTTGATGATGAGAAGCTTTTTGCAAATCTAAAATATTTTCTCGAACGCATCATGCCAGTCTGCGACAAATATGACATCAATATGGCCATTCATCCGGATGATCCGGCATGGAGTGTGTTTGGTCTTCCACGAATCATCATTAACAAGAAAAACATTCTCCGCATGATGAAAATGGTGGATAATCCACACAATGGAGTTACCTTCTGTTCCGGTTCTTACGGAACAAATCTAGAAAATGATCTTCCTGATATGATCCGCTCATTAAAAGGAAGAATCCACTTTGCTCATGTGCGTAATCTGAAATTTAATTCTCCGTCAGATTTTGAAGAAGCTGCACATCTTTCCAGCGATGGATCCTTTGATATGTATGAAATCATGAAAGCTCTCTATGATATTGATTTCCAGGGCCCAATTCGTCCGGATCACGGCCGCATGATCTGGGATGAAGTTGCAATGCCCGGGTATGGACTCTATGACAGAGCATCCTACAACCGATTAAAAGAAATTTTCGGAAATGGATCCCTGCAGCTTGCTTCTTTTACCATTACCGAAAAAGGATATTCCTTAAATGACAGCCAGGGACTTCCTCTTCCAGATGTTTTGGCAGATTTTACCGGCGGTCCAAAAACTCCGGTCAGCTGCATGGGAAAAGTAGCCGCTCTTTTATACCATCGTTTTACAAAAGGCGGTCTCCCAATTGCTATGGTCAGTATGGATAACTGTTCGCACAATGGAGACAAACTGAAAACAGCAATCACTGCATTTGCGGAAAAATGGGTGGAAAACAATCTTGTTGAGCCTGAATTCTTAACTTATGTAACTTCAAATAAAGTATCGTTCCCATGGACAATGATTGACAAGATCACGCCTCGTCCCAATACCTCTGTGGAGGAACTTTTAAAGAAAGATGGTGTACAGGATCTTGATCCGGTCATTACCGGCAAACATACTTATGTTGCACCTTTTGTCAACTCAGAAGAATGTGAGTATCTTGTAATCGAAGATGTCTTTCCAAACGGCCGCCCTGCATTAGAAAAAAGCGGGTTTATTTTCACAGACCGCGAAACTGTAGATAAGGTAGAACGAATGAAAGTATGTACCTGTCTGAATCCTCTCCATACCGCACTTGCTGTTTTTGGATGCCTGCTTGACTACAAACTGATTGCCGAGGAAATGAAGGATTCCACACTTAAAACTTTAGTGGAAAGACTGGGATATCAGGAGGGCCTTCCTGTTGTTATGGATCCAGGAATCCTGAATCCAAAAGAATTTCTGGATACTGTGCTTGGTATCCGCATTCCAAATCCTTTTATGCCTGACACGCCGCAGCGAATTGCTACAGATACTTCCCAAAAGCTTTCTATTCGTTACGGGGAAACTATCAAAGCCTACGAGAAATCTTCTACTCTGCAAACATCAGACCTGAAAATGATCCCTCTTGTATTTGCCGGATGGCTTCGGAATGGCATCAGAAATTGGCAAAAGAAAAAGAACAGATTGGATTTCTGGTACTGCCCTCTTTCCGTCCTGGAAATGCACTCGACATTGAAAAGAGAGGATTTTCTGACTACATATCTCTGTTAAAAGAGATTACAGGCATTGTTACCTCCAGCCTTTCGGGCCTTTTGAATGCACTGGAAAAGCGATTGGATTTCTTTATAAAATGCGGCTGCCGTGTCACCGATCACAGCCTGGAAAAGAAATTCTTTCTTCCGGCTTCAAAAGAGCAAATTGAACAGATTTATATTCGTGCATTAAACAAAAAAGCCATAACAGAAGATGAAGGTGCAATGTACAGAGGCTATCTGCTTACCAGGCTTGGAGAATTTTATGCAAAGCGTAATCTTGTCATGTAGCTTCATATCGGTGCAATCCGAAATAACTCTTCCAGAATGTATGAAAAACTGGGCGTTGATATCGGATGTGACAGCCAGAATGATTTTTCTTATGCAGATCAGCTGTCTGGCCTTCTTAACGCTATGGATCAAAAGAATCACCTGCCCCGCACTATTTTATATTACCTGAACCCAAAAGATGCTGCCATGCTTTCCACAATGGCAGGAAATTATCAGGGAAATGAAGAACAGATCCGCGGTAAAATTCAGCTTGGAAGTGCCTGGTGGTTCTGCGATCATAAAAACGGAATGGAACAGCAAATGGATACGCTGTCAGATACAGGACTCATTTCCACCTTTGTTGGAATGCTCACAGACTCAAGAAGTTTCCTCTCTTTTCCAAGACACGAATATTTCCGCAGAATTCTCTGCAATAAAATTGGAAACTGGGTAGAAAATGGTGAGTACCCCAATGATCCTGCCTATTTAAAGCAGCTAGTGCAAAATATCTGCCACGATAATGCCAAACAGTTCTTTCAGTTTTGATTTGAATCATTCACTTTTCCACAAACAGGATCTTTCCAAGGGTATCCAACAGTTCCGATACAATGATGGGTTTTGCAAGGTGGGCATTCATTCCGGCTTCATAGGAAGCTTCTCTGTCTTCATCAAAGGCATTGGCGGAAAGGGCGATGATCGGGATACGGGCGAGGGACGGATCTTCGAGAGCACGGATTTTTCTGGCGGCAGTATAACCATCCATAACCGGCATCTACAAAACCTTTGACGATAGTCATTCCAAGTCCGGTTCCCTGGATGCCGCTGATGGTAGAATTGTTCTGGCGCTCAAATGGTACAAAAATTTTCTCCAGAAATTCCCGGCTCATACCACAACCGTTGTCTTTTACATGGATTTCGTAATTGCCGTATCCTACCTGTTCCCATGCAGTCTGGATTATGCAAAGGGAGATCTTTCCTCCGTTCGGAGTATACTTTACAGCGTTGCCAAGAAGATTCACCAGAATTTCCTTTACACGAAGTTTGTCACAGTATATATACAGATCCCGGACCTTCCAGATATCAATGGTAAATTCCTGTTTCTTTTTCAGCGCCTGTTCCCGGATGATAACATCCGTCTCATTGACAATATCTATGATGCTGCATACGGTTTCCTCCAGTTTCGTCTGACCGCTTTCAATCCGACTGATCTCCAGCACTTCATTTACAATTCCAAGAAGATGATTTCCCGAAATCCGGATTTTTTTCAGATAGTCCTGTATTTTTGCGGTATCATTACCTGCCTGGATCGCAAGATCTGTAAAACCAAGTACTGCATTCATAGGGGTGCGGATGTCGTGAGACATATTCTGGAGGAATACTTTTTTGGCGATGGATGCCTGGTTTGCCGCACCAAGGGCTTTTTCCATTTTTCAAGAGAAGTGGTCATGCGCTGATCATTTTTCAGAGTTCCAATCTTTTTCCCATGATAGGAACTGATATTTCCACACTGCATGGAATTGTCGTTTTCATCCTTGTAAATATAGAATGTCTCGTTGATCATTTCAGCGTCCGGGTAACTGATAAGATCTTCACGGTCTTTTGAGTAAGCCACACCGGCCATCAGATCGATGTCTCCATTTTTTAATTTTTCAAACAGATCATTCCATTCTCCGTAAATATACTCATATTTCCATCCTGTGTAGGAAGCTAGTTTCTGCAGATATTCATAACCGTAGCCGCTTTTTGGCGAGGTATCATCGGTTCCTTCCTGAAAATTATGAGAAAAATAATAGCCTACTTTTACAGTTTCCTGCTCTTTTGCAGAAACACTGACATTGGAAAAAACGAAAACTCCCATACAAAAAAATATGGATATCATGACAGGAAATATCTGTCTTATCGATCTAAAAATAGAATATAGCAAAGCCTGTTTTGTGCCCTGATCTGCTCCCGTTTTGCTCATAGGAAATCCCCACATTGCCCACATTATATAAATTTCCCTGAATATCAAAAATAATTAAATTTATTAAACTCTTTCCATTAATATGCTGTCAATTTCCTGGAAAAAATTAATTTATACAAACAAAAATCAGGAGGGAATCTGAAATATCGACGATAACTTTTTGACCAAACGGAACCAAATAAACAAAACGGGACAGACAAACCGCAGGGATATGCTTATGTAGGAGCCGGTGATATCAAGCTGGATCGCAGACTTACCCATACCGGTCGGTTTACGTTTCCATCCAGTCACTATCATGGCCTGACCGTTGCTTTTGACATGGAGATCGCTTCAAAGGCACTTTCCGGTGAGGTGAGGGATTTTCCGGTGGATCTTCAAAAACTTCAGGAAAATTTCTGCCCCGGGCAGTACCCTGGAGTGATCCATGAAAAAGGAGCTGCGGAGCATATTTTCGGAGAACTGTATCAGGTTCCTGAAAAGATCCGGATTCCCTATTTTAAAATCAAGATCCTGGAACTTCTTTTGTACATGGACGCACTGGAACTTCCCAAAAACAGGGGAGAACGCCCCTACTTTTACAAAACCCAGGTGGAAAAGGTAAAATCCATACAGATATTTCTCACTGAACATATGGCAGAGAACCATACACTGGAAGAGCTGTCCGATCGCTTTGAGATCCCGCTTACAGGGATGAAAAACTGTTTCCGCTCCGTATACGGTACTTCCATCAAAGCCTGGCTCACAGATTACCGGATGAACCAGGCAGCGGAACTTCTGCGTACAGACCGTGGCAAAAGTGTGGCGGAAATCGCAGGTATGGTAGGTTATGACAGTGCCAGTAAATTTGCCATTGCTTTTCGAAAAATCATGGGAATGTCCCCTCTGGAATATCGCAATGCCATTCGTTAGGAGGATAACTTTTATGAAAAAAAAGAAAGAAAACTGGCTGCGGACTCTTCTCGGGTATGCCGGCGGTTATCGAAAGAAATTCGGACAGTCCATTGTTCTGTCCGTAATCAGTGTCACTGCCGGACTGCTCCCCTTTTTCTGTATGTACGAGATCATATGCCGGTTTGTAGATGAAACGGTAACAGCAAACACCATTCTTATATGGTGCGGACTGGCACTGCTCTCCTACTGCATCCGGATCTTATGCTATGCAGGCTCTACCGCAGCATCCCATCAGGTAGCCTATCATGTATTGGAAGGTCTGCGCCTGAAACTTGCAGATCGTTTTCTCCATGCACCCCTCGGAGAAGTGCAGTCTCATTCCATCGGCGAAATCAAAAATATCATGATCGACAAGATTGAAGGGATCGAGCCGCCGCTGGCACATGTTGTTCCGGAAAGTGCAGGACATATTGTGCTCCCGGTGATCAGTATTGTTTCGCTCGCAGTGATCGACTGGAGAATAGCCCTGGCATCTCTTGTTACATTTCCGGCTGCTTTTGTATGTATGGCACTCACTTTCTGGATCAGCGGAAAAAATTTCGACACGTATAACCGATCCAATGCACGGATGAACAGCATGATCGTAGAGTACATAGAAGGAATTGAGGTCATAAAAGCTTTTGGCCGTGCCGGAATTTCCTATGAGAAATATGCCCGCTCTATTACAGACTACAGAACCTTTGTGATCCAGTGGCTCTCTTCCACCTGGATTACTATGAAGCTGGCCTTTGCCCTGTTTCCGTCCACACTTCTGGGAACACTTCCCGTGAGCCTGGCGCTTGCATCAAAAGGCAGTATCACAGCTCCACAGGCAGCACTTGCCGTAATGCTGTCCATTTCCATGGTAGGTTCCCTTGCAAAACTGGAAGTGTTTGCCAATGAAATCAAGCAGATGCAGCTGGTCGTGGAGGAGCTGGAATCCATGCTCACCATGGAAAGCCTTCCGGAGCCGGAACACCGCACAGAACCGACGGGCACAGCAGTAAAACTGGAACAGGTACGGTTCTCCTATACAGGAAAATCCGAAGAAGAAGTTCTTCACGGGCTTGATCTCACTCTTCCACAAGGAAGCTTTACCGCACTGGTAGGTCCTTCCGGCGGTGGAAAATCAACCGTGGCAAAACTGATCGCAAGATTCTGGGACGTAAGTGATGGTTCCATTACCATTGGCGGTGTGGATGTCAGAAACATGACTCTTTCACAGATCTCAGAATATGTAAGCTTTGTTTCACAGGATAATTTTCTCTTCCGCTGTTCTCTCCTTGAAAATATCCGGCTGGGAAACCCAAGTGCTACGGATGATGAGGTAAAAGCAGCTGCCAGGGCGGCACAGTGCGAAGAATTTATCCAAAAACTTCCAAAAGGCTATGATACTCCGGCCGGTGAAGCGGGAAAACAGCTTTCAGGGGGAGAAAAACAACGGATTGCCATTGCACGGATGATTCTGAAAAATGCTCCCATCGTTATCTTAGATGAGGCTACTGCATTTACAGATCCCGAAAACGAAGATAAGATCCAGCAAAGTATTGCAGCTCTGACAAAGGGCAAAACCCTGCTTGTGATTGCACACCGTCTTTCTACGATCAGACAGGCAGACAATATTGTTGTGCTGCAAAATGGTTCTATTGTGGCACAGGGAAGCCAGGAAGAACTTCTTGATTCCTGCCCGTTATATCTGGATATGTGGAAAGCTCATATCGGAGCCCGTGAATGGGCGGTATCATCTGCCAAAAAGGAGGAAAACGCTTATGTTTAAAACCATCCGGCGTATTATAAACTGGTGCGGGGAATTTAAAGGAAAACTGTATATCGGATTTGTATTTTCATTCTTTTCCAATATTTTGCAGCCATGCCCATTATGGTAGCTGCCTATACCGTTGGCATGCTGATCTTCTTTCGATTTCTCTTTGATTATCTCAGAGCGAAATTTCAGGAGGCCATCAGTTATGAACTGATCGCCAGAGACAGGCTGGCTATCGGTGATGCACTGAAAAGAGTTTCTCTTGGATATTTTCAGCAGATGAATACCGGAAATTTCTGGATGAGGCGACCGCAAGTGTTGACCCGGAAAATGAACATCTGATCCAGAATGCCATAACAGAACTTACCAGAGGGAAAACCATCATCACCATCGCACACCGCCTTTCCACGATCGAGCAGGCAGACCAGATCCTGGTTGTAGCGGATGGCCAGATCGCTGAATGTGGTACACATGAAGAACTGATACGTAAGGAAGGAAAGTATCAGCAGTTTGTAAAAATCCGCGAAAAAGCAGAAGGCTGGAAGCTCAGTTAAGCAGCTGGTTACGTATCTCCTGCATGCGGTTGTCAAGCTCCGCACTCTGAATGGCATCGGAACCTGCACGATCAGATGAAGACTCCGGTATCCGCTTGGCTTGGGATTTTTGATATAATCTTTTCTCTCTATGAGAACGATATCATCCTGTTTCAGAAAACTTTCTTCCAGTTCATAGATATTAGATATCGTCGGGAAAGGAACAGATCACCCGAACACCGGCGATGTCTTTGATATTTTCTTCAATAGAGGTAAGACTCATGGGGATATTCTTGCGCCGGATCTTTTTGGCAAGACTTTCTGGAGATTTCACACGGCTTTTGATGGCTTCGATGGGGTTCTTGTCGTATTCCAGAGAATATTCCTGATCCAGTACACGGAATTTTGTCTCAATCTCCATGATCGCACACTGGTAATACGACATCATAAGATCAAACGGTTTCTTGTTTTTCTGAATAAGATCAAGAAATTCATCAGAAAGAAGACTTTTTCGTACAAATTCATCTCTGCGGGATTCTCTTCTGATCCTTCCCTGTGTCATTAATTCTTCCAGATTTTTCATAATAATACAGATCCTTCCGTTTCGGTTATTTCTCATGAAATTTTACCATGGAAGGATCTGTATGTAAAGCGGGCGTACGCATTTGGCATCTGATATATCGGTTATTTCATCCATTTCTCCACAGTCCGGATGATCTGTTCTATCTGTACAGGTTTGGACATATGGTCGTTCATTCCTGCTTCTTTACATTTCTGGGCATCTTCCAGATAGGCATTGGCAGTCAATGCGATGACCGGGATCTGTTTTGCTTCCGGGAATGGAAGCGCTCGGATTGCCCTGGCTGCGTCAAGACCATTCATCACAGGCATCTGCATATCCATGAGAATGGCATCATATGTTCCGGATGGAGCCCCCTCAAAAAGCTGTACGCATTCTTTTCCATTTACTGCCCGGACACAGTGAATGCCGTACATTTCCAATTGTTCTTCCAGAATCTCATAATTCAGGTCATTATCTTCTGCGATCAGAAGCGTTTTTATGATTCTGGATGGCCTGAGTTTGAAGAACGGAATTTCCGCGGTTGTCTCTGATACTTCCTGCTCCCTGATAAAAGGTACATCATCTATGAGATATTTTTCCCGCCTTTTTTCCTCACTGATCACGCGGATTACAAGCAGAACCTGTCTGGCTGTTCCATCTTCCGTTCTTGACTGGACAATAAACCTGGAAAGATGCCAGTTGTTATCTGTGGCAAGGTAATCAATTGCTATAAACTCCTCTTTTTCCATGCTTTCAAGATTTTTTTCCAGAAGCGTAAACATACGGAGATTTTCCGTGGCTGTATTCAGATGAGCACCTACGAACGCAAGCTGATGAATAAACAGTTCTGAGATTCCTTTATAAAATGATCCATTCCGATAAATCCGCTTAAATGGTCTCTGCTGAAAATAGGTGCGAGGACGCGGGAATATGTGTGATGTTTCTTCATCAGGTTGTATTCCTGTTCCATAGGAGAAAGTTCTTCACGATCTGTAATCTGGATCGTCAATCCTTTTTTCAGTTCGTCTGTCCAATGTGGAATATCCTCTACCGCGATTTCTGAAAATAACTGTTCTTTTTCTAATATGTCGTCCTCATTTTTCCATTCACACTGAAGACAGAAGTATTCTTTTCGGTTCTTTTCTTTTTTATCAAAAATATATACTCGATCGGCACCACTGCATTTTCCAAGCAGTTGCAGCATTTCGTAAATTGCGCCATCCAGTTCTTCGTTGTTTTTTACACGATCGATCATGGGAAGTTCCCGCAAAATAGCGGATGCATACTCCTGCATGGCCTTTGTTCGGTTGTAATTGTCGGTCGATCTCATATTTTTCACCTTATACCTTATTCTTCCGGTATGCGGATATAACTGTTTACCAACGCATCTACCTCATCATTGATCAGTGCGTTGGTCAGTTCTGTTGGTGTCTCATAATATATGCTCTTACAGTCAAAGCCCTTTTCTCTGGCAAAATCCAGGAATGAGTCATTGTATGTATGGCGTTTCAGAAATCCGATGCGGATACCATTATAAGTAGAATAATCCCCAGGTACGATCCTGTTATTTCCAACTTTTACATTCATACAGGTAGACGAAGTAATAGCCGGATGAGTGGAAAATGCAAACTCCTCTTCACGCTGGGGTGTTTTCTTTGCTGCAGTATAAATATCCACATCCCCGTTTCGAAGCATTTCTTCACATTGAGAAGCTGTTTTATCGTATCCAACATAAGAAAAGGTACATTGCAAATACTTGGATACATCCTGCATCATTTCATATCCATAGCCGGTTCTTTTCCCGTTTTCGTCCTGCATATGATAACAGTCGAAGGCATAGAATGCGATTTTATAATTGGGCGTTTCAGATTTGGAAATTTCAGATGCACTTACCGGATATACAGCTGAAATAATAAGCAGTATTCCCCAAATTACTCCAGTTGCTCTTTTGTTCATGTTGATCCTCTCCACGGGGTAAAATAAAAAAAGCACCATGTTCAGACAGAGAGAACTATAGTGCTTTTGAATTATACAACTGGCTGCCATTTTACAGGCCCTATAGCTTTGCGCCACAGTCTTTCGGCTGCTTTGCCCGTGTTTATTTTTTTAATAATTTTAGTGTATATTTATACGGAAAATTTGTCAATTATTGTTTGGAATTTTTTTCAACTGTGAAAAGGCTTTTAGCATTTCTTTTTCGCCGTAATCATCAAATTGTATCACAATGGTATCTTCGTTTTCGGAGATAATGGTTCCACGACCGTATTTGGGATGTTCTACAAGTTGCTTCGGTGTTTCCAATTTTCGGAGTTTTTCTTCCAGGATCATCTTTTTCAGGTCCTGAAGGTGCCGGGCAGCTTCTTTTGTATCTCTTGTGGCATCTGCCGGATGGGCAAGATATTTTTCCGGAAGACTGGAAAGGTAGCGACCTGGACCTGGAAATACCCGCACAGTTCCGGGATTGATGTAAAAAGATAATTCCAGGAATTTCCCTGCTCTTGTCATTCCCACATAAAACAGTCTCCTCTCTTCCTCTTCTGTAGAAGCATCACGGCTGTTCAACGGAATCAGCCCATCATTTACACCAATGATAAATACGTGATCGAATTCCAGCCCTTTGGAGGCATGGAGCGTCATCAGTTTTACAGATTCTCCGGAAACCGCATCTTTTTCCGGTTCCATGCCATTCAGTACAAGATCATTAAGAAAATCCCTGATACTGTGATAGGATTCCATTTTCTTTAACAGGGAAAGGATTTGCCTCCGGTTTTCTTTATAGTCGCTGGAAGACGGTCGGAGATATTTTTCCAGAGAAAGCTGTTCCCACAGATTTATGTAGTCGGAGCCTGTGTCCCGATACTCCCACATGGCCTGAAAAAGTAAGGATTTCGAGAGAAATACGCTCCCTTGTGTAAAATTCAGAATCTCTGTCCGGGCCTTTTTTGAGGTCCATCCTTCCCCGAAAGTTTTGTCGCAAAGGACATAAGTTCCGCTGGTAAGATCCTCATGATTACTTAAAAAACGCAGTATATGAAGAAACCAGGCAAGAACCGGAATATCCTGAATGATTTTCTTCTGAGAGATTTCATATGGGATCTGATGTTTTTCCAGAACCTTTGAGAGGATCTCTGACTGGCTCTGAAGTCTGTAAAATACTGCGATTTCTGTGAGGGGGACACCGCTTTCGTGAAGAGAACGAATCTTGTCTGCCAGATACTCTGCTTCCTGAAAAGGATCATAGTGATTTTTGACAGAGATTTTTTCTCCTTCTTCCTGTACGCCGGTAAGAGAATCACCGGATTCCTGAAATCTTCTGGAAACTGCCAGGATCGTTTGGGAAGAACGGTAATTTACAGGAAGGGATAGTTCTTCTGCGTGATACAATTCACGGAATTTATAAAAAATATTGAACATACTTCCACGCCAGCTGTAGATCACCTGATTGGGATCGCCCACTGCAAAAAGCCCGACTTCCGGTTTCTTTAATTGTCGGATTAACTCAAACTGCAGCTCATCGCAATCCTGTACTTCATCAATGATGATCCATTTCAGCTGTGGAAGAAGATGGGGATGAGCTTTTAGAAGTTCCGTAGCATTCTGCAGCAGGTCTTCGTAGCTCATTTTGTTCTGTTTCCGTTTTTCTTCTGTAAGGAGAGTTACCAGTTTCGGAAAATCGTCCTGGTATCCGGGCTGTCTGGATGTGGCCGCCCGGTTTTTCTGATCCAGTCTTTTTCGAAGACGGTTTTTATATTTGATTTTGAGTGTATGCTGGCGGATCAGCTGGTTGGCAAGTTCCAGTTCTTCCTCAGGCAGGCAGACCTGGAAATCTTTTGTATAGCCAAGTTCTTCTATGGGAAGCACTTCCTGAAGGAGCTTCAGGGCAATGCCGTGGAATGTTCCGTAGAAAAGAGACGAGGGGTTTTCTTCTATATTTTGGATCTTCAGCCTTTCTCTGATCTCGTTGGCTGCTTTATTTGTAAAGGTCAGAACGATCATATTTTCCAGGGGGATTTTTTTCTGCTGGTGAAGATAACGGATCTTTTCGATGAGAACCGTTGTCTTTCCGCTTCCTACATTTGCACGGACCAGACAGGCGTTATGTTCATCCAGAACAGCTTTTTTCTGATTATCATTCAGTTCCATATGTTTCATCCTTTTTCAGAGTGTGATATCTTCGCATCATTTTTTCTCTTTTCAGCGTATCTTCCGGCTTCTTTGCATCTGTAAGGATCGCAAAGCGGAAATCTCCCGGAAGAAAAACGTAAGTATTGAGCACATTGGAGATTCCTGTTCGGTTCTCCAGCATATTGGCCCATTCTGCATAAAACGGATCTCTCAGATAGAGGATCAGAGAGGAGTCTTTGACTTCCAGTCCGGATACCATGGAGAAAAATCCTGCAAATGTATTGCTGTTTTCTTTAACCCGACTGCAGAATAAATCCCACTTCTCCTTCAGATCAGATAATGTGAATTCCCGCTGCCTGGATCGATCCCATTTTGCATTCTTTTCATCCGGATAAGAAGTATTTCTCGTTTTCTGTACAGTCAGTTCCGATTCTTCAGATAAATTTTTCAGCCCCCCACAGGATCACATTCCGATCAAGTCTGTCGTTTCCGATGCACACTGCACAGCCGTTTTTGCACCTGCAGCCGGAAACCATGCGGATAGCCTGTTCTGTCACCTTTGGGATCAGATCATAGATCTTTTCCGCAAATCCAAGACCGCCTACATAACGATCGTAAAAATAGAGAGAAACCTCCTCAGAAGTGCTTCCGGAAAGTTCCAGCGCATTGGTGGACATGGCCACTCCAAGATCAGAATCTTCTGTCATTGTCACCATCAGAGCCGCATTTTTCAATGCAAACATCAGACCTTCAAAGTGGTTATTTCTTACATAATAACCATTTCTGTCCGGCTGTAAAAGATTGCGGTACTGTCTGACTACATTTTCAGGAAGTCTGAGCTAGGCAGCTTCTGTGTCGTAGTTCTTGGAAAGCGGTTTCGTGAGCTGTTCAAAACCTAAGTTCTGGTGATTATGAAACTGCATTTTTTTATACATGTATACAAAATCTGCAATATTTACATCTCCGAAAGAAAATTCACTTCTCTCCCACTGCTGTTTTTTATGTCTGTGGATGATGCGGATATTGGTCTCGCTTCCAGGTACTGTGTAATAATTTCCATGAAAGGGCACAGCTTCCACAATCTTACTTTCCAGGTTCATTTTTACAACCTGGTAAAAATCTCCGTCGTGCATGTAAACGGCACCTTCATGAATCTCATGAAAAGCCTGTTCCTCGTCCATCTCCGTGATATTTTTTCCAGTTTCTTTGTTAATGAGCTGATACTTATTCTGATCAATATTCCGGAGAGAAAATTCTCCTGCAGGATAAAGGCCTCCTGACCAGGCAAAGCGTCCTCCCATATTCCGGACTTCATCTACCTTCATAAGTACAGGGATCGTCTCCCCAAGGTCTGGAAATAATGCACCATCATCCAGGGTTAGCGGAAGTTCCGCTGCCGCAGCCCGGATATGTGCAAGCTGAATCAGAAGATTGTTAGGATCAACGATGGCATTTTCGCTGCTATGTTCAAAAAGCCATTCTGGTTCCAGGGCGATATACTGATCCATGGGAAGGTTGGCAAGGATCAGATAATTGGTGCATTTTCCACTTCCTCGTCCTGAACGGCCGGTCTGCTGCCAGAAAGACGCTCTTGTTCCCGGATAACCGGCCAGTACCGTCGTACTGATCTTTCCGATATCGATTCCTAGTTCCAGTGCATTGGTGGACACAAGGCCAAGAAGTTCCCCTGAAATCATACGCTGTTCGATGCTTTTTCTCTCCAGAGGAGTGTAACCACCACGGTACCCGGAGATTTCTTCTTTTCTGGCTGTTCCTAGAAATCCTGCCGCATCCAGATGGTCTCTGGTTTCTTTCACCAGGATCTCCACATTTTTTCTGGATCTGGCAAATGCCAGAAAGCTTTCTTTTCGTTCCATCAGCTGAGGAAGAAGGTCCGCCGCAACATTTATGATAGATTCCTTTCCGTAGGGAATGCCGTCTTTATTCAGCTTTTCTTCTGGCTGAACCAGGCAATAGGTTCGTTCTGACATTCCGGCACCGCTTTTATCAATATTGATAAAAGATCTTCCGCAGATCTTTTTTGCAAGTTCCAAGGGATTGGCAATGGTGGCGGAACTGCATAAAAACTGAGGATCTGCGTGATAATATCTGCAGATTCTGGTTAAACGGCGAAATACATTGGCCAGATGGGAGCCAAAAGCTCCTCTGTATACATGCAGTTCATCCAGAATAATGTATTTCAGATTGGAAAAAATAAAGTCGAATCCATATTTGCTGTGATTTGGAAGCATGGAGCCGTTTAACATATCCGGATTGGTAAGGATGATATTGGCACGTTCCCGGATCCTTTTTCGCTCAGCAGGCGGTGTATCTCCGTCATATACGCCGACAGATAAACGATGCTCACCAAGCGCTTCCACCCAGGGGAGCAGCGCACGGTACTGATCAGCTGCCAGAGCTTTCGTGGGATAAATAAAGATCGCACGGGTCACAGGATTTTTCAGGATTTCCTCCACCACCGGCAGATAAAAGCACAGGGATTTACCACTGGCAGTAGGTGTAGTGATCACGACATTTTCTCCATCCATAGCATGGAAAAAAGCTTCTGCCTGGTGGGTATAGAGAGCCTTTATATTCTGTCCGGCCAGAAAATCCCGGATATCCGGATGCAGGCTTTCTGGAAACTCTGCATATTCCGGAGATCTGGCCGGGATTATTTTTTTGTAAATGATGTTTCCCTTCATGCTTGCTCCTTTGCTGTCAATTTACTCTTTGGTACAAAGAAACGGCTCATATCTGCATGTTCCAGCTTAAGCAGTGAAATTTTTCTATCAATTCCTCCTGCATATCCTGTAAGACTGCCATTTGTGCCAACTACCCGATGACAGGGAATGATAATGGAAATTTCATTATGTCCAACTGCACCTCCAACAGCCTGAGCGGACATATGGGAAATATTTTCCCTTTCCGCTATTTTACTGGCAATTTCTCCGTACGTGATTGTTTGTCCGTAAGGAGTCTTTAACAAAATCTGCCACACTGCCTGTCTGAATGTTGATCCCGCAGGATGAAGAGGAGGTGTAAATGTTGGCTTTTCTCCGGAGAAATAGATATCCAGCCATTTTTTTGTTTCTGCAAGGATCTCCGTTTCCTGTAAAATTCTCTCGTCCGGGAGTGTATTCGCAAAGTATTTCTGTCCTTCAAACCATAAGCCTGTAAGCCCAATTTCATCTGCTGCCAGTAAAATTTCTCCTAACGGTGATTTATATTTGCATGTGTAGATCATAGTTTTCCACTCCTTATTTCAGTAGTGTTACCTCAAGTATAATTTATGTGAAATAGTTATCTTTAATTATGTGAAAAAACGGAGAACACAGCAAGGTATCCTCCGCATATAATATAGTGGTATGTTATCTGCTATTTTTACTGTTATATTACATTTTACTGCTATTCACAGGTGCTTTAATTCCAGTAATCTGTTTTTTGCTTCAGATCAATATTTTTACTGAAGAATACAGGATTTTTTTTCTGCCGGATCTGTCCTTCGTAATCCTTTAATGCTTTCAATAAGGTGTTGGACAATAGCAGGATCACCGGAATGTTGATCAGTGCCATTACTCCCATCAGTACATCAGAGATGTGCCACAGTAATGTCATCTCCATTCCCGCTCCCAAAAACACCACCAGTGCTGATACAAGGCGAAATCCCGTCATGAATTTCTTACCCGGCTGCTTTTTAAGGATATAAGTCAGCAGATTATCACAATAGAAGCAATTTCCCAGCAATGTAGTGAAAGCAAATAATACCATTGCAATCATAATAAAATATGGTCCAAAAGAACCAAGAGTCTTGTGAAGTGCTGCCTGCACCCACGGTGCTCCCTGAAGCTCTTTTGCCGGTGTCACACCAGATACCAGACACATCATGGCAGTTGCAGTGCACAATAATAATGTGTCAATAAACACAGACAGCATCTGTACCAGTCCCTGTTTAACCGGATGACTGACCATTGCAGACGCCGCTGCATTGGGGGCAGAACCGATACCTGCTTCATTGGAATACAGACCTCTTCGTATTCCCTGCATCATAGCTGATCCGGCAAATCCGGCAAAAATTGCTTTAAAATCAAATGCTTCTTCAAAGATCTGTGCCAGTACCGATGGAAGCTGTCCGATATTTAGTACCACTACCAGCAGGGATATCAGAATATATACAATGCCCATAAATGGCACTAAAGTAGAAGTTACTTTCACAATTCTGTTACCGCCACCCAGCAGACACCATCCCGTTACCAGCGCCAGAATTCCTCCAATGATCCATGGCGTGATCTCTGCATTATAAAATGGCTGACCGGAAAATGTAGACTGCAGATTATAGGAGGCCAGCATATTAAATCCAAACGCGTAAGTCAGGATCATGGCTATACAGAAAACCACTGCCAGTCCTCTGCTGTGCAATGCCGCCTCTATGTAATACGCCGGGCCGCCGTAGCACTGGCCGTCTTTTCCTTTTTTCTTATATATCTGCGCCAGTGTGCTCTCTGCCAGAGCTGATGCGCTTCCAAGAATGGCAATGATCCACATCCAGAATACGGAGCCCACACCACCGATACAGATGGCAGAAGATACTCCTACAATGTTGCCTGTCCCTACACGAGATGCCGTGGAGACCATCAGTGCCTGAAAGGATGATACACTTTCGTCTCCCTCTGGTTTCTCCATTACAGCGCTGCAGGCGTTTTTGAATAAACGTACCTGTGGAAATCTGGTCCGGACAGTAAAGTAGATGCCGGAACCAATCAATATTACAATCAGTAATTTGCTGTAGAGAAACGTGTTGATTGCGTCAATGATCGTTTCGAACATAAATCCTCCTCGTAACAGAATTTTTTATCATACGATAATATCGGATAAAAACCCGAATTGTTACCATAATACAATATTTCTGCTATTTTGAAAAGAGGTTATCCGCAGGAGTTCATGAACCTGGAAGATTTTTCTTTCCGTAAATTTCATTAAGCACAATTTTCCCCACAAAGTTCCCTGTTTTTCAGCTTTTCAAATCTGTTTCCACCGATCAGGATGTCCCTGTATTTTTTTACGATCTTCATTTTCAGAGGAGGGGTTACCTGCAAGGTTGCCGACACAACAGCCAGGTCTACTTTGCCCTCTTTCAGAGCATTTACGGAATCTGTCGTACTGTTATTCAGAATTTTAAAATGTACGTTCGGGTACAGGATATTGAAATCCCGGACCGCCTCAAACAGATAACAGTGAAGAGCCGTTTCAGTTGCACTGATATAGATGGTTCCGTTTTCCAGGCTGATCAGGTTACTGAGATTGTTTTCTCCCTTAAAAAACTGAGCACATCCGGCAGCTATATATTCATAAAAAATATTTCCTTCCGGTGTCAGCTTCATTCCGCTTTTGCTGCGTATGAATAATCTGCAGCCCAGGATGTTTTCAAGGTTGTGGATCGTTCTTGTAACCGCAGGCTGACTGGTTTTTAAAACTGCTGCCGCTTTTGTGAGATTTCCATATTTGGCTACGTAATAAAATACTTTATAATGCTCAAAATTGGTGTCCATGATCGTCCTTTCTTCTGCGTAAGGTTTTTATCCGTTTTAAAAGAGAAACTGTTCTTTCAGCTCCCTTTTTCGTTTACCGGAAGTAAATGCTGCTTCCACGGAATTCAGGAGCAACTGTTTTTTCTGTTCCTCTGTAAGGTTTAACAGGGAATCCATATACTGAAACTCATGGGAAAGGGTTGTTCTTTCAATGGCAGGATCATCTGTATTTAGTGTTACCTTAAGTCCCTGTTCCAGAAAATTTTTCAACGGATAGGAAAACATATCTTCCACTGCCCTGGTCTGCCGGTTGCTTGTGGGACACATTTCCAGAAAAATCCCGTTGTTTTTTACAAGTTGGATCACCTCTTCATTTCCTGCGATACGCACTCCATGCCCGATCCTGGATGCTCCCATACGGATGGCTGTTTTGACATCCTCGGCATCGCCGGCTTCACCTGCATGGATCGTAAATGGAACGTTGTACTCTTTTGCTTTCGCAAAAAGATTCTTATAGCTTTCTGTTGGAAAAAGTGCTTCTGCACCTGCAAGATCCACGGCAACTACTCCTCCATCCTCTGTGAGATATCTGCGGGCCAAGTCCAGAGTTTCCATATTTTCCTGCTGATTGGAGCTTCCACGCATGCAGCATAAGATCAGATTGCCTGGAATCGGAGATTTTTTCAGGCCACGTAATGCAGACTGGATCGCCGTTTCCTGGGTCATTCCTTTTTGTGTATGGAACTGTGGTGCAAAACGAAGTTCTGCGTAAATCACACCGTCTTTTCTCATTTCAGAAAGGATAAGATAAACGGCTTCTTCCAGTGCTTCTTCTGTCTGAAGAAGGGAAAGAGGCAGGTCAAAGCATTTCAGAAAATCATTGAGATTTTCGCAGGTATCCGGAACGGAAAGAAGGGAAAGAAGTTCCTCGTCTGTTGCAGCCGGAAGTGTGATCTGCTGCAATGCGGCAAGTTTTTTTGCAATATCCACGGTAATACAGCCATCCAGATGTGCATGTAGATCGATGTAGTGATTGGTTTTGTTTTCTGTTTTCATAGGCATTAAGTACCTCGCTGTTTGTATTTTTCTATATTATAACACAAAAATGAGCGCATGAAATTCCACATTTTATGGATACATGCGCCCTTTTCTGTTTTAACCAAATCAAGCAAGTAGCGAAGCGGATTGCGAATATCCGCTTGACTGCTTCTTCACATTTTATGAAATATTCTTATCCCTGAAATGGTTTTACATTCTTTACGGCATCTGCAGGGAGGATCTCTTTATCATCCTCATCAATGTTGATAAGATGATATCTGTCATTTCCCATGTGCATTTCTTTCATATAGCTGAGCTGGCGAAGTCCGTGACGTGTCTCGATCCTCTCTACCAGATCTTTATGATCAGAATCCTTCAGTGTATACACAAGATCTACAGAAGCCTGGTCTGCTGCAAGGATATCTGTAGATGCCACGATTCCGATATTCGGTGTTACGACAGGTGCTGCTCCAACACCCCCACAGTCGCAGGAAACAGACATATTTCGAAGAACGTTGATAAATACAATACGCCTTTTACCGGGAACTTGGCAGTTCCGTCCTCATCCAGGATATCTACCGGGCAGAATGTCCAGCCATTTACCTTCAGAGTTTCACGATGCTTCTCCGTTGTGTAACGGTCTCCCTCGTAGTAGGTGTTTGTCTCTACGATATGGGCTTCCGGGATCTTATCTGCGGTCAGTTCTTTTACCCACGGTGCAGGGATGATATTCGGTCCATGCTGCTCTCCTGTGTGAAGCTTGACTGCAATCTTACCCTTAAGGCTGCCGCTTACACGCTCAAAAATCTTCTTCAGTCCCTCTGCGGAAAAATCCTCTGTAAAATATACGGTGGATTTTTCTCCGGAACGGTCCTTATAAGGAATGTAATGTTCTCCACCTGTTCCAGGTACGATTTTTTTGTGTGCCATTTGTAATCCCTCCTGTGTTATATTCATAAAAAATCTCACTGCTTTTATGATACAACCTAAACTCAGGTTCAGGTCAAGGATTTTTTGTTAAATATAAAGGTTAATTCCAGACTATAAAATTTCATTCCGGTTTATATTGCCTGTGTGGCTTCTTTTAACCAGCCTTTTTCATCCTCATCCAGATACGGAGAAATTTTCTCATATACAAAGGCATGATACTGGTTGAGCAGTGTGCGCTCTCCGGTTTCCATCTGTTCGGGATCTATACCTTCCAGGTCAAAGGGTACCAGCGTCAGAGGTTCAAATTTCATAAACTGACCGTAGGCTGTTTTTTCGGCCTTTTTGCAGACCACAAGGTTTTCATGGCGGATACCAAATTCATTTTCCGCATAGTATCCTGGTTCATCGGAGGTGATCATTCCTTCTTCCAGAACAGGAGCCGGACGATCCACGAGATTTTTCCAGCGGAAGCTCTGAGGACCTTCGTGTACATTGAGAAGATATCCTACGCCATGACCGGTTCCGTGATTGTAATCCTCTCCCATAGCCCAGAGTGGTCCTCTTGCCAGGGCATCCAGATTCAGTCCGGTACAGCCATAGCGGAATTTTGCGGCTGCAAGGTTCAGGTGCCCACGAAGTACTGCTGTGAAATATTTCTTTTCTTTTTGGGTAACCGGGCCAAGTACAACGGTGCGGGTGATGTCTGTGGTTCCCTCCAGATAATGGCCGCCGGTATCCATCAGAACCAGTCCCTCTGGTTTCAGAGGAATACTGGTTTCTTCTGTGGCACTGTAATGAACAATAGCTCCATGTGCACCGTAGGCAATAATGGGATCAAAGCTGTTCCCCTGGAAGTTCTCCTGTCCGGAGCGGAACTCATAGAGTTTGTCCGCTGCGGAAAGCTCGGTGATCTCCTGCTTTCCCACATTCTTTTTCAGCCAGTGGATAAATTTTACCATTGCCACGCCGTCTTTGATGTGGGCTGTTTTTTCATTCTGGACTTCGATCTCATTTTTGATGGCTTTTGGAAGAAGGGACAGGTTTTCTCCATTCAGGATTGTTACTCCATCCGGAATGCTGCTGACCAGACGGCTGTTTACATTACTTTTTGAAAGATAAACCCTTTTCGATTCAGGGATCGTCTGCACATAAGTGTAAATATCATCATATGGATAGATGGTAACGCCATCTATGGCCAGAGCTTCTTTTACAGAATCCGGAAAAGCCCTCTCATTGGCAAAAAACCGGATTTCTTTCTCATCCATTACAAGATAGGAAAGCACTACCGGGCAGCAGTGGATATCATTTCCGCGAATGTTCAAAAGCCACGCAATATCATCCAGTGACGTGAGGACAAAGAGATCTGCGTCTTTTTCTTTCAGTTTGCTGCGGATTTCCCGGATCTTGTCTGCTCTGGATCTTCCAGCCCATTTTTCGGATAATTCCATTACCGGTTCACAGGAAAGTGCCGGACGGTCATCCCAGATATTTCCGATCAGATCCTCATTTACAGAAAAACGTACCTGTTTTCCCTGAAGGATTTTTTTCAATTTCCCGGCTTCCTCTGCGCTGACAGTACGGCCGTCGAAGCCGAGGCACATCCCTTCTTTCAGGTTTTCTTCCAGAAATTTATGGATCGTCGGTACATCCGGTTCCCCCATCTTAAACAGGGTAACCGGTGTTCCCTCTAACTGCTGTGCGGCCTGGATAAAATATCTTCCGTCTGTCCAGAGTCCCGCCATATCCGGCATGATGACAGCAGTTCCGGCAGAACCGGTAAATCCGGTAATATATTTCCTGCATTTAAAATAATCTCCCACATACTCGGAACCGTGGAAATCATCGGTCGGAACCAGATAAGCATCGATTCCCTTTTCTTTCATCTGTTTTCGAAGAGCGGTGATCCGTTCTGTAACTGTCATAACCTTATGCCTCCTCTGTATAACTGTTCTTTACTGCAAAACCATGATCCATAGGACCGCTTCCTTTTCCGAGATCCAGCATGGCAGCAAGAGCTCCGGAAATATAGTCTTTGGCACGATTTACAGATTCCACCATGGAAAATCCTTTTGCAAGGTTGGATGCGATGGCCGAGGAAAGAGTACATCCTGTTCCGTGGGTGTTGGGATTGTCGATCCTTTTTCCCTCAAACCACTGATATGTTCCATCCTCATAGAGAAGATCATTGGCATCATTAAGCTTATGGCCGCCTTTGCAAAGAACTGCACAGTGATACTGTTCGGAAACCTGTTTTGCAGCTTCGATCATATCATCGGTGTTTCTGATCTTTCGTCCGGTAAGCACTTCCGTTTCCGGGATATTGGGAGTGAGAAGATCCGCAAGAGGAAACAGTTCTTCTTTCAGAACATCCACAGCTTCTTCACTGATCAGCCTTGCACCGCTGGTAGCCACCATAACCGGATCCACTACGATATTTTTCGCCTGATACTGCCGGAGCTTTTTGGCGATCATGCGGATCAGATCACTTTCGGAAACCATTCCGATCTTTACTGCATCCGGAAAAATATCTGTAAAAATACTATCCAGCTCCTGACCAAGAAATTCTGCCGTTGCATTCTGGATGGCTGCGACACCGGTGGTATTCTGGGCAGTCAGTGCGGTGATGGCACTCATGGCGTATACCCCGTTTGCCATCATGGTTTTGATATCGGCCTGGATCCCTGCGCCTCCGCTGGAATCGCTGCCTGCGATGGTTAATGCTGTTTTCATTTTTCGTTTCCTCCGTTTTCTGTAAATATATAATTCTGTAACTCTGTCAGATTTTGGCAGTAGATATGTGCGTCCTTTTTTAGCTGCTCCTGATCCGGTTCTCCCAATGCGTCATAGATGCCTGCAGTCAGAAATCCTGCTTTTCCTGCGGTCTGCAGTGCATAGAGAGAATCTTCCACTACCAGTGTCATGGATGGCTCCGTTCCCAGCACTTTCGCTGCTGTAAGATAGATCTTCGGAGAATATTTGCTTTCTCCGATCTCACTGGTGGTATAAATTTCTTTTAAAAAAGGAAGAAGTCCGTTTCGCTTTAGTGCCCGGCGGATATGTTCTTTTGGGCTTGAAGTTGCCACCACAGCCGGGATTTTCTGGCTAGCAAGATATTGAAAAAGTTCTCTGGCACCTGATTTTGCAGGAACTTCTTCAAAATAGTAGTTTTGGATCCGAACTTTCAGATCCTCCACGATCTTTTCTTCGGAAAACCCAAGAGCGAACCTGCTTTTCAGCCATGCCGCTCCCTGCTCCATACTCATGGGAAAAAGGATCTCTTCCATTCCCGCAATTGGGTGATATCCAAGATCTGTAATATATCGTTTTCCAAGTTCCCTCCAGATAGAAAGAGAGTCCAGAAGGACACCGTCCGCATCAAATATTATGGCTTTTACGGGAGAAATCATGTTTTTCCTCCTGAATAAAATTTTTTATGATATAAAAAACACGGATATACCACAAAAGATATATCCGCATTTTATTATAAGCCGCAGGTCCCCAAAATGCAACCGGGAGTTATCTGACAGTTTCTTTTTCCAGGCCAACTGGTTCGTACAGCTTTTTTAATGTTTTTACCATTTCATCTTTACCGGTATCTTCGATACAGACATCGTATCTGCCTTCCACACTTCCGAATGTAATGACTTTGTCCAGATTCAGCAGTGCCTTCCATGTTTCCTGATGTGTTGTGTGCCTCCATGATGCCATAAGCCATGGTGCCCTTTCTTGCTTCAGATTTCTCTGCTTTTTTTCCAGTGAGTGCTTCCACTTTGGCTGCTTCTGCTTCCGGTACGATCTCTGTTCCGTTTACCAGATATGCGCCGCCATCATATAACTTTACCATAATGTATTCGCTCCTTTTTCTTTTTTCACGATGTTTGTTCTTCGTGACTTTATTGTATCGCATCCAATGCATTCTGACTAATTGCCAAAATGAATGCTGTTATAACTTTTTGTGAAAATAAATTAGAATTAAAATGACCAATCTTATAAAGAAATGTTGACAGAAATTCGTTACTATTTTATAATTTTCTTATAATTATGAAGGAGGTATGAATAATGAAAAAATTCAAGAAACTCTTGGTCTGCATGCTGGCAGTTATGATGCTTATTTCATCTGCGATCCCGGTTTCCGCAGCCGCACGCCCGGCAATTCCAACCATAAAGAATGCAGAGATGACCAGTACCGGACGTATGTATCTCAGCTGGAAAACTGTAAGCAATGCAGATGGATACAAACTGCGAATCTACAACTGTAATACGAAAAAGTCAGCATCCAAATTTTTTGGAAAGTACAACGTCAATTATTCCACAAAAAAGAATGCCAATACTGCTTATCTTGTATCTGTATGGAGTTACAGATGGGTAAACGGACAGAGAATATACAGTACTGATTCAGATGCATTTGTATGTACACCAAGAGATTTAAAAACAGTAAAAAGCACAGCATCAGCTTTAACCGTTAAATGGTCCAGACTTTATGGAATCAGTGGATATTATGTTTATAAATCTACCAGTCCTAATTCTGGCTACAGACGTACAGCAACCTTAGCTGCCAACAGGACTTCTGTAACAATACATAGATCTTCTTCCTCAGGAAGTACTTATTTTTATATCGTGCCGTACAGAACTTATAACGGAAAAAGATATCTGTTACCTCACAAAATTTACCGTATGTATACCGTATACTATTAAATCAAACGGATATCCAGAAAGTAAAAAGGCTTTCCTGTCAGACCAGCTCTGACAGGAAAGCCTTTTTTATACATTTATCATTCTTTTCCGTTAAAGCAGTATGTACATACATTACACGGATCAATACCTATGGATTCCAGAAGATCATCCAGTCTGTGATAACGAAGAGTCGTAAAATTCTGCATCTTGCAGATATCCTGCACCATCTGCTCATATTTCTCTGTACGTGGATCTGCGTATTCGTCCAGTACTTCCTGCGGACAGTTTGGTCCCTCTCTCTTCTCGATGACCTGACGTGCGATCAGCTCCATCTCGGATTTGGAGCGGGAGAAGTTTAAGTATTTACATCCGTACATGATCGGCGGGCAGGCAGGACGGACATGAACTTCTTTTGCACCGCTGCGGTACAAAAATTCGGTTGTCTCGCGAAGCTGGGTACCACGTACAATGGAATCGTCGATGAGAAGAAGTTTTTTGTCCTTGATCAGCGCACGTACCGGGATCAGTTTCATTTTGGCGATGAGGTTACGCTGGTTCTGATTGGTTGGCATAAAAGATCTGGGCCAGGTTGGGGTATATTTAATGAATGGTCTGGCATATGGAATGCCGGATTCATTGGCATATCCGATGGCATGAGCGATACCGGAATCCGGAACACCTGCTACAATATCCGGGTGAACGGAATCTCCGTCTCTTTTTGCAAGCATGCTTCCACAGCGGTAACGCATCTCTTCCACATTTACACCTTCATAAGATGCTGTCGGATATCCGTAGTAAACCCAGAGGAAGGAACAGATTTTCATTTTCTTTCCAGGTTCTACCAGAGTTTTCACTCCATCTGCAGTAACAAAAACGATCTCTCCCGGTCCCAGTTCCTTATAGTCTTCATAACCTAGATTAATGTAGGCATGGCTCTCAAAGGAAAGGCAGTAGGAACCTTCTTTGTGACCGATCTCCACCGGAGTTCTGCCCATCTTGTCACGGGCTGCATAAATTCCGTCTTTTGTCATAAGAAGCAGTGTCATAGAGCCGTCGATCAGCCCCTGCACATATTGGATACCTTCCACAAAATTATCCTTTTCACAGATCAGAGCTGCGATCAGTTCTGTCACATTGACAGTTCCGTTGGTCATCTCCTGAAAATGTACCTTGGTCGTATCGTACATCCGCTGCAGAAGTTCATCATAATTATTGATCTTTCCCACAAAAGTAAGGGCAAAGCTTCCAATTCTGGAACTGAACAGAAGGGGCTGAGGTTCATAGTCAGAAATACATCCGATTCCCATATTTCCCTTCATAGAACCCACATCTCCGTCAAATTTTGTACGGAAAGGTGTATTCTCAATGTTGTGGATGGCACGGTCAAATCCATGCTCTCCGTAAACAGCCATACCGCCGCGGCGTGTTCCCAGATGAGAATGATAATCCACTCCGTAAAAAAGTTCCAGTACACAGTCGTCTTTTGATGCTACTCCAAAAAATCCGCTCATAATGTGCTCCTCTCTGCTTCCATAGTATTAACGATTCCTGGTATCGTTCGTACATCCATAATCGCTATCAGTATAGCATAAGAGAATTGTAAATAACAATCAATTCGGCGGATATTCCTGCTTTTTCAGAATAAATTATAATGATATTAGCCGGATTTATAAAAGCAGAAAGCATTTTATGCGTGAGGCAAATGTTCCGTCAGTTCCAAAGTGCGATAAACAGATTCAGGTAACCGGCAAAAGTCAGCCATGCCAGATACGGGACCATCAGATATGCAGCATTCCGGGAAAAATCCCCGAATGTGCAGATACAGCAATATACAAGTCCCCACAGAAAAATAAGCCAGAGAAATGCAAAGCCATACCATCCTGCCCCAAAGAAGAAAAACGGCCATAGGAAATTCACAGCAAGCTGGATCCCATATAAAGTAAGAGCCTTATCTCTGGCTCTGCTTTTGGGCCTGGATGCGATCAGGAACGAAGCAATCCCCATCATGATAAAAAGAATCGTCCATACAACCGGGAACAGCCATCCTGGCGGCGATAAGGGAGGCTTATTTAATGTTGCAAATACTTTCATTCCGTTTCTGGTAAAAAAACCGGAAACAGCTCCGGTCGCCAGAGGCACTGCAATGCAGGTGATCAGTTTTCTGGTATCTTTTTTCAAAAATATCCCCCTTTCTGGTCTGAGAAGATCTGCGGACAGCATTCATTTTCTCTGTTTATTATATTTCAGGATGCCGGTTTCTATACAATCATATACAAAAAAGAAACAGCTCTGTTTTTATGCAGAACTGTTTCTTTTTGTAGATCGTTTAAAACTTTTGATCATTTAACACAGGTACACGTTTTTTTATATTCATTACTCCTGAGTGATTCCCTTGAACTCGTAACCGGCTTCTTTGATCACTTCTTCCACTTTTGCCTCGTCAACTTTCTCAGGTACTGTGAATACAGTTGTTCCATTCTCGTGGGAAGATACCACATCCTCTGCTCCGAAAGCCGCTTGAATTGCTTTGTTTACGTGTGCCTCACAGTGTCCGCACATCATTCCTTCTACATTGACTGTTACTTTTACCATTGTTTTGTTCTCCTTTTCTTCTTTTTTATTTTCATCATGACTGATGTTTAATGTTACCGGATTTTTGATCGCCTTGTCTCTGGCTGTGTTGTGGATCTTAAACAGATTCAGGCGCAGCGCATTTGTTACAACACAGAAACTGGAAAGACTCATGGCTGCAGCTCCGAACATCGGATTCAGTGTCCATCCGAAAATCGGGATCCAGACGCCTGCTGCCAGCGGAATACCAATTACATTATAGAAAAATGCCCAAAAAAGATTCTCGTGGATATTCCGAATTGTGGCACGGCTTAAACGTACTGCTGCCGGAACATCGCTTAACTGGCTCTTCATCAGAACAACATCTGCCGCATCAATGGCAATGTCTGTCCCTGCGCCGATGGCAATTCCGATATCTGCTCTTGTAAGTGCCGGTGCATCGTTGATACCGTCACCCACCATGGCAACTTTCCCCTGCTCTTTTAAGGAACGGATCACACTCTCTTTTCCATCCGGAAGAACCCCCGCGATCACATCGTCAACTCCTGCCTGGGCTCCGATGGCTCTTGCGGTATGCTCATTGTCACCGGTAAGCATAACCACACGGATTCCCATGTTCTGAAGCTCTTTTACCGCACGTGGGCTGTCTTCCTTGATCACATCCGCAACTGCGATAATTCCCAGAAGTTTTCCATTTCGGGTGAAAAGAAGAGGTGTTTTTCCCTGCTCTGCAAGCTGTTTTGCTCTCTTATCAAGGTCTGCGGAAACCTTTGTCTGGCTGCTGATAAATTTCATACTTCCGCCGGTCAGTTTGTCACTGCCAAGTACAGCGGAAAGTCCGTTTCCTGGAAGTGCCTGGAATCCGGTTACTTCATCTGCGACAAGTTTCTCTTCCTCTGCTTTTTTGAGAACTGCTTTTGCCAGAGGATGTTCGCTTTTTTTCTCCAGTGCACAGGCAAGTGTGAGAAGTTCTGTTTCTGTGACTCCCTCTGCCGGAAGAATATCGGTTACTTCCGGCTGGCCGCTTGTAATGGTTCCGGTTTTATCCAGTGCGACGATCTGGACTTTTCCGGCTTCCTCAAGAGAAACGGCTGTCTTGAAAAGAATGCCGTTCTTGGCACCCATACCGTTACCGACCATAATGGCAACCGGTGTTGCAAGACCAAGTGCACAGGGGCAGCTGATAACCAGCACGGAAATTCCTCTTGCCAGTGCATAACCAAAAGGATGCCCGGTAAGAAGCCAGATAATGGTTGTGATCACTGCAATGGTGATCACTGCCGGTACAAACACACCGGAAACACGGTCTGCGATCTTTGCAATCGGTGCCTTGGTGGCTGCCGCGTCGCTGACCATCTTGATAATCTGGGAAAGGGTGGTATCCTCTCCCACTCTGGTTGCTTCACATTTGATAAATCCGGACTGGTTCACAGTTGCCGCGGAAACCATATCTCCGGCTTCTTTGTCCACCGGAATACTCTCTCCGGTCAGCGCAGATTCATTGACTGCAGTAGTTCCTTCCAGGATCACTCCATCCACCGGAATATTCTCTCCCGGGCGGACAGCAAAAGTTTCTCCTTTCTGAACCTGTTCGATGGGAACGGTAAGTTCCTGCCCGTTTCGTACTACAACCGCAGTTTTTGGTGCCAGTTTCATAAGGCTTTTCAGTGCATCGGTAGTCTTACCTTTGGAACGGGCTTCCAGCATTTTTCCTACGGTGATCAGTGTCAGGATCATGGCCGCGGACTCAAAATAGAAGTCCATCATGTAATTCATAACTGCGGCAGAGTCTCCGTCTACCTGTGCTCTTGTCATGGCAAACAGTGCATAGACACTCCACAGGAAAGATGCCATGGAGCCAAGGGCTACCAGAGTATCCATATTGGGAGAACGGTGCCACAGGCTCTTAAATCCGTTGATAAAGAATTTCTGGTTGATCACCATGATGATGCCGGCCAGGAGCAGCTGTACCAGTCCCATGGCTACATGATTGCCGTCAAACCATTTCGGCAGCGGCCATCCCCACATCATATGTCCCATGGAAAAATACATCAGCACCAGCAAAAATCCTACAGATGCGATGAGACGTCTCTTTAAAACCGGAGTCTCATGATCTTCCAGTGCTTCTTCCGCTGCAGACATGGAGATTTTTTCTCCGGCAGCGCCTTTTAAGGATGCACCATATCCAGCGGCTTCCACAGCGGCAATGATCTCGCTTGGGGAAGCAGTTCCTTCCACTCCCATGGAGTTGGTCAGAAGGCTGACTGAACAGCTGCTCACTCCCGGAACCTTGGATACGGCTTTTTCCACACGGGTAGAGCAGGCAGCGCAGCTCATACCGGTTACGTTATATTGTTCCATTTCCTTTCAGTACCTCCTAAAATCTAGTATGTCCCTTTATTTCATCAGCTTCTGGAGGGTTGTTACCAGCTCATCGATGGTCTCATCCTTACCTTCCCGGATATCTCTGGCAACGCAGGTACGGATGTGGCTGGCAAGCAGCTCTTTATTAAACGCATTCACTGCGGCATTGACCGCGGCAGACTGGATCAGGATGTCATTACAGTAGGCATCATTCTCCATCATTCCTATAATGCCCCTGATCTGGCCTTCAATACGTTTCAGACGGTTGATCAGCTTTTTTTTCTCCTCCTCTGAACGTGCAGTGTGTTTTTCACAGCAGCAGGGACAGGCTTTCTTTTCAGACATAGGCTGTCTCTCCTTTCACAGAAATACCCTCATGGGGTATCTTCTTTACATGGAACAATATATACCCTCATGGGGTATTTGTCAATAAAAAAACTGCATTTTTATAAAAACCTTATTAACCATTTGTCCAAATAAAAAAACCCGCTCATCCAATCTTGGTAATGAGCGGGCAATATAAAACCATGTTTTCTGAATAAAATTTACTCTTCCACAATGTGTCCGAAATAATAAAATCCCTTGCAGGTATCCAGGCTTACTTTTACATATTTGCCGATGAGATCTTTTTCTCCCGGGAAATGTACCAGGAGATTATGCTGGGTACGGCCTGTGAGCGTACCTTTTTCACGGTTTTCGTCTTCTACCAGGATTTCCTGAATGGTTCCCTGGAAACGTGAGGAATTCTCCCGTCCTTTCTCCTGTACCAGTGCAAGAAGACGGCCGAAACGGTCTTTTACCACGTCTTCCGGCACCTGATTTTCCATGCCGGCAGCCGGAGTTCCGCTTCGTTTGGAATAAATAAATGTAAATGCCGTATCGTAATTGGCTTTTCTTACCACATCCAGTGTCTCCTGGAAGTCTTCTTCTGTCTCTCCCGGGAATCCGACCATGATATCCGTTGTCAGTGAGATATCCGGGATCGCCTTACGGATCTTATCTACCAGTTCCAGATATTTCTCCTTGTCGTAACGACGGTTCATTTCTTTTAAAACTCTGCTGCTTCCAGACTGCAGTGGAAGATGCAGGTGATGACAGATTTTTTTGCTCTCTGCCATAGTCTGGATCAGTTCGTCGGACAGATCCTTCGGATGGGAAGTCATAAAACGGATACGCTTCAGTCCTTCGATCTTTTCCACTTCTTTCAGAAGTTCTGCAAAGGTAACAGGTGTCTCCAGATTTTTTCCGTAGGAATTTACGTTCTGACCAAGGAGCATGATCTCTGTAACGCCGTCTGCAACCAGCTCCTCGATCTCACGAATAATGGCCTGAGGCTCACGGCTCTTTTCACGGCCACGGACATAAGGAACAATGCAATAGCTGCAGAAGTTATTGCAACCAAACATTACGCTGACGCCTGTCTTGAAGGAATATTTACGGGAAGTTGGCATACCCTCCACGATCTCATCGGATTCTTTCCAGATATCAATGATCTGGTCATCGGTCTGTAATGCCCGGTAAAAAAGCTCCGGGAATTTATGGATATTATGGGTTCCAAATACAAGGTTTACATATTTATAATCCTTGCGGATCTTTTCTACCACGTGATGTTCCTGCATCATGCATCCGAACAGTACGATCTTCATATCCGGATGGTTACGCTTGATACTCTTTAAATGGCCCAGGTGTCCGTAGATCTTCTGGTTGGCATTCTCGCGGACTGTGCAGGTGTTAAACACAACTGCGTCGGCATCTTCGGTATCTACCATCTCATATCCCATTTTTTCCATGATGGCTGCAATGGATTCCGTCTGGATGGAGTTCATCTGACATCCTTCATTCTGGATGTGGAAGGTGGGATGTTTCGCACTGTTTTTTGCGAGAAGTTCTTTACATTTTTCAATGTACTGAAGCTGGATCTCTGTTTCTTTATTCTGGCTCAAATCAATTCCTCCAATAAATAAAATTTCTTATGTATCTTTATAAAATATTTTCCATTAGACAATATCAGACGGGAGCGCTTAACTCCCGTCTGGTATATCATACAGAATTTACACTTGTCTGTCAAAGAGTTTTTATAACAGTGGCGCAAAAACTCTCAGCACATTCTGGATGGCACGTACTATAATATTTCTCTTCTTGCAGAATTCCAGATCAATGGCATTACAGTACTCCAGTGTTTCCAGAAAATCATCCCGGATGTCCAGAATCACATCGTTCTTATACATCCAGACACCGTCTTCAAAATGCAGATAAAGACTCCGGTAGTCCAGGTTGATAGTTCCCACAACACCTACCTTATCATCGCAGACAAACGACTTGGCATGCAGAAATCCCGGCTGGTATTCGTAGATCTTTACTCCTGCCTCAAGAAGCTGTTTATAGTAGGACTGGGTCAGAAGAAATACCATTTTTTTGTCCGGAATTCCAGGCGTCATGATCCGGACATCCACACCGCTTTTTGCCGCAAGGCAGAGCGCCGTCATCATCTCATTATCAATGATCAGATATGGCGTGCAGATATAAACATAGTTTTTGGCACGGTTGATAATATTAAGGTAAACATTTTCGCCTACAACCTCATCATCCAGAGGGGAATCACAGAATGGCTGGACATAACCACTGCCCGTAAACTCGTCTGGATGCCATCTGTGTGGAACATAATTTCCGAAATCAGAGGAAGTATCCGTTCTGGTAACAATTCCCCACATATACAGGAACATGGCCGTCATATTCCAGACACCTTCGCCCTTCAGCATAACTGCAGTATCTTTCCAGTGGCCAAAACGGTTCCGCTGGTTGATATATTCATCTGCCAGGTTGATGCCGCCGGTAAAACCGGTCCAGCCATCGATCACACAGATCTTACGGTGGTCACGGTTATTCTGGATAATATTCAGGATCGGGCGGAACTTGTTAAAGACTTCGCATTTGATCCCACGCCGGCGCATTTCCTGATCATATTTGTATGGCAATGTGGTAAGGCAGCCAAAACCATCATAGATCAGGCGGACATCCACACCTTCTTTTGCCTTTTTTTCCAGGATATTGAGGATTGTCTGCCACATTACTCCGTCATTGATAATGAAGTATTCAATAAAAATATAATGTTTCGCCTGTTCCAGCTCATGCACCAGAACCGGAAACATATCATCTCCTACCTGAAAATACTCTGCGGTTGTATTCTCATGGACCGGATATCTGGAATACTGCCAGATATAATCCGACTGGATCCTCATGGAACGGTCATCTTCATTCAGATGTTTTCTGGTGCATTCCGATCCTTCCAGATATTCCGCGGTCTCGTCGATCAGATTCTGATAGTGCTGTTCCATTACAGTACCGATCCTGGATTTACCGAACAGAAGGTACAGGGAAACACCAAATACCGGAAAAATAAGGATCAGCATCGTCCAGGCAAGCTTATAAGATGGATTGATCTTCTTGTTTACGATCCACAGAACGACCAGAAATCCTACAACCTGCATTCCGATCGTCACCCATCTGGAATACTCCATAAGCCGGAAAAGAGCGATCAACAGCCATGACAACTGTACTACCAGAGCCAGAGCTACATAAAAAATTCGATTAAATAATAACTTCAGGAGCGATCGCAATGGTTTGATAATTAGTTTGATAATCAAATTCATACTTTTTTCCTTTTGTCAAACGGTCTTGCGTCTCTTTTTAATTAAAAATCCCTGACCATACAGCCAGGGATTTTTGCGCACAATTAATTATATTTACGTTTTCTTGCGGCTTCAGATTTTTTCTTACGACGAACGCTTGGCTTCTCGTAATGCTCTCTCTTACGGATTTCCTGCTGGATTCCCGCTTTAGCACAGCTTCTCTTGAATCTGCGAAGAGCGCTATCTAAAGTCTCGTTCTCTTTTACGATAACGTTTGACATAGACTCACACCTAACCTCCCTCCAGTTGTAGATTGTGCTAAAATACAACTGTCTGGGTATTTTTCTTGCACGAGTGTTATTATATAGCATAACATGTGGTTTCGTCAACATCTTTTTCGATTTTTATGAAAAAAATGTCAAAATTGTAAATCACACACAACGTTATTATTTTGTGAGCTGTTTCTCAAGGATTCCTGCTGCTGCGTCCATAGCTTCCTGGGCTTTCTCCGGATTTTTTCCGCCGGCCTGTGCTATGTTCGGACGTCCGCCGCCGCCACCGCCAACGATCGCTGCTACTGCCTTGATCAGATTTCCTGCATGAGCGCCTGCTTTCTGAGCTGCATCAGTTGCCATTGCAAGGAGATTTACCTTGCCGCCGTTTACTGCTGCAAGAAGGACAACACCCTCACCAAGCTGCTCTTTCAGTTTATCACCGAGATCTCTGAGACCGTTCATGTCAACGCCCTCAACTTTGGCTGCAAGGAGTTTCACGCCGTTTACTTCAACGACTTTATCCATAACATCGCCAAGTGCACTCTGGGCAGCTTTGCTCTTGAGAGATTCATTCTCACTCTGAAGAGCCTTTACCTCAGCCTGAAGATGGCCGATCTTCTCTACAACTTCCGTTGTGTTTGCTTTTAATGCTTTTGCTGCCTCGTGAAGAAGCTCTTCCTGTTTTCTGTAGTACTCGATTACGGCTTTACCGGTAAGTGCCTCGATACGGCGTACACCAGCTGCGATACCGGATTCGGACACGATCTTAAAGAGCATGATGGAGCTTGTATTCTTTACATGAGTACCACCACAGAGCTCTTTGGAAAAGTCTCCCATGGATACTACACGTACCTTCTGGTCATATTTCTCACCAAAAAGAGCCATTGCTCCGGATTTCTTGGCTTCTTCCACATCCATGACATCTGTATGAACATCAAGCCCTGCCTGGATCTCTTTGTTTACAAGCTCTTCTGTTGCCTGGAGTTCTTCTGCTGTCATAGCCTGAAAATGAGCAAAGTCAAAACGAAGTCTGTCCGGAGTTACCAGAGAACCCTTCTGCTCTACGTGGGAACCAAGAACGGTCTTCAGTGCTTTCTGAAGAAGATGTGTTGCACTGTGGTTTTTTTCGGTATCTTTTCTTGCTTCTTCGTTTACCTTCAGGGATACTGTCTCACCTGAGGAAATCATACCTGATTCCATATGTCCTACGTGGCCGAATTTACCGCCGCGGAGTTTGATGGTGTCCTCAACAACAAATTTACCGTTTGCAGTCTCGATCACACCGTTATCACCTTCCTGTCCACCCATTGTTGCATAGAAAGGAGTCTGCTCTACAAATACGGTACCCTTCTGTCCCTCTGTGAGAGAATCTACGATCTCTGTTTCTGTGGTAAGGACAGTAACCTTGGAATCAAAGGTAAGATGATCGTAGCCGACGAATTCTGTTGTTACGTTTACATCAATATCATCGTATACGGTTGCGTCTGCACCCATATAGTTGGTTACTTCACGGGCAGTACGTGCCTTGACTCTCTGTTCCTCCATTGCTTTCTGGAAGCCTTCCTCGTCAATGCCGTAGCCTTTTTCCTCAAGGATCTCTTTTGTAAGGTCAAGAGGGAATCCGTACGTATCATAAAGCTTGAATGCGTTGTCACCGGAAAGAGTCTTTTCACCTGCTTTTTTCATATCCTCTTCCATGTCGGAAAGGATACGAAGTCCCTGATCAATGGTCTTGTTGAACTGATTCTCCTCATTTGTCAGTACACGGAAGATGAACTCTTTCTTCTCCTCAAGTTCCGGATATCCGGCTTTGGAGCTCTCGATTACCTGTGCACTTAATTTTGCAAGGAAAGTTCCCTCGATGCCAAGAAGACGTCCGTGACGTGCCGCACGGCGGATCAGGCGGCGGAGAACGTATCCACGTCCCTCATTTGTCGGCATGATTCCATCGGAAATCATAAATGTTGCGGAACGAATATGGTCTGTGATCAGACGGATGGAAACATCGTCTGCATAATTTTTCTCATATTCTTTATGTGCGATTTCACATACAAGATTACGAAGTGCACAGATTGTATCTACATCAAAAATAGAATCTACATCCTGAACAACGACAGCAAGTCGCTCAAGACCCATACCAGTATCGATGTTTTTCTGTTTCAGTGTTGTATAGTTTCCGTTTCCATCATTCTCGAACTGTGTGAAAACGTTGTTCCATACTTCCATGTAACGGTCGCAGTCACAACCTACGGTACATCCTGGTTTTCCACAGCCGTATTTCTCACCACGGTCATAGTAGATCTCAGAACATGGACCGCATGGACCTGCGCCGTGCTCCCAGAAGTTGTCCTCTTTTCCGAAACGGAAAATACGTTCAGACGGAATCCCTACTTCTTTGTTCCAGATATCGAAGGCTTCATCATCATCCAGGTAAATGGATGGGTAGAGACGGTCTGCATCAAGCCCTACAACCTCAGTAAGAAACTCCCAGGACCAGTGGATGGCTTCTTTCTTGAAGTAATCACCAAAAGAGAAGTTACCAAGCATTTCAAAGAAAGTACCGTGACGTGCGGTTTTACCTACATTTTCGATATCTCCGGTACGGATACATTTCTGGCAGGTTGTCACTCTTGTTCTTGGCGGCTTCTCAGCACCTGTAAAATATGGTTTCAGCGGAGCCATACCTGCATTGATCAGCAGAAGACTCTTATCTCCCTGAGGAACCAGGGAAAAGCTTTTCATTACAAGATGGCCCTTGCTCTCCATAAAGTCAAGGAACATCTTACGAAGTTCGTTCACTCCGTATTTTTTCATGTTGTTATCCTCCTTGTGTCAACCCTACCTGTCAGCATTTCCGGAATGCCGTAGCTTTATCCCGGAAATGTCACAGATATGGGAAATTATTTTACACAGATCTTTTTGAATTTCTTTTTGCCTCGCTTGAGAACGATTCCGTCTCCTGCAAAAGCATCTTTCTCAACAGTATGATAGATATCTGTGATCTTATCACCATCGATGGATACACCACCCTGCTGGATCGCACGGCGTCCCTCGGAACGGCTTGGTACCAGTTCTGCTTTTACAAGAAGTGTGATCAGATCGATCTTTCCTTCCTCGTCAAAATCCTCTTCTGCAAGCTCGGTTGTTGGCATATGAGAAGTGTCTGCACCTGAGAACAGTGCGCGGGCACCTTCCTGTGCTTTCTTAGCTTCTTCCTCGCCGTGTACAAGTTCTGTCAGCTGGTATGCAAGGATCTCTTTAGCCTTATTCAGCTCGCTGCCTTCCCATTTTGCCATCTCGTCGATCTCTTCAAGCGGAAGGAAGGTAAGAAGACGCATACATTTGATAACGTCTGCATCATCCACATTTCTCCAGTACTGGTAGAAATCAAACGGGGATGTCTTGTTCGGATCAAGCCATACAGCTCCGGACTGTGTCTTGCCCATCTTTTTGCCTTCAGAGTTGAGAAGCAGTGTGATAGTCATGGCATAGGCATCCTTGCCAAGTTTACGGCGGATCAGCTCGGTTCCGCCAAGCATGTTGCTCCACTGGTCATCACCACCGAACTGCATGTTGCAGCCGTATTTCTGGTACAACATGTAGAAGTCATAGCTCTGCATGATCATGTAGTTGAATTCCAGGAAGCTTAAGCCTCTCTCCATACGCTGTTTGTAGCACTCTGCTGTCAGCATACGGTTTACGGAAAAGTGAGCACCTACCTCACGGAGAAGCTCTACATAGTTAAGGTTCATAAGCCAGTCTGCGTTGTTTACCATAAGAGCTTTTCCATCGGAGAAATCGATGAAACGGCTCATCTGCTGCTTAAAGCAGTCAATATTATGCTGGATGGTCTCCTTGGTCAGCATCTGACGCATATCGGTTCTTCCGGAAGGGTCACCGATCATTCCTGTTCCGCCGCCAAGAAGGGCGATCGGACGGTTTCCTGCCATCTGCAGTCTCTTCATCAGGCAAAGAGCCATGAAGTGACCTACGTGAAGGCTGTCTGCTGTGGGGTCAAAGCCGATATAAAATGTGGCTTTACCATTGTTTACCATCTCTTTGATCTCATCTTCGTCTGTAACCTGCGCGATCAGGCCACGTGCTTTCAGTTCTTCCCAAACTGTCATTGTTCTTTCCTCCTGTATAGTCATATAAAAAATGCCCGGTTCCTGTCCGTTTAGGACGAGAACCGGGTCCCGCGTTACCACCTAAATTTACAGAAAACTCGCATTTCCTGCCTCATAAAGTGAATCTATATCCTCTTATATCCAATATAATACGATATAAAATCACTTCAGCACAATAACGGGTGCTATTCCGTCGCAGCCTATCTATAATACGTTGTTATTATAAAATTTATTATTTACAGTATTAAGTCCCGATTCGGTGCGCAGCTCCGGGATGTATTCACAGAAGTTCCACCCTGCGCCTCTCACCTGCCGGCTGCTCTCTGTGGGCTTTCCTTAAGTTACTTCTTCCCTTCCATGCCTTTTACTATACTATATGAAGTATACAAACTGCTTTTTTGTTTGTCAAGAAATTTTGATATTGCTTTGACAACTTAAAGTGGCAGAATATCCCTGTCCCATTTCGTCCGGAACCGTTGGAATTCTCATTACAGTTATCCGTTTAAACCTTCATCCACGTAAAGCTCATCACCGTCTGCTGCAGACGTGGCAAGCTGGTCACAACGCTCATTTAAGGGATTATCCGCATGCCCCTTAACCCAGTGGAAGCTTACCTGATGCTGTTCTTTAGCTTTTAGAAGGCGTTTCCAGAGATCTACATTTTTCACATTTTCATTCTTACCACGTTTCCATTTTTTTTTCAGCCAGGAATCGATCCAGTGCTGATTGAAGGCATCTACCAGATATTTGGAATCGGAATACAGATCCACCTGGCAGGGACGGTTCAGTGCTTCCAGCGCCACGATAGCTGCCATCAGCTCCATCCGGTTGTTTGTGGTTTTCATGTAGCCTCTGGACAGTTCACGTTCATGTAACTGGCCTTTGGTATCAATATACTGAAGAACTGCTCCGTAACCGCCTGGGCCGTCTGGATTTCCGCGTGCTGCGCCGTCGGTATAGATTTTTACCTGCATATTTGACTCTCCTTGGATTTCAAGTTAAATGTTTAAATAAAAGTGTTTATATAAAATTTATATTTTACAGTTACGCTGCTCTTGATTATACCTGCTCTTTTCTTTCGGCGCAAGAAATTTTTGCCCATATGCCGGTGCGTTCAAATTCAGCTGCCGCATTTCCGGCATTTTTCACAAGCTCCTGATCATATCCCAGCATATCCAGAAGACGGATGGCATTTCGTGTAGTTGCTCTTCCAGGCTTGAGAAGATAATTGAACACCACTTCCTGTTCCCGGACTTCCTCTTCAAAATGATAATTTGTATAAATTTCATCCAGAATATAAGAAAGCTCAATATCATGAGTCGCCGCAAAAGGCAGTATCCAGTTTCCCCGAAGAGAATTTAAGATCTGCGAGGAAGCCGCGATCCGCTCAATGGTGTTTGTACCCCGGAGAACCTCATCGATCACACAGAGCAGAGGTTCTTTTTTCCTGCTTTCATCCAGGATCCGTTTCAGAGACCGGATTTCTACAATGAAATAACTTTCTCCGCTGCTGATATCGTCCCGCAGCGCCATGGAAGTCATTACTTTCAGAAACGGTGTCTGACAGGATGTGGCTGTACAGGTGTGGATGGTCTGTGCAAGAATACTGTTGATCGCCACATTTTTCAGAAATGTGGATTTGCCGGAAGCATTGGAGCCGGTAACCAGGGTGCCTCCTGTTGCAGTGATACTGTTTGCCACCGGATTTCTGATCAGAGGATGATAGAGATCTTCTATTTTAAGCTGGATCGCAATATCAGATTCCTCTGACCAGGGCATAAACACGGGTATGCTCCAAAGTGACAGTGTCCGGCGAAAAGAAGCTATGGAAACCAGCGCGTCCAGTTCCCCGATATTATCGATCAGCAACATGATCGTATCTGCTTTGTCTTTGATTTCTTTTAATAGGGAATTGTATGCCAGAATGTCCACATGAAATACCATCCGCACATAACTCATCAGCAGCTGAAAAGGATCTCCGGAATCTGCATTTTTGCCGGTGATCAGAAAGGCTTTTTTCCGGAAACGGCGGAATTCTTTTTTTCCTTCCGCGATCGCTTCCATCTGTTTTTGGGCTTCAGGATATTTCACGATCTGCATCTGATCTGCCGCTTCCAGCATTTTCAGAAGATGGTTAAAGCAGTCCATATAAGCTTCTATGACCTGCTGCCCTGCACTGGCATAATAGATTGCGATATTGGCGATCATCAGACACATGAACACCAGAAATCCCATCATCGGATACATTGGAAGCAGCACAAAAATACTAACAAGAAGCGCCACCAGCATCAGAATATGGATTTTTATATTGATCACAGGTGCATCATTGAGGGCAAGCACTGTGTCCGCCAGAGAGCCAAGCCTTGTCTTCCCGATGGAGGCCAGAATCAGCTGAAGATCTGTCCGTTCTTTTTCGTGGGTATCAAAAAAATGTATCAGTTTCTCACGTTCTTCCAGAATTTCTTCGTTAAAAACAGGCCTTCGGAGAATATTATAGAGAATATCTTCCCCAGGTGAGGAAAACGTCTGATTGATCTGTATAAAGATCCGATCCATATCCAGATCGTTCCAGGTAATATCATCAATATAAAATTCCCCGTTTTCTTTTCTACGGAAATAATGGGAAATACGCTCCAGATCATCCGGGGAATATTCTCTTTCCGGAATTTTTCCGAAAATTCTTTTTATTCTGTTTTTCTGAGTTTTTTTCCACTTGTGATTGTTCCATGCCATCATGACAATAAACAACACAACAATTCCTACTGCCCACAGGATCACCTGTAAATAAGGGTTCATGCTATATCTCCTTCCCGTTTTTAACTGAATCAGGGAAGTCTCCCTGCAAGGTTGCGTGCGTATATCCTCTTGATACAAAAAGTCCCCGTCAGCGGCTGAACTGTTGCTGACAGGGATATGGCTTTATTATACCCAGTCTACAAAAAATGTGTGGTCTTTATAAACTTCGTATTCCACTTTGCTGAAAGTCAGTGGCTGTTTTTTAAATGCACTGTTCATCATAAAATACATATAATTAAAGTCTTTCTTTTTAAATCCGCTTAAGGTTCTCGCTTTTCCGGTTTTTACATAGTTGTTGAAAATAGTCATCGCTTCTCTGGCAGCCTGATATGCAAGTGTACGGTTCTCAAAAGTTCCTTTGAGCCGCTTCGCAAGTGCACCATCTCTTACAACAGAATACTGTGGTGTCGTACTGCTTCCAATGTTTTCGTAAATTACACCTCGAATTGTTGAAGGAAACTCTTTATCGGACTTAATTGTACGGTTCAGAACACAAAGTGCGACTGCTTCCATACCGATTTTTCCCTGATTTCCCGCCTCTGCTTCACAAAGTGCAGCCAGAAGAGCCTCATCCGTTGTTTTTCCGTTTGCAATTCCCGGATGGCTTTTATATTCCTTAACCATTGTATAATAACGGCTGTTTGTGGTGTCATAAACCTTAACATTTCCGTTACTTACATTCACATTTGGTTTACTGGTCTTTGCAGTTGCCACACCTGTTGCGGATATGGAATATGTAACACCATTTACTGACACGGTTGTGCTGACAGCCATGACTCCATTACTCTTAAAGTAATAAAGCTTACCACTGATCCGATTCAGGCCGGTATACATATAACCGGTATCTGTATCAAAATAATACGTGATATTTTTGGAGGTATTCTTAAGCCAGCCTGTCGCCATCACACCGGAATTACTGTAGAAATAACGTTTCTGCCCTTTACTGTTTTTCATCCAGCCAGTAGCCATAACGCCTTCACCGCTTGTGAAATAATACTTCTGGCCTTTGCTGTTCTTCATCCAGCCCCTGGTCAGTTTACCGGTCTTTGGATTGAAATATCGTTTATGCTTCTTGGAATCCGTCATCCAGCCAGTTACCATGGCTCCTTTTTTGCTTGTAAAATAATAGGTCTTTTTTCCAGATACACTAAGCCAACCCTTGACCTGAACACCGGTTGTTTTATTGAAATAATACTTATATTTTCCTAATGTCAGCCAGCCTTTCTGCTTACTTCCGTCACTTTTTATGTAGTAAGTTTTTCCTCCAATGGTTTTAAAACCGGCAGTTGCCGCCTGAACGTCCGTTGTGGAATTTGATAGAAACATACATCCTGTGAAAAGCAATGCAACCAGAATCAGACCTTTCAACCATTTTCTTGTTCTGAAATTCTTCATAATTTTCCCCATTTCCTTATAACTGATACAAATGTATCAACTCTGTTTCAAAAATTACAAAAATGTTACATCGCGTTTATTATATCGTAACGAATAAATACTGTCAACTTTTTTGTAACTGTGGACAGCTTCCGGCCATATGATGAACTGTAAACAAAATTCTGGAGGACTTATCGATGAGTGACTTAGCTGCTACAAACTGTAATGACTGCGGATGCGGCTGCGATTCCGGATGCGGAAACAATAGTTGCGGATGTAACGGTGGATGTAACAATGGATGCGGATGTAACAATGGCTGGGGTACTTCCCTGTTTGGCGGCGGAGGAAGCAGCTGCTCCTGCATTCTCTGGATTATCTGTCTCCTGTGCTGCTGCGGAAACACAGAATCCAGTAAAATCAAAGGTTTCTAACGGTAAATGTAGGAGTAACATATGAATAACCCCAAACGGGTTAAGCGTTACTCCTACGTACCGCTCTATTTAATTATCAACAAGAAATTCCTGGAGCTTATCCCGAGTTTCTTTCATCTTCTCGATTCCATTCCCAGTAATCTCATGATTAATTATCACAAGAAGACATTTAAGGATCATTTGATTTGTGTCCTCATACTGCTTCATTCTCTTATTGTCTTTGTCAAGAAGTTCTGTATGTTTCTGCACGGCTATCTTCATATCTTCACTGGGTTTTCGAAGCTCCTTGATGATTTTCCAGATGCCCCAGATGCCACCTACGATTGTACAAAACCACATAATCTGATCACTGGTGATTGTGAATCCCATTAATCATTATCCTCCTCGGAAATACTTGTGTTTTTACCTTCGATAAACTGAGTAAATGCCTGATGCAAACCAGTGGAAGCAAGTCCCATAACTGCTCCGTATACAATGGACTCAACCGAGAATCCACTTACGAACCCGTTCAGCACGGCTCCGATCACTGCCAGAATACACGGGATGTCAGTGTTCGGAATTTTACTTAAAAAAGTCGCGTGTTTGATGATATAGCCTACCACCAGACAAGCGACCAGCACTACAAGTACGAAATGTTCAGTTAATGTTGTAAAATCCATTTTTGAAATCCTCCTTTAAATTAAATGTCTTCTGCTCCAGAAAATTCCGGAAGTGTTTTGAGATATTCATATGCAGCCTCGACCGTCATGTTACACTTATCAGTAGTTTCATATGTAACGATTTTCTGATAGGGATTATCAATGTCACCACTCTTCTCCTTATCTCTGGCTACATTGGATACCATAGATGCTACAGATATGGAACTATGGCTATTTGTGACATTGAATACATAAAGAATTCGGTGATAGTTGGTAACAACTCCATCGTCCTGCATAATTTCTTTTTTTAATGCCATTACGAACCCTCTTTCTATGAAAATGTAATTTTTATACTTGCTGTGATGGCGCAAGTCGCATTATTTGTAGCGTTTGTAGTATTTGGCATCGTTGCTCTTATGTTAACACCATGTCCATCGCCAATGATAGATGCTGAATAAGCATTAGGTTTGACATACGAACTTGATCCATATAATGATTTTCCATTTTGACTAACTGCGATTCCGTTTACGCTAGAGACACTTACCCCTGTCGCACCTATTATCGGCCTTGAAAACGGCATATAAAATAATATTTCCTTTCCGCTTGTAACAATACGCCCCTGTAGATATACGATAACCGTCGTAGTATCACCTTTTGTGAAATATGGCTTGAATTCATGATTCCCCTCAAATCCTAAAATTAAAGCATCTGGCGATACTAGACTTTGCCCCCTTATATTTCCTGACCAATCCACCGTAAAAGCATTTGAACGTTCGGTATCCGATGATCCATTTCCTATGGAAAAAGCATAATTGCCGTCAGCATTATAACGACCGATAGTAGTTTGATAGCTGTTTTTCGCTATAGTACCCAACCCACCTGCATGAGAATATTGTCCAATGGCTTTCGTATCTCTGCCTTCGGCATGGGAATCATCTCCAGATGCTTCAGAATACGAACCTTCGGCATGAGACGATAGTCCGCTTGCTACGCTATTCCAACCTTCGGCGTGGGCCTGTTGCCCGCTAGCAACTGATCCAGTACCTTCCGCGTGAGCATACGATTCGCTTGCTTTTGCACTACTACCCTCAGCATGGGAATAAGACCCACTTGCCGTACTACCACCTTCAGCATGAGAACCAGTTCCGCTTGCTACACTATTCCAACCTTCAGCATGGGCACAAAAACCAGTTGCGGCATTATTGCGTCCCTCAATAAGCGAGTATCCACCGGATGAGGTACCAGTTTTTCTTTCACCAAAAGTATAAAACGCATAAACTGAATTACCGCCATTCGGATCTCTAGCTGTTCCGTAACCAATTTGGGCTATAACGGTGTTTTCGTTATTGACCATTAGACCATTACTATTTATTCGAGTATATCGACTACTCGGATTTCCTATTCTTACTGTCGAACCAAACTCGGCATAATCGCCAATGGCTAAATTTCCACTTGATGTCGGCTTCATAAGAATATTGCCAAATTTCAAACTCTCTTTAATTTCACCATTGGAAATATGGAATGTCTTACCGGTAATCCAAGCAGTGGCATCTTTATCGGGAGTTACCTCTGTTTTACTGGTGCCTTTAAACTGAATTGAATCATTGGCAATTTTAACCTTCAGATCACTGGAAGACTCTCCCAGAATCATATCACCGTTATCAAAAGTGATATAATCCTGATGATTCTCTACATCAGCGTCATCTGTACTTATCAATTTCGCCCAGTTCAACTGCCATCCTTTCGCTGTCTGAATAAATTCAGTAGTGTTTTTGGTGTAAAGTTTATAGTCATCAGATAATTTTGTTACATCTTCTTGTGAAGCTTTGAGCTTGATTGCATCTGCGTTATTCGAGATGCTGGTTTCAGCCTTTGACAATCGGCTTTTCAATTCTTCTGGGTCCTGAATCCATGAAAATGTGAACTGCTTTGTAAAACTATTACCTTCAACAGTAATCGGAATAGTGGCTTCGCATGGCGGCGTAATAGTGGCGGTCGTGGTAAAAGTAACAGTGACTTTCGATGTGTTGTTGCCAGAAACCGTCGCGCTAATACCTGTGGGACACGTAATCTGTTTTTCCGCAATCGTGATCGCCGAACATTGATCTTTACCACGATATGCTGTCACTTCCGTTGTACATTTTTTTCCGGCTGGAACTCCATCCGCGTTACCTATAAAAATATAAGACTCTCTGGAAAGCGTGACCGAATAAGCATCAGAAACATTAACTAATGTAATTTGATCAGATGATATTACTGCCATTATGCCTCCTTATCTTCTTTAACATCGTCCTCTTGAACTTTTTCTATTTCAATCCAGTCTTCGATATCATCAGTATCAACACAAATGGTATGAATATCATTTCTCACAAGTTCCATTCCAGTATCAGCTATCAGACGATGAGTAATTTCATAATCTGTGTTATCAGGTTTAATTGGAGATATTGTGACACCGCCATCCGCTCTTTTATACCGATATAGTTTTTTAACAATCATATTAATTCTCCTCTTTATTAGTGTAATCATATATGATAGTTGCGTTTGCTGCGCCCCAAGGCGCTCCAGACACGGCTCCTTCGGGCCATGGAACTCTGATAATAGTTAAATTAGGGCAATTTGAAAAAACGGTGAGATACATGTTTTTTACGATCGCTTCGAAAGTAATATTGGTTAAACCGGAACAGCCAGCAAAAGCCTCATCGCCTATACGTTGTACACTAGAAGGAATCCTATTCAATGTTATTTTAGGGCAAAAACAGAATGCTTTATTCCCAATATCGACAACTCCATTCGGTAACTTAGATAACATTAAATTATCACAGTTACCGAAGGCAAACGTGCCTAATACTTTGAGATTAGTTGACAGTTCAGTTAACGTTAAACCGGTACAGTATCTAAATGTCTCATATCCAATAGATATGATGCTATCTGGCAGTTCAGTCAGTATCATTTTAGAACATGAACGAAAAGCACGATCACCAATATCAGTGATATGGTCTGGCATTTTGGTTAACGCCAATTTGGAACAATCGTAAAAAGCACCATTACCGATGGAGATTAAACTGCTTGGTAATTCCGTCAACGCTAAACTATAACATGAATAAAAAGCATAATCGCCAATGGTGATTAAACTGCTTGGCAATTCAGTTAATGATAACAGCGCATTCTTATAAAAACAGTCATTTGGAATTTCTGTCCATTCTCCATTAAACGTTCCGCGGAGGACTTCTGCGGTCTCATCCCACTCATAGGATATACTTGGTGAATTATCACTATAGCCATATATCAAATTCTGAATCGCAGCTGAAAGAGTGGAATCATTTTTCTTTGTCTTCGCGTTTGCTTTTTGCAGCAAGGTCTCAAGTTTGGTCTTGATTGTCATTAAGACACCTCCCCTATCAGATCATCCACGCCAGCTAACGCTTCATTGATTTTTGTAACTTTTCCGTCCAAAGATTCAATATTTTCATTCGTTTTTTCTAATGCTTTGGAAGTGACGTTATTCACATAAGTTTCAATGCTGGGTTTCACTGTTTTGGTAACATATTCATCTATGTTGGATTTGGCTGACGCATTGACATATTCATCCACTTTTTGTTTCGAGGTTGTCTCCATGTACTTATCGATATCCATTTTGACGTCGGCTTCAATCTTCTCAAGAATAGTCAGCTGCTGTTCTGGGGTAACCTGCTGTTCTACATCAAGTCCGCCTAATACTCTTCCGGTCCCAGGCCGGGTATTGAATGATTTGGTGATTTTATCGTCCTGTTTTTCATAAAGCTTAATGCTAAATCTCACGTCCCCTGAATATGCTGTAACATCCGGAGCCATAAGCCAAGTAAACGATACACCATCATCGTCTCCGACCATATCATCAGCTACGTAATAATTACCAATATTATTGGCGTTTACATAATTCACCCTGGCAGTAAACTCTGACATATCAAACCCACTGTAATATCTTGGCATTGTAAACTTAACACGATTGACTTCAATATCACCAACAACGCCAAAAACAGCACCGTTATTCGGTATTGTGATAGTCCTCAGCCGTTCATCAATAACGAGATTTATCAATAAGATATTCTCATCCATAAAACACCTCCTTTATGCTACCAGTTCACATTTAAAAGTAACCTTTACACTCATATCTTCCTGTGATGGTGTCAATGTGAAACCGTCATTACCAAGTCTCGAATCGCTACTATGTATTGCTGTAAAAGAATTATCGTCAGTATTCTGTGATCTCCACTGTAAATATGCATCGGCCCCAAATGTTCTCTTCATGGTAGAAGAATCCGTAATTTGATCATTTCCATGATATAAAACAACGGATAAAACAGTCGACGTGTCATCATTCTTAAAAGCGGTACCTTTTGACGATTCTATCCTAAGAAGCGTGGTAACTTTATTTTCAACTTCGGCTACATCATCTTTTGTGGCAACCACCTTTGAGGATATCTTCAAATTCGTGACTTCAAGGTTCATCTCGCCAGTTACGGTATTGAAATCAAATGATGAATTCTTACCAACAAGCTTAAAGCTGCCATCTGCATAAGCCTGCAAAGGCGCTTCGTTTTTGCCGATCAACGAACCATCGCCCATGCCGACACCAGTTGTAGAAATGTAAATGCCGCTCGTCGGGTCTTTTATGGATTCTTTACCGCTATAGATTGCATTTCCGCTCATATCGAACCCAGCGATCTTGGCTTTAAAAGCTGATAAATCCACAACATCAATCGATGCCGCCTGAATTTTCTGACTATTTACTTCGGCCTCGGAAACCCCATTCGCTACATTTATCGCTTTTACGATAGAGTCTTCTCCGTCTGGGCCAGTAATTATAAGGCGATCTGTTTTTATTGTACCGGCAGTTATGGTGTCGGCGTTGATAGATTTGATCTTAGCCGCTTCGATTGTTGCGTCGGCAATTTTAACATTGGTAATCGCACCATCATGTATGGTCGCTGATCCTATAGAACCATCTTTGATAACTCCATTTTGAATCCAGGCGTTATTTACATTTGCAAGATCAATATCTGCTTTTTTAGCAACTATCTCATCAGTATGTATCTGCTTCGTTTCAAGTGAATCGATTCGTCCTGTGGCAGCATTCAAATCCCCAATATCTGCTTTACCGGCCACCAAATCCTTGATGTTTGCCGATTCTGCTGTAAGGGTTTTAATATCCACTTCATTGGCATCAAGCCGACCCGTGATTGTAACGTTATCAGCCGTGAGATTTTTAATGTTGGCCTCAGTTGTATCAAGGCGTCCTGTAATTATGACGTTTCCTGCTTTAAGATCCTTGATGTCAGCGGAATTAGCGGTAAGCTGATTGTTAATAGTAACATTATCCGCTGTAAGTTCATCAATTCGTGCTTTTTGCGCTTCCAGGTCTTTTATGGTTGCCTTATCTGCAATAAGTGTATCGAAATTTCCAACTCTTTCGCTAAGATCGATAACATCATCATTTCTCGCAGCCGGACTGGATACATTGCCCGTAACTGTAGCAGTATGCCTTCCTACTGATACCCGAACTCTCTCTCCCGTCTTCACGACTACTGTAGAGGTATATGGAGTAAGTAAATCTGATCCGTCCAATCTTACGTATTGAGATCCACCATATTCCACAATCGTACCATAAAGATATGTATCTTCTGTCTGTTTTGTGTTATTGCTCGTGACTTTCACGAACTGCGAAATCAGATTTTTAGATAACGCCATTCAACTCACCTCCATAAGTTTGTCGTGAATACGGCTGTTTCCGTGACTTTACAACCTGGTTTGCATTCGATTGACTGTCTTATAACTTTCGCTTTAACATCAATCAGACCAGCACGTTCATAGTTCAGGCGCACACAATCGTACAAACGTACCGGACAATATCCATGCGAATATGAAATTGTGTATTCAACAGAGGAAAGTTGTGATAATAAAGATGTGGCGTAGTCTTTGACCTGCTGATCGGTAGGCTCGCCAGAGAATTGCGGATCGGTCTCTCTATGAACAATTTCTCGTCCACGGTTAACCGTAGAAGTGGGACTGTTTGGATCATCATTAACAACTCTTGCGAAATAGTTATCGTGGCTTCCTGAGAAATAAACTTCGACCACATTCGGGATTCCGTAAATATCATGTTCGATACTCATGTCCGGATATAGTATTGAACTATTATCATCGGTATATGTCCAAACAGGTTGTAAAGAAGCCGCATCCTGATCCGGAAGGAAAAGGACACGGCCTAATTCATCAAGTCCGATATTATGTTTTGCATTTGATAGTAGATCTTTTGTATAGGTTAACCACGTATCGCTGGTGTTAGCTACAAAATCGTTATAGAGTTTATCGCTGGTTACGGTCTCAGTAACTGGCGCTCGTATGTTATCTCTTACAATCTTATAAGCGTTATTCATAACATTTCCGCCCTTGAGAATTGAATATCCCAAAGGAGGTAGTCCTTCCTTCAACTCCAATAATGGCGTATAAGCATCAATGGACACTTTCTGATAGCGACCATCAAAATTTGATTTCGGGGTCTGAATCAGAAAAGTGCCCATCGGAAACTTCTCTCTTATTCCATTTTGAATTGTTATGAGATATATCCTGACGTAGCATTCGCCAAGTATACTACCAACATCAAAAGACGCAGAGCCAAGTGTTTCGGCATCTGCGTCCCGTTCGATATTGCTTTGTATCACGTCGGTTATCTGGGATTTATCACACCAGGTCCCAGGGTCCACGACATAGTACTCAAAAGTCTGCTCCATGGACTTGGTCCAATCTGGCATGTTAAATTCCCCCTTCTACCCTTGTTATATCAAATGACACGGGTATTTTAACCTCGCAATGTGTCTGACTGATCGACACTGCAACGTTGGCCCAATATCCGGTTCCCGACGGTTCTCTGACATATACGTCCCCACTGTATATTGCCAATCGCCTTAGAGCGTATAACGTTTCAACATCATTTCGGGGAATTTCAACACTCCATGATGATGTCTCCCCAAGCTGAGTGCCATAATAGGAAACCGGACGTTTCCGGCCAATATATTCAACAATCGACACATCGACACCGTTTTTGTCTGACACATCGATATTATATGGAAGTCTTACTAACGAACCTGACCACAAAGGTTCTTCCGGTATGTCGGCTTCATTAGCGTCAGATACAACCAAATTCTCCCACGTTTCATTCCATTGGATAATAACTCCAACCTCGTGAATAGGGTATCCTGGCATATCATAATAGCTCACTGCTCCAGTATTATCGCTTATAGCTACGATTCGATAGCGGGCATAATCGAGTGATGGATGCGGGTCTGTAATGAATGTACTTTCAGAATTATCCAAACCACTTGCTATTTCCAGCAGTTCTCCGTTGTATTCTCTTCGGTATACAGACAGACTTACACCCGACACAAGATTATTATCGCTGTCTACACAATACGGTCTTATATGGCAAGAATATGTGTCTGGATCATACTCGATATTGGCATTTACACCATATATCTGATCTGTCCATGATACATCAAATTCTGTCTCATCAGTAGCAGTGAGTCCTGAATCCAGCGATACGGTACATACAACTTTATAGGTAATGTTATTCTCAAGATCGATATTACCAGCAGATAATTCAACCAAGAGATCCTGATCGGTATCGAAAAACTTAGAATATGCTTCCTCCCCACGGCTGATAATAGTCTCGGCGCCAGTCCTATCGCTTGTGCTATAAGACTGTGTGGATATAATAGACAGGTGATAACCCAATACTTTCTGCGTATTCGGACCGGCTTCACCTTTTACATAAAACGGAAAATTCTCCAACGTAGTAAGCTCTGAATCGGTTGAATCGGTCACATTAAGCTGAAGTGTTGGAACGGCATATACATCGATTGTTCTTTGTACTGACCAATCACCATATGTATTAGTAACTCCGGCTGTTCGAACTCTCCACAGTATTTTAGTACCTTCGGAATACGCAGAAGTACTTAAAACTTTATAACTGGTATCGTCAATATCATCACCTGTTTTGGTATTCTTTATCGTTTCGACATTACTTACCCCATTAATAATGGTTTCCAGCTCAGCCGAAGTTTGACTTGAATTATCCTCTGAATTGTGTACCCAATACAAGGTAACTGATTCGCCAACCATAGCAGTTGTGGTGGATGACCATGTTGTTGGAGCTGCTGGCGTTTTTCCGAGTTTTAAGGATTTAACAGCAGTCCAGCCGGACGTCTGATCATTACTGTTATAAGCTCGTACTCGGAAGAAATACTGGTACCCAGTGTCCAATCCGGTTATCTCGGTATGGGTGACACCCTCGACAGTCCGTGTATGTACCTGATCAGGATTACTCGCAAAGTATGTTTTGTCAGTGACATATTGCACTTCGTACTTCGTACATTTGTATACACTATTCCAACTGAGATACACGCCCGTGCTCGATAACGCTTTCAGGGTTTTTATGCCGGCCGGAGCAGATGGTATCGAAGACGCATTTGAGGAATACTCCGACCATTCGCCATGAACTTTTCCCCTCCAAGCCCGGCATTTTACTTTATATTCTGCGCCAGTGGCCACAGTGCATGACCACGATGCAGAAGTTGTTTTTATTGCAGCTTTTCCAGATTTATATTTACTTTTATCGTTTTTCACGACGTAAAATTCAATCTGAGTGCCGTTGACACTTAAATTACTGAGTTTCGCAGTAAGCTTTTGTTTATCAATAGTTACCGTTGGGGCAGATGGAGTGGAGGGCGGATTATTCGAAAACGAATAGCTTTTAAGAGTGGACCATTTGGCAGTCCACCACAAACAATCGTTTCCATTAACTTTTCTAGTCGTCGATATAGGTTTGATTTTAACCTTTACCATAACCGCATTTGATGGTGCGGTATATGTACTCTGCAATCGAGTCGTAGTAGAATCATCGCCAACGAATGCCACGCCGTTGCCTGTATAGTAATACCAGATAACCCGGTATTCCTTTGTTCCGGTGACACCGCTCCACTGCCACTCTACGTAAACAGTTCGATCGGTGCCTTTCTGAAGCCCCATCTTCGTGACATTAACACTGGCCGATAGATTTACAGTAGCCGTGGAACTTCCATCGGTAAAATCGTCAGCCATGACTATCGCCTCCCTCCAACTGTAATTGCTCTAACAAGTGTCTCGACGGCATTTGAAACTTCACTGCCGTTATCGTAAGTAACGCCGTTAACGCTGTTATATGTGTTTCCAACATTATTAAGACTCTTACCGAGTCGGTTAATTGCTCTGACTACTTCGTCGGAATTTCCATTTTGATTGTTGCGTGCTGATATATTACCGATTGCTCGGAGATTTGCCAGCGGGGTAAACGCTGGGTCAGTAAATAATCCGTTGAGTTTCCCAGCTGTTGCTTTTACATTCGTGAGATCCAGTACGGGTCGAATGGTTGGTGTAGTGTCCATATCAGAATCAATGATGTCATTCATTCCAGAAAGAGCACTACGAATTGAATCAAACGCTGTTTCGCCCATACTCTTACCAGCATTATAAGTTTTTGACTCCATAGAACTCATACCGATAATCAGACCTTCACCAAGCCATTTACCTGCCCGAATTGTGAGTTTAGAAGGTGAATGAGATTTCTGTCCATCTTTTTCGCCTCTAACTGCAGCCTGACCGAGCGCGTAACCTGCATTGTATGCCGAATTCTGCATAGCATCTATACCGATAACAAGCCCTCTTCCAAGGTTGATACCATTCATATAGAAACTTGTATATGCCTGTCCAGATCCATATGCCGCTGATGCTCCTACTGAACTGGCTACATTGACAGCCTGAATCGACTGAGCCTGGATACCTATCGCAAGTGCGGAAATCAGTGCCACGCCAACCTTCTGGAATTCTTTATCCTGTGATGCCACAGCACTTCTCATAGATTCCACCATACTGAGTGCTGTTTTTGATAATGCATTAGATTTGGATTTCACACCACTAGCCAATGCGGATGTCAGTGTACTTCCAACATTCTTAACTTTCGAAGAAGATCCCTTGAATGCAGACATGAAACCACTGATGTTAGTTTCGGCAAGGGTTTCGATAGCTTGCACAAACGTGCTTACGCCGTTCGCTTTGACAGTATCTGTAGAGTTAACTGCTTCAACAAGACTTTTAACAGCAACTGACGCATTGGCCACTTTATCAGGATTTACATTCGTAACCGAATTTGAATAGTCATTCAGACCCGTTCCAAATGCTTTAAGCTGACCGCCAAGATTCGATAAATCCTTATTTCCAAATAATTTACCAAGGAAGCCACCGCTCTTCGGAAGAGCATCATTCATGGAAACAAGGGCTTTTGCTGCTTTTGCGGATGCCTGAATATCTTCTGCATTGATTCCTTTCACGCTCTGCGCGTAATCAGATAATGCTTCACCAAATGGCTTCAGCTGTTCACCCATTTTGACGAAAGAAGCTCCTCCAGTGATGAACGATGTTATTGCGTTAAGAAAATCCGTTCCGGTCAACACAAGGATTGCCTTACATAAAGAAGTAATTCCAGTTGTGACTGAGGAATCAATTTTCTTTGCGCCTTCGATAAATGGCTGAGTATTAGTCATAAAATCTGAGAGGTTTTTACCAACTTTAGGAAGTCCAGAAGTAGCTCCTTCTGTAAATCCTCCTACAATATTTCCAAGGAACGATCCCAACGCGTAGCCTATCTTCTGCAGTATCGGAATACCTTTATCCAAGAAACCTTCCAACGCTGGAACTTTCTCAAATAGTGCTCCAATAGCAACTACGATAGCTCCTACGGCTGTTATCAACGCCGCTAAAACACCAATACCCACGAATCCGGCAGTGCCAGCTAAACCTACAGCCGCTAAAATACCACAGGACGCAGACAGTGATAACAATAATACAGATAATGCTTCAGCATTTCCGATAGAAGACTCCGGGTTTAAATCTCGTATAAGATATAGTATTCCGGCAAGTGCCGCTACTACTAATGTCATTACACCGACTGACGCTAACGCAACAAGACTTACACCACCCACTTTACCAATAATCGCCATGGATACGGATAAAGATAAGAGCAAAGCGGATAATGCTAAAGCATTTGGTAAAGCGTTTTCAACTTGAAGAGCTGACATTGCTCCCAAAATTCCGGCAAGTGCTGCAACTGCTACAACCATCGCAGCTATCGTACCAATAGAGTCTTTTGCTTTACTTCCGGCTAACTCCATGATAGCAAACATACCCATAAGAGCTCCCAAACATGTGGTCGCAACAGCGAGTTTGGTTGAGTCAATCATAGATAAAGCGGCAACTGCGGCAGCCATCACGCCAATAGCGACTGCTATAGCTATGATATTCCCTTTTACGTCATTTGCCCCTCTGGTCGCCCAGACCATCGCAGTCATAATTGCTCCGAGCAAAGTAACTGCAAGAACACCTTTTATCAACTGCTTGGTATCAATAAGGCCGAGTAACACAGATATTCCAGCAAGAATCCCCATCGCAACCGATACGGCAATTAAGGTTCCTGCTAATTTAACGGTTTCACCAGTACCACTGTCGGTCGTAATCTTTTTCAAAGCTTTTATGAAGAGAAGAAAAGCACCAGCGAACAACACAGCTTTCCCCATTTCACTCATGCTAAGCTGACCTGCAAGTTTAGCTACTCCTATCATAAGCAACATTGAAAATGACACTGATAATAACAACTTACTCAGACCGTCCATTACTTTCTCATTGGATTTTGTAAGGGTAACAAGTGCTCCGACAAAAATCGCAAAGGTCAATGCAAATCCCGTTCCATTGATCATATCGGCCAATGATAAAGTACCTGCCAATTTTGCTACTCCGATCATAAGCCCCATTGAAACAACTATAGATTTTACCATTTTCCCAACAGAATCTATTTTGTCTCCAGCCAGGTTCGAAATAGCCAAATATGCAATGACAAACCCTAAGAATGCACCTGCAAAATTAATGCCATTTTTAACTTCATCCGCTGATAACATGCTGAACAGTTTGATAACCCCTACTATAAGCAGCATGGTCTTACCAATCTTACTTATCATCTTCCCGGCTTTGTCAATATTCTTGGACGCTTCACCTTCTACAAGTTTGCCGTATGTGAATAAAATACCGGTAATTCCAAGTAACAGAAGTCCAGCACATTCCATTCCCTGATTTATTTCTTCTTCGCTCAGCTTTCCGAGAATCTTAACAGATTCAGCCATGAGCAATACTGCTATACCAAGGCCGGCCAATCCGGATTTCAAGCCATTGATCTGGACTCCATCTTTTCCAACAGACGCTGATGCTGTAGAAAGTTTATCCATAACCCATGTCATAACAGCTAAAGTTGCTCCGAGAATAAACATGGCTTCTTCAGCGTTGTGAAGGGAGTCGGTATCTATCGTTGACAACACGAATAATGATCCTGCTAAAATGGCTATGGAAATGGCTAAATCTTTCACTCCTTCCATACGTGTTTTGAACGCTTTGGCTTTCAAGACTTTTGAAAAGCTTTTCACCACTTTGGAAGCATTATCAAGAATTTTCGGAATTTTCTTTGCAGATCCCTCAACAACTTCACCTACTCCGGATAACACTTTCCCGATTCCTTCTGCCGGACTAAGCGCTTTATCCGCAATATCGTAAAGTTTTTTAAGTCCCCATACGAGGCCTACCCCGATTCCACCTGCAACAATATTGTTCCAATCAATCTTCTGCAGTTCATCAAGCATATCAGATCCAAGATTCTTAAAGAAATTAACAATTCTATCTTTTCCAGTAGTAAGGCCGTTCCAAAGACCAGAAAGAGTGTACTCACCAACTTTCTCCATCTCTTTTGAAGGAGAATGGATGCCAAGTACTTTCTTAATTGCTTTCAGAAGTCGGATACCTATATTGGATAATATTTTGGGAATCTCTGTTTTACCTGAAGACAATCCGTTTTTGAATCCAGAAATAACATTTTTACCGACGTTTTTCATTCCTTTCGGAAGTTTGCTTTCAAAATACGTTACGAACTTTTCAAAATTCTTCAGCACATCTTCGAATGATAATCCTTTTAAGGATTTCTTAAAGCTGTCCAACTCTGCTGTAAATGCCTGAAATTCTGGAATTGTATCAAGATATTTCTTGAGTTTTCTAAACTGCTCAATGATGAATTTAATTACTTCTCCGACCTTAGTAAAACCTTGCGTAAACGGATCTGTTTTCTTCAACCATTTGTCGAATTTCACCAGTAAATCACCGAGGTCTGCTGTAAGATCCAAGGTATTCATACCGAATACACTAAGAACCGCATTGGCGGCTTTGATTGAGAATTTCAGAGAACCACCAAGGCACTGTCGAATGATATCCAATAAAGCAAAAAGACCAGCCAACGTCCTTGTAAGCTCGTCCCCGTTATCTTCTGTGAATTTTAAAAACTTCGAAGTGATCCGATGCATGTTTGCAATAATGTTATATAACGTCATTGCGGAAACCGGATCAAATACTTTCTGCCATGCGTTATGTATCTCGGTAAAAAGGTTAATCAACGCATTACCCATATTGGCCACAGAGCCGTGAAGCAACTCTTTTCCACTCAGCTGATCTATATTATTAATAAGATCAGTGATCGGTATTCCCGTTTTCTCAGACTGTTTCTGCAGCTCTTTAAGGGCTTTGACATCCTCTTTGGTAAGACCATTCTTTTTCAGCTCAGCGTCTGACATTTTGAGAATTTGTTTAATGGTCTTCTCCTGCTCTTTATTAAGATCTTCCTGAGAAGTAGTAAGTTCTTCAGTATATCGGAAAGAGCATCCCAATCGCTCATTAACCAAATTCTGAACCCTAGCCCAGTCATATCCTTCAGCAGCGAGCTTATCGAATCGTGGTTGACCATTGCCATAATTACCTTTAATAACTGAATCTACAATTTTCTTATAGCCATTTGTAGCATCGGTTACTTTTTGAATATTTTTAGCAAGATCACTGTATGGATTACCCATAGCAGCTTCTACGATAGCATTGCGCGCATCTGATGCTTTATTGATGAAGCCACCAAGAACATCGCTGACTTTGGTCCATACAGTTTTAGCTTCGTCAAAATCACCAATAATCAACTGCCACGTTTTTGTCCATCCTGATCCTAATGCCTCTTTTAATGTATCGATAAGCTGAGTAAAGGTTTTAACTTTAGTGGCTGCATCCCCAGCCGTTTTCGCCATATCGGCCATCTCTTTGGCCTGTTCTTTAGAATAACCCTGATCAACAAACTTTTTGACAGCAGCATCATATTCTTCCTGTGTGTCAGCGGCTGTAGCAAATTGATCCAAAGTCTGAGTAAGAACCTCGGTGGTGAGCCAATCTTTTTTTAATGACTCTCTAAATGAGCCCTCTGCCGCAATCGCGGCTTTCGCGCCGGTTTGTAAATGTTCAGATGTTCGAATAAGTGCATCCTGGAATACCTGACCGCCCATACCGGCATTGACAACGGAGTTCCAGTCCATAAGCTGAATTTTACCAGCAGCTAATGCCTGTGATAACTGATACATTGCGGTGGACGCCTGCTGAGAAGTTGAACCAGATACCGCTGCAAGGTTTGCGATACCCTTAATTGCAGATACAGATGCGTCCAGTTTTACACCAGCCGCAGTGAACGTACCAATGTTACGCGTCATTTCGGTAAAATTATAGATAGTCTTATCCGCATATGTATTCAACTCGTCCAGCGCTTTATTGATCTGTTCAACATTCGTGCCCTCTTTCTGGGTATTCGCCAGAATGGTCTGGACCGCGTTCATCTGCGTCTCATACTCGGCAAAGCCATCTTTCACCGGATTGATGGTAATGGCGTCGGTAATTTTTCTACCAGCATCCATAGCAGCATTCGTAATGTTCTGTAGAACGGTAATTCCCATGACCTGCAGTGCGGAAAATTTCATCTGAACCGCTTGAATACCACTACTCATTCCTGAAAAATCAACTTTTCTAGCTGTTTCGCCGATTTCTTCAAGACCTTTGGAGGCTCCTGTGAAATGTAACTTTTCTTTGAGCTTATCAAGAGTCGACATTGTGGTTCTTGTATTTGCTTCAAAATCCTTATTGTCAAACCGCATCTCGACAACTTTACTGTCTATTGTCTCGCTCATTTTCTGGTAACCTCCTTCCATGCGTCATTGGTAATCTGATCAAAAATAGGCTGGATAGCAGGATTGATATAATCTCTTCCTTCTACCCAGCCCCCGGTGGCAGTGGCATGTCCATACTGCAAAATAATAGCGATTGGAACTCCTTTATTCACATTGGTGTTATGAAATTCTATGGACACAGATCCATTTTGACGTTTTATTTCATAAGTCCACGAAGCGGCAGTCTTACCTGTGTCTACCGGCGTTGCAGACGAAAGGGCAGCCACACCAGCTCTCCCGTATTTATCCAGGTCGCCGATTCCGGCCGCTTCTTTTGCTCTCTCAAGAAACTTTGAAAGTTTCGAGAAATCTCCCTTTTGTCTGAATTCAATCATGTATTACCTCATTAAATTGCGATAAGATCTTTCCATGTATTTGTACCACAAATGCCATCTGCAGTAAGTCCTCTGGACTTCTGATACTGCTTAATAGCATAGATGGTGTTCGGACCTGCTTCTCGATCAAGGCTGAGATCTTTACCATCAGATCCTTTGAACCCCCTAGATTTGAGAATTTCCTGTACTAAAAGAACGGAAGTACCTTTACTACCACTCTTTACAACTTCCGGATTAAACATATAACCGCTCCTTTCAGATTTCACTGTTGTCTCTGTCTTTGTCGGCGGAACGTATGAAATAGTGTCGTCTGTATATTTTGGAGTAATAAATCCTCTGATATACCGCCCGTTAATAGCAAGCTTACGCCTACGAACAGAATCCTTGTAGTTGCCTTCCATTACGATGAAATAACCCTGAGATTTATTTACCTCAATGATGGTTCCGATATGATCGGCATAACCGGTGCAGTCACCAACTCCGTTATCATTCCAATCATATAAGACGGCATCGCCGATATTGGGTACATAGTTATCTGCTTCTACCCAGCATCCCATTTTTTTCGCCTGGTTGATAAGTTCTTCGCAGCCGATTTCGATAGGCATAATGTCTGTATAGCCAAGCTTAATAGCAGTTGCGGACCATGTACAAGCGCACCAGGCCCATCCGTACTTCATCTTCACGCCACGCGGGAAAGTACCGGTATATGAATTGTAGATGTCCACAATTTTCTTATAAGAACCATCTGCTTCATTCAATCCTTCCCAAGAACAGATAAGATCAACCACTGCCTGGCGAGATCGTACTTTTACGTTACCAGTAGACTCTCCATACCAGTAATTCATATCTACTCTTCCGACAATTCCCGCTACCTGCCCTGAACTTGTAAACTGCTGCATAATGCAGGCAAAGTCGGGACCGCCATCATAATCAGCCAGCCAAACTGGATACTTAGCAAACAAGCTTTTCGAATACCAATTCTTATAGTAATCAATGTTGGTATAAATACCTGTTTTGTATCCCTGAGATTTTGCATAGTTACAGAAGATTTCGGTAAATTTATTACATTCCGTCTTACCTAAAGTAACTCCTGCCTGTTTCGCTTTGGCGACTGTATCGTACTCAAAGTCGGCAAAAATGTAGATATCTTTTCCAAGCCCTGCTTTTTTCACCTGAGAAATACAATACTGTGCCTCAGCAAGAGCCTGTGTTTCGCTAAGTGCGTAAATAAAATGATATACTCCTTTAATAGGAAGCTTTTCTGTTTTACATTTCTTTACATATTCGAAAAAGCGAGTATCGGTTGCTTTACGGTAACTTGATCTCAGGATCACAAAGTCGATTCCACATTTTTTCACTTTGCTGAAATCAATAGTTCCCTGATGGTAACTGACGTCAATTCCTTTTTTCATTTAATCACCCCTTTGAATGATGCCGTGCTCTACGAGCTTTATTCAGTGCTTCATTACGTCTGGTAATTTCAGCCGCGCTCAGTTTTTTGCCTGGCGAGTTTTTAATATTGCATACTCGTATCAGGGTTAATAAACTGTTTATATGCCATTTTTCAAATTCCACTGGAATACCATAAGAAATCATCCAGTAATAAATCAGTTCCGCAGTAATTATTTCTCGACTCGTATGCTTTGACGATTCATTGTGAAAAGTCGTTGCTGTCATTGGGTCGTCTATATAATTAGATATTGTATCGATTAGCTTCTGATTTTTTGAAATGCGATCATACACTTCCGGTGGAACGCTCTTGGTAATGGTCATACATTTTATATAATCTATAATTTCGGGTAACGTTTTGTCCTTCTTACTGAAAAAAGGCTTATGCCACTTACGTTCCCATTTTGACAGAGAGACGAGAGAATGCTCTAATTGTAAATGCCATTCTCTAAAGACAGACGATGATACAAACTCTTCTTTTTCATCGTCCCACACTTCTTCTGCTGGAACGGTTATTTCAAGCATTCCTCATCCCTCCATAATTTCCAATTTTATTAGGCTTCTGAAAACTGGCCAGCTACGATTTTATCGGCTTCAGCTTTTGCCTGCTCTCTAACATCTGCTGGTAATAAACCGTTGACGAACTCAGCCGCAGCTTTTGCATCTGTAGCAAGCTCCATAAACAAAACAGAATATGCTTCGGTCTCTGCAAAAGCTCTGGAGATCTCCGGACTCTTCATGAATCTTCGACCATCAGCACTCTTCTCGCCGTAAGCTTTGAGAACCAGGTCTTTAAAATACTTGATGATTTCTGGTTCATTGTTTGCTGCTACAATTCTTTTAATAGTGGCGTCCAGACCGCCTACTGTGCTTAACTGCATTTCAACAATTTCTGCTTTGCTGAAATGGAAATAAAAATCCTCGGTTCTTTTTACACCGTTGTAGTCCTCATATGTGATGGTTTTTTTGAACATATTTTCTCCTTTCATGTCTAAAAAAAAAGAGGCCCTACAAATTTGTGGACCTCTTAAAATCGGATATTAAATTATTCTGACACAGCTGTGATAATGGATTTAACCTCATCAGGAAGAGGGAGTCTTGGTCCATTCTCAGTATCATCACCATAAAGAACTTTCTCAATGGCTGCCATTTTCTTTTCGCTCAGCTTAGTGGAATCAAGAACCAGGGTTGCAGTTGGTTTGAAACCAGACACGGACACCGGTGTGGTGGATATATCCCAGGACATTGTAGCTGCCTCTGGACTGTCATTAACAGAATTGTAATCGGCTGCTGAAGGTGCTGCCAGACATCCATACACAAGATGGATTTTGTAACCATGAGAGTTATTATCAGTATCATTTCCAATAATGGTCTGGTAACTGAATCCGAAAGATTTATGATCCTGCTGACCAACAGATACACCTTCGACAAGTTCTTCTGCGCCAATACATGGCTTAAACTCATCCGGATACATATATGCTTCAATTGTGGCTTTGAACTCTTCTGCAGAAAGAATATTAAGATACTTAATATTATCTGCATACATAGCATTTGCTTCAGCCCCCTCAGGCGCTTCATTTACTGCTGTAAGTCCATTCCAGGCCACGCCTTTAGGATATGTTCCATTTTCCTGCGGATACAGAACGCCTTTACTGACACCGGTCTCGTAAAGTTTTTTACCGACCTCGTCCCATACAAGTTTGGCCATTTTTGTTTATCCTCCTTAAAAATATAATGACAATACATCGTGATAGAGATTTTCAGATTTATATGACGTATCATAAGCACAATATGGAAGCATCAATAACATAGAAATAACTGGATTATCAGGTTTCTTATCTATCACTACCACGCTGTATTTGTTTGTAAATAAGTACCCAGTGTTATTAGCACTGACTTTTTTAATACTGCTTCTGGAATACACTATTGCAGGGTATTCCATTTTGACTGATTCAGGTGGTTGGAAGTAAACATGCCTGCAACCAAGCAGTTCTTCCAATTTACTCTGCAGCTCCAGGCGAGTTCCCATTCCAAACACCTCCTATAGACAAAATCATCCTGGGATATTGGAGTTCCACATCGGACACCTTCCACTTCGATCCCAGGATTTCGACATACGCTATGTAAGAATGGTTTTCCAAAGCAAATGGATCAGCTAAAATACTCAGAACGTTCGCAAGGTTAAGATTGTCATTAATCTCTCCAGAACTCTGACGTTTCCAACGGTTACTGGTCATATCACCGTAATATTCATGCTCTTCAACAGGACTATCCCATACTCCCGGTTCGACTTCCTGTGTGGGAAGAACAAAACCTATCTTACCGAACCATTTACTCATTACCATTCACCTCTTGGTCATTTATTTGTCAGATTTAACTGTTGCCAGTTTTGCTGTTGTAGCTGTGCTGGAATCTGTTGTTACGTATGTTACAGTTGCAACATTCCCAGAAACAGCGCAGCTGATTGGCTTATATAATGTTCCTGCAACATCAATCATGAGTCCTTTGATATACGCATCCTGCAGATCGGCACAAGTTACTTTGTTCTTACAAGCAGAATCGTAATATGCATAAGCATCGTTTGCTTTTCCATAAACTTTTCTCACTGCGACATTTACGTCATCAGAGACTGGACGGATTTTTTCGATCGTCATAACCTTTTATCCTCCTTATATAATTAGGCTACCGGCTCCTCAAGAGCGATAGCGGAATACGGCTGTGTAAGTGCACCGGAGAGTCTTGTCTCAAGCATGTATTTGTAACGGTTGAAGTCCATGTCGAAATCTTCAAACTTGGTAACTTCGCCACCTTTGGTGGAACCGAACTGATAGTCTGCCAGATTTACAAACAGGCCGAGCAGTTTTCTCTTTCCACTGGAAGATGTTCGCTCAAGTCCCTCAAACTGCTCAACGGTCTGGATAGATGCAACATTAAGTGCTGCAGCAAGATCGGCTTTGGAATCGTAGATACGACGACCATTGAGATCTCTGGCCAGAAGCATCACGTTAAGCAGATGCGGTGTGCAATACAGATCCGGTGTACCTGTGCCTTTGAATTTCTCTCTGGAATACAGTGCCGCCTCGATCATGGCTTCCGCTTTGATATAGTTCTCGCTGAAGTTTGCACCAGTATTTGTACCCTGCAGTTTTGTTTTGGCTGCTTCGAAATCAACATCCTGATGGACGCAATACAGATCATCATCGTGCCAGATAGAGCGAATATGATCCTCATGAATTTTGTCTGGATCGCCGTCTTCACGCCCATCTCCAACAAGTGCTGCCATGGCAAGTTCTTCATTCAGAACATGCCTCATCATCTTCCACTGGTAAGCAACTACATCGAAATCTGTGATATCTACGACATCATCCCTGTGCATCTGATCTTTGATGTACACAGTCTGCGGATCTGTTGTACGGCTGAGAAGTTTAATCTTAGCCATATCTTCTTTGTAATTGCCTTTCTTCTGATAACCTTTGGCTCTCAGTTCAGCAATACGGGCATCCGCCTGACGAGTACGAATTCTGCTGTACGGAGATTTATGGATTTTAGACATTACAGAATCAATCCATGTCTGATCTCTTTCGAGAGTATCCGGCTCACCTTTTTTCAGCAGCTCATATTCTGGAAACAGAGCTTCCACTTCATCGTCAAATACGCCATGTGCCAGTGTTCCAGCGTTTTCTTCTGCGAAAATCTCCATGGCCTGTTTAAGGCTTCCAACATTGCTCTGTTTTGCCATAGCGATGATCTTCTGTTCATCAGAATGGCTGAGTACAGTGCTCTGTTTTGTATCTTCTTTGTCAAATACGTTATGCTTCACTACTTTTCCTCCTTCTTCATCATCGGAGCCATCTTCTTCTCCGTTTTCTTCGAGAGCCATACCGATAACCGCTGCTACGGCATCTGTCTGCTCTTCGTTAAGGGTATTAAGGATGTCCTGGATTCTTTTATCTCCAGATTTACTTTCTTCCGGCTTTGTTTCCTCGTTTTTGGTCTCTTCCGCCACTTTCGAATCTCCTTTCGTTTCTTCTACATCGGCAGAATGATAGAGCATAATGTTCTCGTCCCAAGATGTTTCAAGCTCTTCTCCGCCGTCTGCGCTGTGCGCCATAATAAAATCCACGTAAGCACCGGGATTAGCCCCAGCCAGTACAAGACTGAGCTCCCTGATGTTTCCGTGGATTACATCTTTACCGATATGTTTTAACTGATTTGCCCAAATGGACAGCGATCGTACATCGCCATTCTGGACAAGCTTCTTCGCGGTCTGTCCCTGCTCGGTATCGTTGAACACTCCGTAGGCATATACGCCATCTTCACGATTTTCAAGAACAGCATGTCCAAGTACCGCATTTGGATCGTTGTGTTCATGATTCCAAACAAGCGGAACTTCGCATCCATCGTTTTCTTTAAACGCATCTTTTCGAATCGTGCGGCCGTCTCCACAAAGCAAATCGTTTCTGGTGGCATAACCGCTGAAATCGCATTTAACCATTTTGACTGTATCCTCCTTCTTTGTTTACTTCGGTAGCATTAGAAGTCTGAGATAAGTCCTGCTTAGCTTGACTGATGTTGCTATTAACTAACTCATCTGCCTTCGGATCTTTTGATGGCTGCATACCAACAATCTGACGGATCTCATTGGAGGTCATGATTTCGTTACGTGTAAACTTATCAGCAATTTCCGCGATATCATTGACTGGAACCAGTCGGAATGGATCTCTGAAATAGACAATAGACTGTAACTGCGACCGAGCGGTCTTTGTGAGAAATTTTCGTTTTAATTCATCAACAATTGCTGAAATTATTGGTTCAACTGTGCGATTCATATAATTCAGCATTGTTTTTTCATCAGCTGTACCATCAAGTATAGACTGTGTAATACCAAGCTGGCTGTAAACCATATTGGTAAGGTATTCAATCTGGTTTAACAGATTATTTTCCAATGATCGATTTAACTGGGTGATTTTTTCTGTTCCATCTGTGTATGCAATGCCATACTGAGAACCGGCTAATTGATCCACAATATCTTTTCGCCTTTGTTCAGCCTGAGTGCGCCTTGCTTCAGTCTTTATTACATACGGAAGCTGTATAATCAAATCTAATTTTCCGGACGCCGTTTGTTCATCTGTCACATCCAGCAAACTGAGTTTTCTTATAAGACGCTGCATGGTTGAGTTATACTCATTGACTACGACATATAGTGGATTTTCAATAATAGCCACCTGATTTTTAGGAAGCAGAATCTCTTCTTTATCACCAGTTTGATCATTGTATAAGCGGACTCTCACCATATCTGGATACCATTCTGTGATTTTTCCTGTCCGCATAGAATCAATCTGGTATGAATTTGAGTTTTTGGGATCAATAGTGGTTTCGATTGGAACCAAAGCTACACATCCCTCATCGAGCATGGATAGCACTACATCCTGAATAAATGCCCTACCGGTCTGATCTTTATTGGCTTCTAAATTCAGACAATTGTTCAATCCGGAATCAATATCCTCCACGTAACGACCGTTTTTATCCAATCGGCAATGCTTGATGCTAACCGCACATACGTCAAGAGCTATTCGATTGAATATGGAAGTTACTATTGATTTTTCATTTCCTCGACTAAGCCGTGGTCTATCCGGACGTGAAGAATATCCCGGACCGGTAATTATACGCCGTGTTGGATCACGACTGGTAAATGCATTCCAAGCATGAGCAAGCCTGGTACGTAAATTAAATGGCATAAAATCTCCTTCTTAGTTAGTTTAAACTAACCTATAGATAAAAATTTTTATTTTACAGATCAACACCTTCGACTTCAGCTCGGGTTTCTAAGCACCGAATGTATTCCCGCATATAGCGTTCCTGCTCCATAAGAAGCTGTTTGGTACAAGTGGGTTTAAAGTCGAGAGTTCCAGGTCGACTTCTGACTTCCGGGAATTTTCCCTCTGTTATTTCGTTCATATTTCCTCCCTTATTCAAAAGCTTCTCTGTTTAATTTGAAAGCGACAAAAGCATCCATCATAGCCGCGACAGCATCGATCTTCGCTTCATGTCGTCGTTTCAACAATTTACGGTTTCCATTTGTATCTTCTATTGCTATGCAGTTACCCATAGTAAAGGACATAAGAGCCTCATCGAAAATAAGCATTCTTTCTTCAGATAACTTCTTCAGCTCACCAAGCGGGACTGATTCCGTCTTAGCTCCCTGGATGACTTTTTCAATCCCAAACGGTCCATTCTCTCGTTCCCATCTCTCCACGAAGTCTCTGGCGTTATATGGATCATATCCCAAACAACGAACGTCGTATTCTGCTTCGGCTATGAAATTGTCAAGATCCTCGTATACTTGCATCATGTCAAGAATATTTCCGGGCATAACGATGAGACTGCCCTCTTTCATAAATTCGTTGTATTTGATTCGCATTGCTGTGGGAAGTTTGCTCAGAGTGAGCTCGGATATGTAATTTCGGGTTTTTATTCCGAAAGCACCATTCGATAATGGGAATAAAAATGTGAAAGAGCAGAAATCGTCTCCCTGGGATAAATCCGCGCCCATGGAACAAGACATCTGCCAATACTCTCTCTTCCTGTGAGGGAGAGTTTCTTCGTATGTGAAATAATACGTGTATCCCTCCATTGGGATACCAAATCGTTTGGCAAGAATGTCGTTCCGTACAGCCGGATTGTTTTCAGCTCGTTCCACATCCAGCTGATATGTCTCATAACTAACGGTCTTTCCGAGATTCGGATTTGCCTTAATCCACTTATCAGGATCATTTACTTCATCTATGGAGTCCAGTTTATACCACCAAATGGAAGTATGAGGAGCGTTGTACTCGCCTTTGAGTATCTTCATTAACTCCATTTTGATTGTATCACCAGATCCATTCCGGACGGTTCCCTCTGAGCTGATGGCTACTATCAGATAATCGTCATTCGAGCCACCACTCTGCTCTTTTGCGGCACCCTGTTCCAATGCACCGATGACGTCCTCTCGTATATCACCGGAAAGCCATTCATCAACGGTTGCAATTTTAACACGCAATCCCTGCAGTTTGTCAATGGACATGGGTCTGACTTCTAAAAGCGATCCAGTAAGAAAATTCTGAATTCCTTTTTTCGTTGAAGCCAGTTTAACACGATTCGCTTTAGAACCAGTCGTGTTCTGGATTGAACCTTCGGTAAGGAACTTGTATAATGGTCCCCTTGCTCTGGTAATGGCAGTTCGAATCGGCGACATAACCTCTTCAGCCTGTGGCATAGTTGGGGCTGTTGTAACCTGATGCGTTGTTGCAGTATTAACATTCAATTCATAATTCTGCAAGCAGGATGCATACATAGATTTTGCAGCACCCCTGGCTACAATCAGATATTGCTTGGTAATTAACCTCTTCTTAATCCGCCTTATCTCGTAATGACCACCACTACCAGTTTCTGACGGAACAAAAATACTTCGTTCGATAAAGTAGTACCATCCAAAAATCTGTTCGGCCCACAGCTTGAAAGAGTCAAGAAGGTATAGATCGCTACCATCTGTTAAAGTAAGCTCATTCTCACAATAATGAATAAACCCTTCAACTGCCTGATTATCATACCAGTATCGTGGGTTATCAATGAGCTTATCAATTCGATTCATTTCAAGGGATACTTCTTCACAAACTGGAATTTCTCTCCGAATTACGGCATCTCGAAACATGCCATAATACTTCGGTACGGCGGTGTTCGATAATGCCATTTCTTGTTACTCCTATTTTTTCTTATTGTTAGTGTATACTTTCAAATCACCATTCAAACCGAAATTACGGTTAGCTGCATCAGTGAGCTTTGATTTCACTACTTGCTTGGCCACGTCTGTCGCAGCCGGAGCAACTACATCTTTTGCTACTTTATCCATAAAAGCTTTACCACGAGAAATTTTCTTCGGACTTAGACTCCTGAGCTCCTGTTCCAGTTTGATTCTGTTGATTTTGGTACGTATTTCATCATCAGACATTTCGCTTATACTTTTCTGCTTAGATTTCGAATTCGATGCTCTTTTTGCAGAATTTTTTCTTAACTGTTTCCCAGTGAGTTCCGTATACTGATCTTTCATCTTTTTAACTTTTTTCAGCCCAGCTCTATTAAGGCTTCCATCTTTATTCTGATAGCGCCGGACTCCCCATTTCTGGCCTTTCACGCCATGGTGAGCTAAAAATTCGGTATCGCCCATATATTCACCCCCCTCTATTTATTTTTCCGCTTCTGCATTCAATCGCCACTCAAATTCGTTGATCATCCGATTCATGCTATCGGCTACAACTGAAGTTGTCGGTGGATCAAACAGCATCTTTACTTTCATACCGATATAGGACTTCGTTGCTTCGAGGTTTTTATCGGATGAGAGAAAATCGCTCCAGACAGATGTTTTATCTGAAATAACGAAACCAGCCGTAGGACCTACTCCAAGCTGATTTAATACCATAAGCACCGAATTAATGTGCATAATAAGCTGTGGATCGAATGCTGTGTAATCTTCCTGGATGCCCAATTGTGCTTTAATTGATGTCAGAATGCTTTCATTCATCAGACTACCTCTCTTTACTTCTTCCATGGACAAGTGTCATTTATACTCCGTTCTACAGGGTCACCCCATAATATAGAATCATCTCCGTAATGGATTGCGTCATGAGTTCTTTTAACAGTACAAATCAGATATTCTGGATTCAGAAGTAGATCACTTCTCTGGAGAATATCCTCTTTTGTAATTGGATTCATGTGATGAACAAGAATTTTGTCATAAATCTCCCGTCCCGGAATTCCCAAGTCACAACCGCCATCCCGGAAAATCACTTTGTCTCTCACAGACAGCCATTCTGGCGATTTATAAAAAATCTGATTCAGATATCTGTCAAACCCGAATGTCTCCTGCCCAACTATACCGCCGATACGAAGATACTTATACCGTTCCTCAAAAGTCGGAAATGTGATTAATTCGGAATATGTTTTAATACTCATCCGGATCACCTGCTCCGCTATAATCACGCATGGCTCGAAGAACTTCTTCATACATGACTTTTGTTTCAGCACTCTCTTCCAAGGCTTTCGTTTTCGCCCTTAGAAGCTTATTCTCTTCTTCAAGCTTCTCCCGTTCAAGTCGTTCTCTCTCTGATCCCAACTTCAAAAAATGGGTTATAACCTGAGAAGAAGCCGTCCCCTCTAACATCTGTCTTTCTGCACAATCCATAGCCAGAGATATCATCTGATTCTCTTTTGCCTCCGGCGTAAGCATTGGACGCCGTTCAGTTTTGGTCACCTTTGGCATCGTTTACGCCTCCTTGAAAGTATTTATTGCTGACTATCCACCAGATTTAACTAAGATTAAGCTGTCTTTAGAGGAATTTATAGAGTCTATCTTTAGAAGGAGCTAATTCGAAAAGAGTACAAATCTTGAAAGGAGAAATACACACAGAGTAAACGTTTTTTTTTTGTGGCCCTATAAATCCCTCTAAGGACAGCTTAAAATATAAATTGTTCCTGAAAAAAACTCCCCCGGAGAATTTTCGAAGACCGGCGCGATGCAGGGAGGGGGTGCTTTTTTAGCGACCCTCCCCCCTATGCTTTGACGTCGGATTATACCGGGGCAGCGCCTAAATCCAGCGCAACTTTTGAATTTCGCGGAACTTTTTTGTAAATATTCAAGAAATCAAATGATATCAACTCATCGATAGCACGATTATGTTCATCATTGATCTCTTTTTCTGTCATGTCGTCAGAATAATTGGAAATACGATCCAGTTTTCCGCAAGTGTTGTAACCTTTTTCAGTATCGAACAAGTACCAAAGAGTGAACTGTTCGAATGGATCGTAAGGATTATCAAATGTTGTTAATCTGAAATCATCCATTTAACTAATTCACTCCTTTCAAATACTTGGAAACGGTTGACGTTGAAATACCAAGTTTCTCAGCAATCTGCTGAATCGTATATGATGCTGACATTGCTTTGATTCTGTTTATCTTTGCCTGATTGAGAACTTTTGTTTCTTTTGGCATTGCTCTTTGTCTTAATGAATCCGGATCACAATTGTTAAGAACACGTTTGAGTATGGATTCACTGACTGCACCTGCCTGTATAGCTTCCCATTCCTTATCAGTGATAACAATGTTTCGATCTCTCCTTGAGATAGACCCAACTTCTTCTCTTGCTTTAGTAAGAGCCTGCTGACTTGCTTTCTTGACATCCTTAGGTTTAAGTTTAACACCTGCTTTTTCAGCGGCTTTCTGTTTTCTCTGTACAGTAGCATTAGCCATACGCTGAGCAGCTCGTTCACGAGGTGTATTTGATTCGGCGATTGTCAATTTTCTTATAAGACTATCGTACTCCTCCTGATACCTCCGCTTAGCCTCCTTATCATAGGCTATCTTACCTGCTTTACTGGACTCAACTCTTGCTTTGTTAGCCATTGCTTTCATACTATTGGCGTAATCAGCATACACAAGTTCCATTGGATGTCTATACTTAGATACCAATGTCATAGCGTCATCGGTCTCAGACATACGGTTACTCTTATCGGTACGCTTCTTGGTTACCTCCGTTACCTCACCGGTCTTCTTATTAACTTTCTTAACAGTATAGGTAGCATCATCAGCTCTCTTATAAATAAGAGCACCTTCAGGCCTGCTTGGATCATACCATTCTTTACCCGGAAGGTTTGGTTTGGGTGTTCCCTGTCTCTTATCGACAGTAACCTCTCCTTTGGCTCTGGATATAAGTGTAGAAGCACCGCCATATTTGATTTTACCGTTCTCATCAACTTTGATCTGATACTTCTGCTTTAATGCCTGAATGTTATTATCTTTTTCGCTCTGCTTGTAATCAAGATGGTGTTTCTCAGCATCAATAACAACCATACTATGTCGTACAGCACGGGCCAGTTCGTCATCAGTAGCTCCGATAATAGTCATATCGGTTATCAGATTAGAGATTTTACCCATCTCCGTATCAGTTTTTCTCATAAGCTGATACTCTCTGCCGTCTCGATACCAGTGCTCCTTACCATCAGAACCAATTTTCTTCTCACCCTGGTAATTCATCTTAGGATCAAAGCCCTCAAGTCCTTCAAGGGGTGGACGACTAGCAATCTTGACTTTTCCAGCTCTATCATGAGTCGGAATGCACATTACTGTATCACCGTCAAAGTCAGCGCCTGATAATCGCTCGGCAACTTTACTGTTAATGCCAATCGCATCGATAGAATCTTTACCAATCATCTTGATGGCTTCTTTGTTTTTGTTATTAACCGTACAGATTGGAATCTCAAAGGTTCCACCATGAGGATATCTAACCAAGGCAAGTTTACTTCCATCCGGATAACCAGGTGCGTACACTTCTTTCTCACTCAGTGAGGTTACCGGAAGAATAACGTGGTATTTCTGACCTGGTAATGCTGCTGCTTTAAGATGTACGGCTGCTGAATCACAGCTACTCGCAAACTTATCAAGATAATATTTCTTCACAGTTGGATTGGTTAGTGCCATAATAGCTTCATACTCTGCCTGTCTATCCGCTCTGGCAATACCAAGCTGTTTTTCAGCCATAGCTTTCGACTGCTTTGATAAGAACTGCGATGGTAAAGCATCTTTCCATTCTGTCCAATCGCCTTCATCGGATCGCTTATTAATAAGGCCGAGCTTCTTCTTACCATTTTTGTCGGTATACCAATACTGCCCGCCTTGATCGGCATCTTTAATAAGAGAGCCGAAAGGGTTGTCCGGATCTGGCTTTACATCTTTAAGAACTTCCAGTTTTGGAACGCTCTTAGATTTATTGGTGTTAAATATAACATCGACGCCTGGCGGAAAATCTTTATCATCTTTGTAGACAGCCATGCCTTTGATATATTTCTTTCCATCAACCATGATACGGACCTGAGAATATTTGGATTCGCCAAGTGACAGATCTGGTACATTTCTTCTGAGTTCTACAGTTCCATCCCTGTCGATTCCTCCATCTTCTTTGTAGCGAATCATAAGTCGCTTAGAATCTAAGCTTTCAGGATATGTGAATTTCTTTTCATAGGTCTTTCCGTCATCTCTGGAAATATAATCGGTAACCGTCTTGACCTTATCGTAATCGTAGATTGCGCTATGTGGCGTTCCTGGTTTGCAAAGAACTCTCTGAGTAGTCATCTGACCTTTGTTTGTGACCTGTGAGAATCGACCTCCATACACTTCATAGTCGCCTTCAGCCTGTAATATAAATAATGCCTGATCCAGTTTTTCTTTTGTGATTTTCAAATCGTTGTTTACGCCGGCACCGACATCAACCATGCCTTTTTTATCAACCTGTTCTTTCAGGAATTTGGCAGTATCTCTGGCCTGCTTCATTCTTGACTCAGAATTCGGATCAAGAAGTGATCGAACTGATGATTCGTTGATTCCCATTTTTCGACCAATCTCAGAGTTATTCATTCCTTCCTTGTCCCTGAGACGTTTGGCTGTGGCAACCATATCTGATCTACGCTCATCTTTTGCGATCGCATACACTGTTCGGAAATCAGTAGAGTTGTAACCAAGAGATTTTGCGATTGCGTTATCGCCAGTCCATTTCTTACCATTTTCATCAGTATATGTAAAACCAGATTTTCGCATCTGCTCCACACGACCTAAGAAGTCGCGTGAACTTTGATATGGATCTTGCCCCGATCCCCAAGGATATCTCCCCGAACGGCGAGGCATACCATAATGAGCCAGATATTCCTCATCTGTCATAGAGGCTGACCCTAAATATGATTCGATTTCTTCTGCTATCGGATTCATCGGTTACGCCTCCTCTTCGTCATATTCTGCTAGAATTTTATCAAGATGTATGATCTGATCCATGATGTGGAGAATTCTATCAGCATCTGGCCTATGTACTAAGATCTCGTCTGTTTTATATACTCTGAGTTCTACACCATCCAAGTCGCCTGGCTTTACACGGTATTCCAAGCAGAATAAAGCAGCATATATCTCAAGCTGTTCGATATGTTCCTCAATGTTTCCTGATATTCCTGTTTTCAAATCATGGATTCTCAAGAAATTATTCCGAAAAGATATAGCGTCTGCGGTACCGAAAAAATGCTCCGAATAAAATAAGACAACCTCTGTGTTCATCCTGAATCCAATAGCATCATTTACATATGCGTACAAAGTTTTCTTAGATCGAGGCTGTCTAATTCCTAAATCGATCGTAGTTTTTGCCCAAGCATGAAGTTTCGTTCCCATTACAGCGTTTTGTTTGTTACGGTACACCTTTAAGATCTTGTCGTCGTCATATCGAAGCCATGCGCTTGAGCTGGCACTAAACGGGGCATGTAGACCTTCAAGCTTTGAATGATTCACGAAGTTCATCTAAAACATCCTCCTTATTTTCTGGGTAGATAAATCGTGAAAATGACATGGCGTTCATTTTTGCAACATAGTAATCCTGATTCGGACGATGTGATGCCGTAGCACTTTTCTTAACTTCCAGAGTCGCCCACTTGTCTTTGTATAAAACAAGAAGATCGGGGATGCCCTGAATATCGCTCGAATCCAGTTTGGTTACGATGCAACCAGGAAATATAGCTCTAAGCTCTTTTTTCAAATCTGCCTGAAACTTATTTTCTTTCATGAACTCTTTCTCCTTTCATAGAGATGGACCCTCTGGGACTTGAACCCAGGACTACCGGCTTATGAGACCAGCGTTCTACCGACTGAACTAAAGGTCCATAAAAATAAAAAGATAATACATTGACCGATTTTGGCCGATATATTATCTTCTCTCTATAAAAGGGGATGTTATTTTCACGTGTGAGTTTTTCGACACAGTGGTTAAGTTATGCGTTTGAAATGATAACCTTTGTGTGACACTCGATTGTTTTGCTGTTTCAAAATATCTTTAATGGCCGTCGGACTGCCCCCGATGTCTTTAGCACATTTTTCTACGGACTCATACGTTTCTCCGGTTTCGATAATCTGTACTCCAATTCCTGGACGTCCTCGCTGATCCGTGCGGACTTCAGATTCTTCACCGGCTTTTGAAATATGGAACCCATGACAAGTACAATATCCTTTACTGCCATTCACAACTCTGCTGACGCAGGATGCATTGCCGCCAATCGCATCAGCACAAGCTTTGATAGAATTGAATTCTTCACCGGTTTCTAGTATCTTTACCGGAACGCCGTTTCGTTTGGTGTCAAATTCCCCCATAGAATCTCTCCTTTCTGCACCAAAAAAAGAGCACTTGTAAACCAAGCGCCCTCATGGGTTATCTGTACATATGCTCGATATAGATTAGGTCTTCAATCCTGCAGCCTAATGCTTTGGCAATCAGAAATAATCTGTCGAGAGTTGGAGAAGTCACTCCATTCACATAATTACTTATAGTCCCAACCGATATACCAGTTTCTTCAGACAGGTCATCATATGTGAAGCCTTTCCGCTGCATCATGGAATATAATCTTATATGTGCATCCATATGAAATTCTTTAAGACTCATATCATCCCAACTATTTGGAAGTCGCCTTCGTGTCTGACGGTAATTGTCATAAATATACTGCACCCCATTTTTCATGGTGATCAGAATATCATAACGACTCATCTGTTTGATATCGGCAATCTCATCAAAGTCCGGATTGAAGTAGTCCAAGAAATCCTGCCACAGATATTCATCGTCAATCCATTGTTTTCTTAATTCGCTCATTTCTGTCACCTCAATCGATAAGTTGAATAAATGGAGTTAATTCTTCAATGTTGCATCTCAAGGCATAGCTTAAATTCATAAGTGCCTTCAACGTAGGCATACGCTGACCTTTTAAATATTTACAGATTGACTCCCTACTCAAATGACTCCTTCGTGCCAACTCACTTTGATTCATATGTTCCGATCTCATAATATAGTCCAAGTTGCCTGCAAACGATTCAATAAGCTCCTGTTCAGTCATAGAATCTCCTTTCTTTATTGTACGTACAATAAATGGTGGTACTGTAGTACAATGTATATTAGCTATACGAAAAATTCAATTTTTTAAATAAATAAGATAGCTAATTAGATCGGTACTACAGTACCATGATGAAAATAGCCATTTTAGGCCATTTTTAGCCTATTTTGGGCTAATTTCGACTTTTTGTACGTACAATAATTCAATATGCTGATTTTTTGTACGTACAATAATTCGTTTCGACACAATGATCTGCATCAACTACTCCCGACTTTTTGTACGTACAATAATTCGTTTTTACTATTTTTTGTACGTACAATTAATCCCATTTCATAAGTTTTCGGTACTCCGATTTGATACCATCTCTCACGATTTCAGACACATTTTTTCCAGTCTGTTCGCAAATATATTTAAGTGTACTGGCATCTCCGATGGACAAACGTACGTTTAAACGATAATCTTTAGAGATTTCTTTCTTCGGTCTCCCTTTCTTTTTACTCATCCAACTACCTCCAAACCTTCCCGGTCCGTTTATCCTTAACTACTATCCTCTCCTCAACATGAAAATCTGCAGCGTCACAAATGGCAAATATAGCGGCGAGTAATTTATTGAGTCGTTCCTCCGAATCGTTTTCTCTACGTTTGTACCTATTTGCTTTGTCCACCGATGATACAGCATCAACGTTCATAATAGCTTGATATGCAGTAGGGTCCAGACATCCAGACCCATTCCGCTTTAAATCATTTTTCATTATTCTTTGAAATATCCTCCATATCTATCTGCGCTGGTTCCAACCGGATTCCCCCATATTCCCATAGATCTTCTTTGAGCTTATCCATATCCAATTCGCCGTCTTCCCAACGTCCGTAATATTCCAGAACTTTATCCACGAATCCCGGAAGTCGTTCACGATATGATTTAGGCCAATAGTGATCCATGAGTACTTCTAATGGCAGGGTGAGAACCAACGCTAGTACAGTATTAACAGTTTCTTCATAAACATCTTTCTTAGTCTCGGCAATCTTCACCCCGATTTTTTCCTGAACGATAGCGTCCAGCTGCGCCTGCGTCAGGTTGTAGGTTACAGTATGAGCTTTCTCCTGCTCTCGCTTCATACGTCTCATTTCTGCTCTATTCATTTTCTGCTCTCCTGAGAATTTCTCCGTCCATACTGCACCACTGAACCTTATCTGATAAAATATCCTTCAAATTTGCTTCTGTGAATAATTCCGAATTACATGTGGATACCAGTTCAGATAGTTCACCTGCTTCAAACCCCTCTTCCGGAATAATCATAACTTCATGAATGGACGACGGGAGAACGTAAAAGTTACCACCGACGATATCTCCGATCTTCTTCCGAATGCTCTTATGCAATATCATACTGGCTCCGTTCATCTGATTACCTTTAGTGAGTGTCAGCATCGGTAACTGACCGCTCTCCATACGCGCTTTTCTATTGAATAAGTTAATCGAGAATAATGGCTTATCAAAGAAAAGTGCCTCGATAAGATCCTCAGTGGTAAATAATACCGGTTCATAATTCAGATCACTTAACATGGCATCTTTATGTAATGTCTGAATATCAATCCCAAGCGCATCCATCAACTCCGGAGTAAACATCAGATTACCCAGTTTTTTTTCTGATTCATACAAGGTAGCCATATAAACCAGAGCGAAATCGCCAATATAAGTTACAACTTTTCCTTCCAATAAGTTACGAATGAAATCAGGATCATAAATACGAATCTGCAGTTTGTCTTTGAGATCTTCATAACTGTTAAAATTCAACATCATAGCTAATCCTCCTTATCGTTTTGTATGGATATAATTTTAGTTTACATAATAACAGCAGCTAAGATAATTAAAAGCAGACCCTTGATCTGATCTGCTTTATCGCTGGCTAATAAATATTCAAATACGCCGAGCACAACGCTGCTGATAGCTAAAATATGTAACATTAATGCGAATCCTTTCTTTATTGAAATAGTTTAAATAAAAGAAAGAGCCCTTGTTAGGACTCAGTCTTTTTATGAAAATCTTGTTTTCCAATCCATCCAATGAATTTTAGTTTTAAATTATCATCTTCTGATAATATTTTTATGGCTTCCGGTGCTGAAAAATCTGTTATTCTAAGAATGTTGAGCATTCTTCCTTTTCCAATCGTGAATGACAATTCAGCAATTCCATAGACAACACCTCCGATGATAATTTTCTTGACTATTTTATTCATAGTGCATTCCTCCTTAAAATAATTTTCTCATTATAGAAGAGGTTTTTAACGCGAAAAAATAATTACTTCTCCTTTTCCTTGTCCGATTTAAGAGTTATACAGATAAGACCCGAGGCCGTTGTTTCAATAAGCTGCACTTCTCTGTTTAATATCGCTGCATCGCTGAAATAGGCAAGCAGTCTATCAACACAGAATGACCCGATTGAATGATTAGGTGACTCGTAAAGATAAATTGTTTCGCTATTTTTCAAGATCGCAAGTATATCTACTAAAAGTATCTGTTTCATAATACTCTCCTTTTCTAATCTAACAATGCCGTATCAATAATCTGAAAATTAGCTCTGTGAATATAAAGAGCTCTACCATCAATCATCAATTTTGTCATTTTAGGCAAGTCTTTAGGAATCTTCCAAAATACCTCATCACCTGAATATGCTACGATAGGCTGTCCCAACTGAGATTTAATAACCACAACTCGTGACTTACCAAAATAATTCTTGTATTTATTCACGATACCTGCTACATATGTATTATCGGAAAGCTTACCAGTCGACTGACTGTAAATATCAGTTTGTACAAAGTCTACGTCAGGCTGCAGACCATCCTGCTCAAATATACATGTATCTCCACAACTCTGAATTTCTTTGCCATCAATATTGATCGTGATCACGGATGACATCTCGTATCCCGTAACAACTGATCCGTCGCTACTGTAAGAAGTCGTCTTAACCGGATTACCCTGAATATTGATTTTATCGCCAGTGGTGGTCATAACTTTTGAGCCATAGTTATCGTAAGTACGGATCGTGTAGCCATTACCTACGAGATTTCCTTTGATCTCATTAATAGTGTCGTCCAGCACCGCACAGCCTGTAACTCCGCCAATAAGGCAGAGACATAAAGTTACAAGTAAAATAAGTCTGAGTTTTTTCTTCATTTTTTAATTTTTCCTTTCTACTATTTTAATAATAAAAATTTAAGCCCCCAGATGATAACCAAACGCACACCTGAGGCAAACTGCAAAAATAATAAACGCCACACCCCAAATGAGATGTGACGCATTGCTGTATTTAATCCCGGAGGTTATCACGAATCTTAAAAAAAGATATCATATATCCCAAACACGATATTATGAAAAACGCTCCGAATAGCAAAGCAAACATTTTGATTCCTCCTCATCTACAAAGACTCAACATGCCGCATATAGCAGCTGTACAGAATATAACAACTTTACAGATATCTCGACCTTTTGCATACCACCATGCTGAGAACAGATCGATGAATATAAATACTGCTAACCAAAATTTTAATGAAAATATCATTTCGAATCCTCCTCTAAAATCTGTTTCTTAACGTCTTCAGTAAGTTCTTTAGCCATGAGATCATGAACAATTTTTCCAACACTAAAATTCATGGGATCATCTTCGGCAAGTCGGGACTGAATGTAGTCCTTGGCTGAGTCTATATTGGGACACTTTGATCTAATAATAGCTTCAGCAGTCTCCTCATCAATATCGTATGGTTCAAAATACTTTTTAAATTCGGACAGTTCCTTCTCCAAATCATTAATTCGATCTTCGATTACCCCAACATAATCTCTTATTTTTTCACCGTCTTTATCAGTTAAATATTCCATCGCCGTAGACCCAACCATCCATGATAAATCATACAGTTTCTCAAGAGCTTCTTTTACGGATACTTTGTCATCACTCATTGTTCTTTCTCCTTCAGACAATCATATCTCGGCTTGTTGATATAACGGTCTTTTGTAATATCATTTCCGGTTGTAACTTCAGCAAGACCGCCTTTGTTTAAACAGTCGTGGAAATGCTCGCAGTTATTGCAATATACATCGTCCTCTTTAATCCAAGGAAATGGCTGAGTGAAACGTTTTTCTTTAATCGACTGATCTGATCCGATGGAAAGTCCGGTAATCAACTCCGAATAAGGCAAACTCTCAATCCACTTACAAACCTCTCGCCACTCGTCCAGCTTATGATTCTTACGCTGTCTATAGATATTCGCCAGCACTTCGTAATTCAACATAACATTACGAGTCTGGTTATAACTGCTCGGAAGAAGCTGAATAAGCTGCCACCAGTCTTCCTTATTTTTATGATTTAAATAATCTTCCCTGGCAAAATTAAGAGATTTTATAACACCAAGTAACGCACCTGGATGATCAAAACCTAATTCGGCACACGATTCGTCTTCGAAACGTTTATTATCGTCTCTTCTCGTTGCCGCGCCTTTTGAAAATAAATGCTCTGTTGAAAAGTCGCCCCATTCAAATTCTTTCTCCGCAATCTTGTGCATTGTACTGCAAGAGTTCGCGACAGTACCAACTTTATAAGTATCAAACTCTTTCCACCAATACAACGGCGCCGTAATCCTCACATACACTGGCATCATTCTCATGTACTTCCGATGCTCAGTACCTGCATTGGATAAGCGCTGCATGAGGGAGTGGTCATTAGATCCAAGTTTTTCATCTTTTTCCAAAAATGAATCTTTATCACATAAATTCCTTTGACTATAATAACAATTCACGCATGATTCATCAGAAAAGCACGTATCACTCTTCTCCCAGCTATTCATCGGATTTCTCATACCCTGAATAATAAACTCCATTTGTTCTGGACTTGCCAGAACCACATTTTCTAAATTAATGCTCATTCACAATACCCTCCCAGCTCAATTTCTACTAGTTTATCTGCTTCAATCTCCAGAATGTCCACATCGACATCTGATAAATTCTCAACCCGAGTCCATTTATCATTTACGTTTTTCTCATATAACTCCTGTGTTACTAAATCTTTAGCCGCTTCAGCAGCATCTTTTTCAGTATAAACACCAAAGATTTTTTCGATATGGCCATAATCGTTATAATAAGTATTTCCGTGAACTACATATAAGATCATTTCTTTTCCTCCTCCGCAATTTCGTTTTTAAGCTCTTTCATCTTATCATCAAAGATTCCAACTATCACATCGCGACCCTCTCGATAACCTTTTCTGTATCCACGCATGTACTCATCATATAAAATCTTCTCGTTGACTGTAGTTTCGCAAATATCAACTCCGCGATCTTCCATCATTTTGACAAGCGCAACAGCTTTAGATAATGTCTCTTTGCTTACGGTTATCTGGTGATTATTTACAATCCACGACGATATTGTCTGAAATATAAATTCATCCCTTGTTTCAATCACTTTCGTAGATACCTCATTGATGAAATTCTCATACATCATTTATTCTTCCCTTCTCTCAGCATTTCGCATTTCGATTTCGCCAGTTTCTTCATTATAATTCGGGCACTCTTCGTCATCTAATCGGAGGCAAGGCGCTGATTCGTTATCCAGTAAAACTTTAAGACCGCCAAACCTGCAATCTTTACATTTAATCATTCCCGTCTTCTTCCACTCTTAATATCTCCACAATTTTTAGCACATCCTCTATTCGGCTAAGTTCTACTCCTCCGACCTTGGTGGCACTCATTTTCAACATTGCGCGACAATCATCATCTCCAGCGATCCAAAAGTCCGGCCTCAAACCTGCCAATTTATTCCAACGCCCATATTTACCAATAATAATCACAGGGCGAATCAGACCGTCTGATATTCCTATTGCGTTTCCACGCCGTTCTTGTCTAATAGGAATCATACTGGATAAACATGAAAGTTCCGAATAAAGTTTTTCCCCACTATGATCGTGAATGACTATTTGTATCGGTTTCACTTTTTCCTCAACCTCCTATTTATCTTCTTTCAAAATAATTTTATTGTCACACTGCGGACAAGTGATATACAAATACATACGATTGAAAAACTCGCTGGAAAATTTAGATAATTCTTTTGAGAAGTCTTTCTGTACATCTTCATTTTCATCATAGCTTAAAACTGCGCCACACTTTGGGCACTGAGCCTCTTTTAAATAACCTGGTTTGATAATATTAATCATCTTAATTTCTCCCTTCCGCTCTATATAAACTCTTACCTGCGTCAAAACCTTCCGGATATCTTTCTTTGAGCTTATCGATGTTCATCCGCATGATATCGTCCAACGACCAACCTTTAGCCGTACAATACTCTGCGATAAACCAGAGAAGATCCCCAAACTCTTTCTTTACATGGTCAACTTCAAACACATGTCCTTGATACATTTTCTGATAGATTGAATGGATTTCTCCAATTTCGCCGACCATACCGTGTAGAGCGTGAATCTTCTGTTCTTCGAATGTTAAACCCTTGTTGATAGTTCTAGCTGCTAGCTTCTGATACTCATTTCCTGTCATAATTATTTCTCCCTTCCATATGGTTTTCTTCTAAACCATTTCTCTGCTTCTTTACTCCTGAGTTCTGGTCTACTCATAAAACTCCGTTTGATTTCTCTATCCTGTTTAATACTTCTTTCGTCTTTTCCCGGGTTTGGATCTATCCATCTCACTCTACCGATCACCTCTTTTCTATAAAATTCTTCTACTATGGCAATTATTAAGCCACATAAAATAAGGACAGCCGTTAAAACGACCGCCCCTAAAAATATAAATAAGCATTTAAGCATACTACTCTCCTTCAACACCGACCATTTTTCCATCAGCATATAAAACAGTAGAATCCGGTTCCCACATGACCATAGCCCGATCAATGAATATACCGCCATCCGGAACTCCAAAGTTACCATATTTATTGATAACAAAGGTTGTCGTGTATTTAATATCTATCACATGCTTATCTTTAATAAACTCATTAACCTCTTTCTCAAGTGCCAGTGAATCTCCCGCACTTCCAAAAATCTTTACTTTCATTTCGTATTCTCCTTTTCTGCTTTTTTGATTCTCTTTTCATCCGGCTTATAATTAACCGGTTTCTCTGAGTGCTCGTTCATCGGAACACCCAGACATTCGTTACACGGATCTTTCTCTTCATATAAATCCGCATATTCACACAACGGACAATATTTTGAGAAATTTACTTCCTTATATATGTATTCCATTTGTACCTCCTACTAAAATATAAACGCCAGAAATCAATCCACAGGCAATCGCTTCAAGACTTAAAAACATGAATATTTTATCTGTCCACGTCATTTCTAATTCTGGATCAGAGTCGAATAACCATACAATTCCGAACACAACACAAGTTGTCAAAATAAGTGCTCCTATTAACTCATTCATGCTATCCTCCTTCCATTCTATCCAGCTATCAGGTATACACTAACGATGAGCAAGATACAGAAAGCATCCGTACCCCACGATACATATGATTTTATCTTTAAGATCCAAATCGTATCCGAACACAAAAGTTATAAATGTGCTCATGGTAATCAACAATAAAATCCATCCGATTATCGCATTCATTTCATTCACCTTTCTTACAACGGTAAAAACAGTGAAAATACAAAACAAACCGCTCCTACAGTTAAAACTCCTGCAGCTATCATCAATAATATGAGAAGTATTGCTCCTATTATTTCCACAAGGTCTTCCATTAGTTTTCTCCTTTCAAAACAACCATCTCTGTTCTCAAACTCTCCTGCATATCAATCACTCTCTGGTTTGTACTACCGGCCCAGGGATAATTGACATCGGCAAGCTCCTCTACAAATTCTCCATCTACCAAAATATCGATCCATTTCATCCCCGGTAAATCTCGAATCTCTTCCCACAAATATCCGGTATACAGCCAGACGGTCTTACCCGGCATATATTTCTTGATATACTTCGCCAAATGAAAAATGGTGTCTCTATTCTCTGGATATAAAGGATCTCCTCCAGAAAAAGTGACACCACTGATATAAGACTTATTTACTTTGTTATATAATTCCTGTTCGGCCTCCACATCAAATATCAAACCGTCATGCGGATTCCAGGTCACAGGATTTTGACACCCTTTACAATGATGATTGCATCCGGCCACCCAGAGTACTGTCCGTAATCCATCGCCGTTCCTCATATCATCTGTAGTTATATTATGGTAGTTCACATGAAAACACCTCCGATCAATCGCATGTAGTCTCCTTAATAAATCGTTTAAGTATAAATTTTTCATATTCATTAAGAATTTTCTTAGAATAATAATCAAGGCATCTATCAAGTCCAAAACAATCATACCTGTAGTCGAAATCAAACCAATTTATAACATAACAAAAATTTATGTTGTTAGGTGAATATATGCAAATTGCTATTGATGGTTCCAAATTCTCTTCAATAAGTACTTTTCCGTACACCCTGATTTCAATCTTTTCCTTCAGAATATTTTTAAAGTTCCGAACATCTTCATACTTCATATTATTCCTCCCATCAAAAATAACCGTCCTGTTTTAAACTGGTATAATTGTCATCGCCAAGAATCATCATGTCTTTAAAGCGAACCCCGATTAAATCGCCAAGCTCTGAAATCGTTTTAGCTGTAGAAATATCTATGGCACTTGGCGTTGAATCTCCAGATGGATGATTATGGACTAAAATAAAAGCTGTGGCATTAAGCATAAGAACTTTCTGTGCTATTCCACGTTTGTCGATAACACTTGTGGAAACATCTCCGATGCCAACCTCAATGAAAGATTTAAAATGCATTTTGGTATCAAACGTAAGTAAAAATACGTGTTCTTCAGAGTATGTATCTAATTGAAGAGATTTACATAATTCATAAATATACTGTGGGTGTCTAAATTCATTTTTGTCAATGCCAATATCGATTCTTTTTGACCAAACTTTTTCAAAAGTAATTAATCCATCTTTATTAAGCCTTGTCTCATATTTTTTAACCAGCATTTTGACGCCTCCTCCCCTGAATACATTATGATAGTTCAACCAAACCACCCGATATTGGTTTGAGCACGAACAGCAATTCAATCATTTTTTGATTATCACAGTAAGTGAACTTATCGAGTTTCAAAAAATTGATTGGTATTCCGTATCTTTTAAAACTTCTGGTCTGTTCGATCCGATCCAATGCCATCATTAAGATATCTTTCTTATACGTTTTAATTATGTTCATAGGATCTGTTTCATAAGTCAATATGTACATGTGCATTCTTATAAAATCAAACGTTTTGGTGTTGTGGTTATCAACATCACGCTCCATAGTTGGGCGATCTATTTTTGTTATAAATCTCTCCAAATCAAATTCACTGTTCAGTAGAGACTTTTTTGTTTTTGGACTCCATGGCCTTTTCGACTGGTCCGGAAGATCAACTGATCCTGTTTTTCTTCCATAAGCTATTTTTTGCTTAATTCTTTTGAAGCTACAGCCATTCATTCCGTTTCTAACCTGTGAAGTCAATATGGCGGCTTTTTCAATTTTATCCAATTGTACTTCTGGGTGCCATAAATAAATTCCTGGTGAATACTGTTCCCTTCTCATTCCGGTTAATATCCCATTTTTCAAAAGTGGTACGGCTTCCCACTCGGGAATACTGTTAAGTTTTTCATTGTCATCAAAATAGTATACCGACCTTGTTTTATCATCCACAAGATACACATGATTTTTGAGACAATGATCCATTTCAACTTTAATGCCATTGATTTTCATATAATCCACCTTAGATGCCTACGCATATTCCAATTGCCAGCAATATTGCAGCCATACATATACATAATGCAATTATAAATATCAGCTATTGAGATCATTTCTGTATTATATTTTATTATACAGAAAATTTCATAAAAATAAAAGACCCGACGTTTCCGCCGAGTCTCTTAACTCATTTTGAAAAATTGTTTCATCACAAATTTCTGATATTTTTTCTGTACTTCATACGCTGCATAATCTGTAGAAAATCCATTCAATATTCTGTTCGAAAAATCCGTAAATGACATATCAAAATTGTTTCCATCTTTTCTTTTAATGGCAACAACCAAACTGTCATTCTCATTGACCTTTACAAATATACCTCCCTGAATTCTCTCTTTAAGTTTTGCATGTAAATTTGTACTAAATAAATACTCGTAATCTGTCATAACACTATTCCTCCTTTTCATTAAAGGAGTTGTGAATTTCGCGTTATTCCTCACTGTAATCCTCCACAGTAAAGCCGAAACACCACTTAATCATTTTCTTCTGGAACCAGTTGAAGTGATGATCTACATTTATATTTAATGTGTGCAGCTTGCCGATTTTGATCCGTGATCCGTTTTTAATTTTAGGAATTCCGAAGTGTGCTACTTTTAAGTCATCTATTGGTTGTCCCATCCCACAAACTTCCTTTCATTGAATTTTTTCTTTTTATTTAATGCTTTAGTTATTGCCATATCAATTCCGGATCTGCTTTTGATATGGTAATAATATAAGTCTTTGTATGGAGTATTCATTCGATTGATTCTTCCACTGGCCTGCTCCATGACTTTATAGCTGTAGTTCTGCGAAAAGAATATAATCGTATCCGTCTTAATGCAATTCCACCCTTCACAGCCTGCAGTATATTGAACCAAATATATCCAACGATCAGAATCCGGCACCGGCTGATGAGCATGACCGCTCCATTCGGCTACCTCATACCCTATAAATTCATTCGGCTCAAAACCGTAATCATCCCAGAACAAATGAAGAAGCATTTCCCTTTCATAATCAAAATTGTAAAATACAATGGCTCTGGGTGTTTTCTCCAGGATCTCCATTAACGCTACCACACGAGACTCATCAGTGTTCACTATTCTTCTTAAAATATAGCAAAGCTGAGAAGCTTGCTGGATCGGCTCATCCTTAAAAGGGTCCCACCGATTCCGGATAACATCTTTGTATTGAGGAATATCATACTTGGAATATACATCAATATGATGTGGAACTGTATTTCTTTCAAAATTCATGTCCACCAGTATTCGATCCCTCAACCTGATTAATCTACCAGTGTTTAAATACTTCTCAATTTGTGGATATTTCGTAAACCGAGAATATACAACATGCTCCCTACAAAACTCGGTCTTGTTTTTGTAGAAACCATTTGCCACAAATACCGGTATGTAATCGGCCCAGCAGTCTCCGGGTGTTGCTGAAAGAATAATCCAATTATTTCCACGAGCGATTTTTTGAAATGCCTTCACCCAAGCCCCCGATCCGCAGACTCTATCTTCATCAAATATAAAAAATGCCCCATGGATCTCAGAGTATTTCTTTATGTTATTCCAAGAATCAATTACTATTTTTTGCCCAGGATATAATTTGTTATGATCTGGATCTGTTGATATACGGTAATTTGCCAACTCTGAATCCCACTCATGCGAGTCACGTTTCATCGCAGTGGTAATAATATAAAGATCCTGTGGATTCTTCATCGGGACATAATTCTGATTAACGAAGCTGCCTCCATTTTCTTTAAAATAATAATAAAGGCCGGTCCGACTTTTGCCAGATCCGACCCCTCCGTTAAGAATACAGCCGTTACGCATTTTATCCACAGCGTCTTTCTGATAGTCCCTGAGAAAATCTTTACTCATTTTTCGCCTTTGGCGTGGTCAACTTTTTATAAAGTTCAAGAGCTTCCTCCCCCTTGAAAGCATTTATAATATCCACGGCCTCGCGGGGTTTCTTACGCCCCACGACAAGAACCGCATTCTCGTTATTTCTGGATAAATCAATACTTACGAGTATTGTATCAGTGATCGACTTCATCGCTTTCTCCTTTCTTGGGAATCCACTTCTTAAATACGTCATTGAAATATCCTGCATTATAAAAGAAGTATTTGGAGATTGCCATCGCCAGTCCCTTCTCCGGATCAAATGTATCATTCTTACCACACTTTACAACAGTCTTTGTACCATCGTTCCAGAATACAATCGTAGCTGGATCATTGAAGATAACATTTTTAATTCTATATAACGCTTTCTGTCTTGACGGGTGACCGTAATAGTTATTCAACATTGCTTTTCTTAATCCTGTTACCATGGTAACAGGCTGCCAATTGGACGGCTCACCGTTAAGATCCCTTTTACAAGTGTAACATCCGGCGCTAGTATAACAATATTTACAATTCTCACATTTTTTCATAATCATTCTCCATTCTCTTCCAATTTCATAGTGACACCACATTTCATCGCAGCTATCACGATCCTAGCGTCCGTACACTTTCCTGCAACTCTAAATACTGTGTAAGCCATGATTCCGGCTATAACGATTTTTGCTCCATCACTCATAAATATCACTCCTCCGATCAGTGAATGTACTCCCAGTCCTCGGCAAGGATATCGTTAATGCTCGGTACCCACATAGCATGGCTACCATTGATCATTTTAATCTGCAGATATGGTTCACATTTAAACAGATCTCCTTCATTGAGCCCCCACGCTTTAGCAGTCTGCAGGTTACATGGAATGCCTTCAGGATACCCCTTCTGATATACAACAAACATTCCTTTACCATTCCATCCGTGTCGGAAAATCTTTTCTCCATTTTTTACTTTCTCAAGTGCCTGACCAAAATTCATAATTTTCATTCCTCCTGTGATTTATTGAAGTATGGACACTTAGTCCAATCTTCACTTATTGCGTACTTGCAACTTTCGGCAATACAACGTTTACCAGAGTATTGGGGATGGCTACAATCTGGAAAATTTGGATACAAAATATCTCTGACTCCAAATATAAAAGCCATATCAGGTCCTACAAAATCCGGTTCTCCTTCAGGTGCATAATGCCGAATACTCTTAGGAATATCATCACGACTCGTATACACATTGAAGCTGTCAGCAGAACCGTCGATGACTCTATAAATTGTTTTAACACCATTCGTTACATATCTGATATCAAGACTCATAAATATCACTCCCTCATTTATCTTCATTCTTAGACGCAACTATTGTGAATAACGTTGAATCAAAGTGATCTGGGTAATAGTATTCCTTAACCGGCGTTGCGGTTACTGAAATGATGTTCCAGCCATCTTCCTGCAGATTCCGTAATTCTTTGTCCAAATTACTTGCCAAATCACATACTAAATACCTGTTATGTGCTCGGACTTCGAATGCTCGTACGATCATGTTCACTCCTCTGGGCTTTCTTCCTCAGCATATCTTGCTGCAAATCTGTCAATTTCCTGAATGACCTCCATAGACTGCAGATATGCAGTACGACCAGTTTTACCATTTACTTCCCAGTCATATGGTCTTACATCCAGATTGACTGAGCGAATATCAATCTCATCCACGATGGATACCATATCCTCGCTCAGCTCTCTGTGGGCATTTCCGGATACTAAATATACCTGCGGTCCACGATCATTGAATTTCACTTTGACCGGGAGATATCTGAATGGCTCTTCGCCTTCGTCTCTCGGCTCTTTGATTTTCACATTCCAGCCACGATCGATAAGTTCATCGGCGAGCTCCTGGTTTGGAATAACCACTGCGAAGTTGCGATCGCCCTCACGATTGAATTTGCTACCCTCTCCTCTGAGGTTTCTGTAAATGATTCTTGCGTCGTTAATCTGTAAAATGTCTCTTGGTGCAAATGTCAGTTCCATAATTCTTTTAATCTCCTTTAAATAAATATAATTTTGTATAAAACAAAGAGCCTCAGCTATCTCTAGCCAAGACTCTCAGTTTGCTTATTGAACGAAGCCAATTTTCGCGTACTTCATTATTTCATAGAAATCCTTGAGTGATAAGGTCGCCACACTATATTTACATTCACTGCAAGCACCGTTACATCCAACACTTTCCGTGTTATTGTTTTTCATATTCGGATGTTCGCAATACATGTCCACTGTGCATTTAATCTCACCATCTTTGGATTTTAAATAATGCTTCATAAAATCACTCCTTTCATAACAGGAAAGGATTTCTCCGCGAATATCAATTCCACGGTAACTCTACTTCTTCATCGACACCTTCCGGAATATTCATAAAATCCGGTAATGGTCTCTCTTTAGGAATATACGGATCATCAGATATAAACCATTCATAATCACCGTATTTAGAAATAGATTCGATGGCGTCGTTAACGAGTTTGTCATAATATGATCGGTCGATAATACCGTCGTTGCCAGTGATCAGCTCTGCTCCCGATATCTCTTTCTCTTTCCCGGTATCAGGATCAATGATCGTCACCATTTCTTCGGATTTCTTCAACAGCATTTCAGCTTCGAGCCATCTGAATCCTGTCGTACCGGTGGCAGCGTAGAATTTACCATTCTGCTCTCTGACGAGAACGCCACCGCCCTTGCCAGGTTTAACCGGACAGAATTCTCCGACTTTACCGACGAATTTACGGTCATGACCATCGTTGATCAGCTCCTGCAGTACGCCAGCTTCCGGTTCAAAAGTAGTATCTGAGATTTTACCTTTCTTGTAATCAGATTCCAACTTCTCCAGTTTCTTCTCATAATCGGATACATCCGGTAATTTCTCATTCATATCCAAATATAAAGCCGATTTCACTGAGAACGTCTCGCGCATGTCGTTGATCGTCACGGGTTCCCTACTGAAGCAAGTCTTGAATACATAAGGAACCGCAAACTGCTTACCGGTAGCTGTCCATGGATTATTCTTATGCTTCTTATTATCTCCTGGAGCATATCCATACATAGCCACGCACTCATCTGGGTCTTTATACTTAGCAATATAAACTGCATTGTTTACGAGACACATTCTGTCGTAAGTAGCCTCATGTTCAAATGTGTAACCATATCGCTTACCAAAGTCCATAACGAATTTGATAATTTCTGGTGTGGCATCCGGAATCTTAATGGAATCCGTCTTAATATGAGCGACAGTGAACCCGCGTTTCTGTACCTCATGCTTGAGATCCACCATAAACAGCGCACCACGTTTGGCAACGATATTGTCTTTGTTACGAATATCCCTGAATGGATTATCGAAGTTGGCTGATGTAAGACCGTATACAGAGTTAATTGCAGTCTTGAGTGCATTAGCAAGATCTTTGGATGTCAACTCGCCATTCTTAACCCTCTCGACATGTTTCGTGAGTTTACCATCCAACATGCCATTGACAATATCCCAGGCTTCATGTTTGATAGACACACGTCCCTCGACGATTTCTCTATATGCTGTTGTGTATCTGACCCCAAACAGACACTCAGCAATGGTGCTGTGCGGGTGCATTGAAGCAATATCCAGCAACGCTACGTTTCCATACATGCCTGGTTCAGCGTACACATAACCACCCTCGCCAACTTCTTCTCCACGATATGTAGAAACACCATTTTCGTATTTGTAGCCCGGAAAATATGGCAACAAGCTGCAGGCTTCTCCGTGAGGTTCTGCCATCATTTCCCTACAGGATTTCTCAAGGAAGGCCTTTACTTCCGGATCGAGTTCGTACACAGGTTCAGCCAAGTTACGATACTGAAACTCATTCTGAGGATGCTTATTATTGCCAAATATAAATCTCTGAGTCAGAGTGTTTGTGGTATCATTTACGGTCAATCCGGCCAGATCAGCCAGGATCTCCCTTGCGATAAAATCACTCTTCAGGTAATCCCATGCTGCTTCAGTCGCCAGGACATCATTATCACAGTATTCTGCTACTTTCTGCCATAATTCTTTGGGAACCGGCTTGTCCCACGGAAGACCAAGCTCCTGATGATGAATCCCCATTTCGATCTCGAGTTTTTTCAAGCTCTTTTTGTTACCCGCAGAAGCGAAATCATAAATATCAGTGTATGAAATATTGTACGCCTCGCCGAATAATACCTTTCGACTGTCACCTTTTTTCGTATTTACAATTTTCTGGGATAAATCATACAGCTGCTCGTTTGTATATCCCATCATACAAGCGTAGAGCATATGATTATCGTATCTACGGCAGTTAAAACCAACCAACCGGAATTTGATAAGTTCTTCAATATCCTGCGGTCTTGGATTTATCAACCTTACGATAGGTTTTCCCTCTCCCTGGACTTTCCAGTTAACTAGGAACAAGTTGGGAAATACCTCACAATCATAAAAAACCAGCGGTTTCTCATCGTTCGTGAGTGCTACCGCCGGTTCTTCAGATTTGAATTTCATTTTACTTACAAGTCTCAGACAATATTCAGCCTGATTGGTACTTTGAGCTGCGAAAGAATATACCGCGTTTCTCATATCAGATACATCATATGCTTTGTCGCTGGCATAAGCATCATTGAGAAGCTTATTGATAAAATCAACACTACTTCGAGTGTCGTGATGATATTCTTTTTCGAGATTTCTCTTTATGGTAGTTCTGAGACTCTGTTCGTTTTTAAATCCTTCAATATTTATCACTTTTTTTCCTCCCTCCTTCAAAGGAAGTCCTGAGCTAATATGTGCAATAGGTAAATCATTGCATTTTGTAAGCTTTCTCCTGAGTGAACTTTTTCCTGTGAATACCTTTATTTCAATGTCTTTGTCGTAAAGACGGTTGAGCAGTGTTGAATCACCATCATAAATATAATGAAGATGAATCCCTGCGCCACTTTTACTTAACTCAGCATATGTAGCTGGCCATTTGCTTGCCGCAGCCAGATTTTTCTCGAATGATTTATTACCAGACTCATCCTTAATATCAAAATCAATGACTATATGATTTTCTGGAACCTTGACATAATGAAGTTTCGATGTGTCGATATCGCTGAGTTTGGTTTTGACTTTATTCCAGGGCTTGACAGGGGTTTCATTTTCGTTTGCGTATTGAGCAAAACACTCGGCGCAGGACTCATCGAAGACTGACTGTATCCCCTCTCCAAAATCGATGGATTTCTGTATTTGTTGTACATCTTTCTTCTCACTCCTCATATCTTTCTCGAATCTATCGAGTCGGAACCCTGAATATACATTCCGAGCCTGAGATTCGCTGTCAAATTCCTCGTCGAAATTCCAGAAATAATTCCTAAGCTCTTCTTTGAACACTCTCTGAGAATATGGATATGGTACCTTGGTCTCGTCGCAATACACCTTATACATTTCCCATGCAGTTTTGAGAGTCGTTCCGTCATTCTTTTTAAACACACTGAATGAATCAATCATGAAATTATAGAAATCATTTGTAGCACCCATCATCAGCGTCGGAACGTATGAATCGTACACATGTTTATTCGCCAAATATACCTGATGACAGTGATACGCAATTCCCGGAAGCTCAAAAGGGATTTTATCCATACAATCTGAATATTCCCTCTGGTCGAGTTTATTGCCGGATGGCGTGACATCGATCAATCGTCTGAGTAAACCAGATTTGCTGTCTGTAATTTTCACTGGCTTATTAGTTCCCATAAATAAGAAAGCGTTAAATCTATTTGCATAAGTAGATTTAAACTTCTCATTTACAGTCATAAGCTCGTGGGATACAAGACTGTTTAATCGAGTGTTATCCTCAATTTTGGATAAATCTCCATCATGCTGAATTGCAATAAGTGGGTTTGCTTTAAACGCCTCTAACGCAAAAGAGTTATTAGCCGATCCCAACGCCTTAGCGTCAAAGACCGAATAATAACCCTCAAATAACTGCTGTATAATATTTAAGACTGTCGATTTACCGGTTCCTGCAGAACCATAGAGAACCATAAACTTTTGAATATTCTTGGAATCTCCTTCGATAACTGCACCGATGGCCCATTCGATTTTCTTTCGTTCCCCTGGGGAATATAAAGTAGACATAAGCCTTTCGTATCCTGAAATATCACATTCTCTCAGCGGATAACTGAGCGTTCGGCTGGCGTAATCCTTTTTATTCGTCTTGGTATCACCAAATATAATTTTCTCATCCAATGGATGATAGTTATCTCGCATCTGCTTTTGACAATATTTATGCCAGGCGTCTATAGAACCGGAGTTTGAATCCCACATATACTTTGTGTAGAGTTCGTCGTCGGCATGTTCTTCCTGTTTTTTCGTATATTCGTATAATGCGGCATCAACCATGTTGATCACGTCTTCTTCGTCAGTAGACCAGAGACCGGTATCTTCATTCCAAACAGCATAGAAATCGCCGCCCCGTATCATGAGATCCGACGATTTCTTCAGAACAAATTTAGGGAATATCTCGGTGACACCCTTTTTCACTTGGCGCGTCGAAATCTTCATGAAATCAATCATTACACTATGCTTCTCCTTTCAAGATTTAAGATATGCTGTCGAGATACCAGCACAATTGTGTCCAAATGTCCACTTTCGTTAAATCCACGTCAACGCCTCGAATTCTGAATAAACCGCCATCCCCGTCTGACCCATACTGTCTATCCAGAAATGTATTTACGATATTTCCAGCAGATTTCTTATCAAAATTATTATCGTTCATAGCTCCAAGGCCCATGGTCGTGATCATTCCCCAAAACCATTGCCCGGTTCGATCTCCGAGTGCCGGATTGTCCATAATGGTCTCCTCGATTCTAATGGCCAAAGCCACCATCATCTCCAGAACACTGCATGGACCTTCGAGACAATCTCTAATCCAATCATTCTGATTTTCTCTGCCTGTATCAACAGCAAATCGCCATCTAAGATCTACACCATCTTCAGCTCGGTTTTCGTCGCTTCGCATTTCGTATCTGAACGTAATCATGTGTAAGCACGAAAGAAGTTTTTTATAAGTCATCTTGCCTGAAAACCTCTTTCCACAGACAATATTAGTCATCCATTCGAAATATTCGTTGATAATATTGTTTTTATCCATCCATTCTTCTCCTATCGTGTAGGATAGACGTCACTGAATCTTCGAGTGTCCATAAGAATCTCGTATTCTTTATCAAGAGTCTCATTTCTGACAAATACTGAATCGTCCTCATATTCACCGAAATGATTCAGAGCATCGCTTCCAATAGTTTCTTCAATGTCGTCTTCGTCCATAACACAATTTGCCTCGTCAGTAACAATTCCATCAGCCCAATATGTCAGGCTTTCGGATGGAAGTTCGCTTTCGCCGTATTCTTCCGGTGAAATAACATATTTATCCATATAATCCTCCTCTTCTTTATCAGAATATTTGTTTTCTAAAATAATCTCTCTGGCTGTTTTGCGTTCTGCATAATCGACATGCGTTTGTTTAGGCTGTACCGTAATATCAACGTCCATGCCTTCTTTTACACATGCCTCAGTGATATCCTCAACAGTCGGATGTTTCTTACTCCATACTTCCTTTACCGAAGCAATTTCCTCGTCAGCCAGTTTTTTATATTTATCCTTTACGAGTTTCCATGTTACTGCGGAGCCAATAACGACTCCTGCAGCAAATATAAGAATTTTATTTATCATGGTCTTTCCCTTTCTTTGAAAATGGGTTCTCTACGCTCTTATGAATATAAATCTTTTCGTCGATTATCACTCCGGGTATTTTTCCCATCTCAAAAAGAGCTTTTAGAGTATTTCTGCCGCTATGCCATTTGACGGCAGCTTCGTCCAGGGTCATAAGACCAGGAAGCGTATCACCATCGAATATAGACACGTTTTCCAAATTATTTTCCAGAATAAATATGATAAGTTCTCTACCTGTCATGATTTCTCCTTTCACCAAACGCGATCGTAAATATCCCTATAGGTATTCCCCGACCCAATGCTATTGAGTCCTGTCATTCACATCAGATCAAGGATGTTTCCATCAACATTGAAATCAAGCAGAATTGTTCTTTCATATCCGTTTACAAAATTACGGTTTGCTTCTTTGCTTGTGTCGTAAATACCGAAATCAACATAGTTGTCGCCTACCGGATTCTCCTTATCATAAATCCAGCCAACGATCTGACCTGCTTTTGTGTGCTGAATTCCGAGCATATCGTATACTTCATTCAGAAACAGGTGACCACGATCCTCAAGTCTCTTGGTTGCGGCTGCTTCCTGCTGACGTAAGAAGATCAGATTGAGTTCCGGATCTTTAGTCCATCCAATACATCCATCATCAAAGAATTTTGCAAATTCACTGATGGCATTCGGATCTACTACATCAACTGTTTTCTTTACGGTCTTTTCTTTTCCTTTCTCGTCAGTAACTGTCTCCTCTACCTCTTTAGCTTTGATGTTATAACGGAGCTCTTTATCCAGCTCTTTTCCGAATCTCTCCACAACTCTTCCGCGATATTCTTTGAAGCTCTTATCCACTGCTGTGTAAGCTGCAGCCAGAGCGATATTTCTCTTTCTGAGAATATTGTTAGAGGTGAGGATTGCCGTGATAGATAACCCTCCGAGGATAACTGCCGGTGCGTAAACTTTTGCAACCTTCAGGGCTGTCTGGGTGTATACGATAGCAAGATCTTTATTGCCGTCTTCCGGCGTATACTCCTCATCAACTTTATCCGGATTCTCAATCACATCATGAATGGAATCGATCTTATCTCTGGAATCATCCAGGATATCACCAAGTTTGGTAGTAGCCTTGCAAGCCATTACGGCACTTGCTACTGCACCGATTACCCCAGCCACCACAAGGATTTCCGGGCTGTGCTTCTGCAGCTTAAATGCCATTCTGTGTGCTGATCTGGAAATAGTGTTCATAAATGCTAATTTTTTCATTATTCGTTCTCCTTTTTAAACTCTTCAATTTCTTTTACTGACATACCATCGATTCCGGCTGACTCGTCTGAATCGGTGTGTTTAAAATATTCTCCTGTCTGTGGATACATATATCTGAACATACAATAATTAGCAGCATCCGCCAGATACTCTAAATTACCTGTTTCTTCAAATTTCTGAATACACTTTTTAAGTGATCCGATCGCATCAACATACCCCGATACATAATTTCTTGAAACTTTCCCATATTTGAAATATGACTGCACCACAAGATTCTTTCGGATTTCATCGAATCTATTACTATATTCAGTTTTTAAAATAATCTCTTTTGGATCGTCCATGAGTCCTCCTTAAATCGGTTCTGCTTTTGGAAGCTTGATCATGTAACCATCCCGAACTCTTGAAATGTCAGCTCTGGCCAAGCTTTTCCAACCATATTTATTGTCTGTGTAATTGCAGGTCATGCCGCACAAATCATACATATCAGCAACGCTGACAACACCATATCTGTCCATCAACTCATCCATGCTGGCCAACACTTCATCAGCCTCGCCTCTGGTGTCAAACACAACATCATCAAAATCGTAGCTGGATCTTACAGATCTTCTTGAGCTACGACTAGAATTATCAGAATATGATCTATATGACACATAATTTGATGATCCTCGGCTACCGCCCCGTTTGTCGCCATACAGCATCATATCAACTCCGTCTTTCACGATATCCGAAACAGCTTTCTTGATTGCTGGTACCAGCACATCCAGAAAAATATAGGATTTAACGTTAGATACATCCTCTGAGATAAACACATCCTTGAATTTACTTACCTCGCTTTTCTTTTTTCTTTTAACTTTTCCGGTAACAACTTTATCTACTTTCTTCTCAGCAGTCTCTTTAGCCTCCGCTTTTGCTTTATGGGAATTTGCTCTATAATCCTCCATGAGTTCTCCTCTCTTAATCAACCATCATAATTTTTCCGGGTAGCGTAATTCGTGATCCCGCAATACGGTTATTTCTTTTCTTAAATTGATATGTTAAATTACTTCTTGCTTTCTTTTCGGAAGGAGCCACTGTCTCTCCCTCCCAACTATCAGCAAGAAGAGTGTTAAATTCCATGACCGGACCTTTATAAGTAAATTTAGGCATGATACACTCCTTTCGAATAAAAGAAAAAGAGGAATACCTTGTTATAGGTACTCCCCTGCCGGAATATAAATCTTATTCTTCTGATGCTTCATCAGATTCAGTTTCGTCGACTTCTACATAATCGGAATCAGCTACCACATCTGAATCGTCATCTCCGCTTCCAGCTCTTGATCCGATCATAAAGGCGGCTACCAAACCCAGTCCAATCACTGCGCCTTTCGCAATGTTCTTTCCGTGTTTCTGTAATCCTTCCTTCGCTTTCGTTCCAAAAGCTTTCAGTTTAGATTCCTTAACTTCTTCAGTGGCTACTTCTGTCTCCGTATTCTCCTCTGTAGTTACCTCAACTTCTTTAACCTCTTCTGCTTTAATTTCTTTCATCTTAATAATCTCCTTTCAGATTTTTATATTCTTTTCATTAAACAATATGTATTTTTCGCGAGTCTACATAAGCTTGGCGAAATTATATCTTGGAGCAACATGATACTCAAGAGTAATACACGGTCGACCATCATTTGCTACCATCGCTCCGTAGCTTATCTCAAGTAAACCATCATCAATGTTCCAGCCAAGTTCGTCCCCCATGTCCGTATTACTCAGACCTATTTCGTTGTAGAAATCGTTTAATGCTGCATACATCTCATACACCATAGTTTCGTTGATCTTATTGACCGCGGCACGGATCGTCTGGATATCCGACTCGAAATATCGTCCGGAAATGCCATCATAGCAAAGCTGTTTACCAGTTCCTGTGATGATTACTTCGTTTTTGGAAACTGGTTTCTCATCCAGATGTTTCTGGGAAACTTTATCTCGGATGACTTTTTCCTTCTCCTCACCGATTTCTTCCACGACCTTCTCACGGTATTCATTCAGTGCTGTTTCAGATAATTTATAAGCCGTAGCTAACGCGGCATTTCTTTTAGCATTCACAGAATGAGATCCGAGTAAGCAAGCGATAGACGCAGCGCCGCTAATAGCTGCTGGAATGTAACATCTCCATGTGGCTTTGACTACTTCAACGGGCTTGAGTTCTGGCATATCATCGTACGAATCATCTTCTTTCAACGTATCGCCATATTTCTCATATCTCTTCTCGGACAGAAGTTCCAACGCTTTCGGAGTAGCTTTAACTGCTAAAACAGTCGTAGTGATTCCGCTTGCGATTCCGATTCCAAGCAAAATCTCCGGGCTACGTTTTCCGAACCCACGTTTCACAGTTTTAATAAATTTTGTTACAGATTTGTTCATAGTGTCTCCTTTCAAATGAACATAACTTGTATAAAACAAAAATAAGAAGCCCCTCAGGACTCCTTATCTGTTTTCTCGGTAATATACTGTTCAAGTTTTTTATCAATTTCCTCTTTTGACTGTTTATCTGTAGCCCAACTAGCGGCTAATCCACCGATAGCTACTGCGATCCAACCAGCCATTTTGATTAAATCATATTTAGCCTTCATGAGTATACCTCCTTTCCGTTAAAGTCTCTGGAATTCTCGCGAGTCAGTAATACTCATCGTAATTAAGGGTCGGTTCGAACGGCATTTCAATAATATAAAAGACGGATCCATCATCAAGCTTTGCTGGAATATGGTTGAATTCAATCCAGAACATTCCTTCGTCCATTGGAGCCCATCCGGCTTCAGTACCCCAATCAGTAGGCTCCAGGCCGAGGAATTCATACAGTTCGTTTATCACAGCTTCTCCTCTGAGAATATAATTTCGGTTCAGGTGGTATTCTGCCATAAGAACCTGTTCGAGACTGGCTGTGAAGAACCTCTTCGAATACTCATCATACCAGAGAACCGGTTTAGATGAATTCTCCTCCAGCGATAAATCACAAGGCCCAGTTAAATATGAAGCATTGATGTATACAGTTTGAGATTTCTCTACTGCGAGAGCTTCGATAACTTTCTTAGCGGCCTCATCGCCGTACAATTCCTTTAGTTTTCGCCGATAGTCTTTAAAGCCCTGATCCAACAAAGCGTATGCGCTGGTCATAGAGGATTGAGTTTTTCGATTCAACATCTGAGCTCCAAATATACACACAATAGTAGCCGAACCCAGTAGCACTGCCGGAATATAAGGCACTGCAGCTACTTTAACTTTTTCAAGTGCAGTCAAATCCTCTCCTTTTTGAGCCTCCGCCTCCTGGATAAGTAACAATGCTTTTGGTGTGGCTCTCGCCGTTGCGAATGCCGTAGATACCGTCCCCATCGCAGCAAGTATTGCCAGGAGCTTTGGCGAGTTTCTTCTGAGTGTCATTTTTACGTTCATACGATTTCTCCTTTCGCGTGAATGAAAATAAATAGTAAAAGAAACAGAACGGGATTCGAACCCGCAATCTCCGGAATATCCGGCGCTCTACCATTGAGCTACCTATTTCTCTCATTAAAGGAGATGATTTTTACGCGAAAAAGAAAGAGCCCTGGTTAGGACTCTTCCGATGGGAACACGTATCGTATGTCTGATTCCATATCAGGTAACGCAATGTTAAATGTGCCGTCTGAATTTTCATGAACCTCATATTCGAATCTTTCGCGTTTTTCACTTTTTACCCAGCCTGCGACCAACGATTCTCTTGTTATCCGGATACATAATGCTTCATATACATCTCGAAGTAGTAAATATCCATATAACTGGAAATGATCGTTTAACCGGCATTCGTAAGCTACGAGTGTCACTACGTTCATAAGTTTATTTTTCTCCCAACGACACGA
>NZ_WQQE01000039.1:0-171796 GCF_018785655.1 Blautia sp. MCC269 | reverse complement strand
AAAAAAAAAAGAAAGAGGTCAATGAATGATCACACCTCTTTCCTGCGGAGTTATTTACCTCTGTTTAATAACAGGTAGATAAATATACCTCCAACAATTGCGATTAATACATCACTCATTTTCCTCTTCCTCCTTTGAGAATTTTGTTTTAATAGAATCTACAATATCATCCATGTTGTATACAAAGACTGGAATTAATCCCGCTATAACAGATGTTAAAATCCATCCTTTCCAATGAATTTTAATCCATTTAACCTGTGGTTTAATAATCATTTCTTTGTAATCCTCAAATGCTTTCTTCATAGTAAATTCCTCCTTCAAAATATAATTTTCTCATTATAGGAGTTGTAATTCATGCGAAAACAAAAGAAAGAGCCGTTACCGACTCAATCTTTGTGATTACCGATTTTTAAGATAATACATGACTAACAATGTCACAAACATTATACACACAATCGTGTCCGCTATTAAAATTCCGATAATAAAGCTTTCATAGAATACGGAATTCATATTCGCCAATAATACAATTGCCGCGATAATAATTAACAACATAATTTATCCTCCTTTAAAATTGACTATCTTTTCATTAGAGGGATTGATATCTACGCGAAAAGCAAGAGTCGTTGTCGACTCCGCTTCGTGATTACTGTCTTTTTTTAATAAAGTGTCTGATAATTAATGCTATAATCACAACACATACTATCACATCGCCGAATACTACAATTCCGGCAACACCCAACGCTGCTACGCCGAGCACTGTCAGTATTGCTAATATCACCAATATGATGAATAAGATTGTAAATAATATCATAATGTAATCCCTCCTTTGAAATTGGTAATCTTTTCATTAGAGAAATTGTTTTCAACGCGAAAAAGAAAGAGCCCTGGTTAGGACTCAATCTTGATAATTACTTGAAGTATTTCTGTAAATACTCGTATACTTTTTTTTGCTTCTTCATTTGATAACGAGGCTAATACCCATCGCTCTTCACATCTAGCTGTTCTGTCTCTACATGCAAATATAAATGGTCTATCTGCCCCTAAAGTATCGTCGTGATTAGCATCAAAGTTTTCGCACATTGTATTCATATGTATCACTCCTTTCTCATTATAGGAATTGTTTTTTGTGCGAAAAAAAAGAGCCCTAGATTTCTCTAAAGCTCCCTCTTTGACTAGGTGGTTATAATTTTCTTCCGCACATTGGACAATATTTTATTTCAGTTGATGTTTCCAAGATACTCTCCCCTACACATGGAATAAATAAATTCCCGATTAAATATGGTTTTCCATCATAATCTTCATTAACATAGATTTCCATACTCAAGGCATCAGGAATTTCGCCTATTCTAATTCGTTTATTGATAATATCTTCATCAGCTACATTGCCATCGCTATAGTTGCAAAATTTACACATAATAGAACCTCCTTTATTTTTAGTCATAATAGCATCTGTAATTCACGCTAAATATTTCGTCTATCAAAGCATGTTTCCCAGCGTTCTCGTTTCAATGGTTTCATCTTCAAAGCCCACATAATCTGTCGAATAGTTACCGTTGGATATAAATTATCCTCACACTCTCCGGCACGATCATCAAAGAACTTTTTGAAACCTTCATGTAAATATAAAGCGTCAATCAGCCATGGATCGATTTCAGTCCAATATGTCGACTTTGTTTCCGGAATATAACGCTGCTGAATAACAGCCAGACCCTTTTCTCCGATTTTATATAATGTACAATGACTGTATACCGGATGATCACAAATATAAGTCTGTCCGTACATGGAGGTATAATAGTCTGGCTTGTTGTAATGGTATCTCATATTCTCTTCGTAAAAAAAAGAGCCTATACCATTTTGATATAAGCTCTTATGTAAACTTTAAGATTTTTTGTGTTTAATTTTGATTTTACTAAGCGCATTCTTCTTTCCTGAAACCAACGCTAACCGTACGGAATCTATTTCTCCGAGTAGATCTAAATGCAATGTTACTTTTATCAATAATAAGAACGCAATTAAAGTGAACAACGGAATCACACAAGATGTTATAACTAAAACGATAATCGCGTTGACTACGGTATTCACCATTTTCTTGGCTTGAGCGACCTTTTCCTCGAGCGGGTTTATAACAACATCTTCAACGGCATCCTTGGCTTTTGAAATAAATCCACTTATGATGTTTTCATCCTCTTTGTCATCTGACTCTTCAGAATCGTCGTTCTCCTCTATTTCCGCCGCTTTATTCTGAATATTCTCGGTTTCGTCGGCAACATCGCTTACCGAAAAACTATATGTTCTTTCAATATCTCTTGATACCATCATTCCGGTAGGTACAATTGCCCATACTAAAAATCCAGCTAATAGAATGTTAAAACCTCTTATTCTTAGCGATTGACTTTTTGGAGGAATACTTATCCCAATCAAAGCTAACCCTATAGGTATTATGATCCAAAATACTGCTTTTCCGATTATCGTCAGCAAATATTTTTCCAGCGTCAACATCATCATGATTATCAGCAACCATGAATTCAAATCTACAAGATAATTAGCAATCGGGGTGGTGCTATCTCCCGGGACAGCTGCGATTAAAGTAGACATCCCCAAAGTTGCAACTGACATTTTAGCAACGTCTGCGGATTTTTCATCAAGCTCAGCTATTGTTTTCTTGTAGGTCTTAGGATCACTTGCGGTATGCGATCCAAACCATATTGAACATGCCATAAGTAATGCACATAATACGATAAGTAGTATATTTTTTAGTATCGTTTTTTCTTTTATCATTTGTGTCCCTCCGTGTAGAAATATACACTAATTATACTACTCCTACATAATTGTGTAAACAAAAACAAAGACGCCAAGTTTCCTCAGCGTCCCTGCTCGTTCGTATTTTTACTTCTTCGGAAGAAGCTTGTTAATGAAACCACGTCCCATTATTGTAGTAATTGTTCCGTTTTCCTCGAATTTGAATGATTTCAAAGTGCCCCAGATAATTACTGCAGTAGATACGACTGTCTCGCCAATACTTATGGCATATTTGATTTTGCGATCTTTAGCGTCTGCTCTCATCTGCTGAACTTTAAGATCTGTATCGATTTCTCGTGCGTCTCTTTTAAGTTCATATTCAGTGTTAAGTTTGCTGATCTCAATCTGTCTGTCCATAAGCTTAGTAATTCCTTCAACCGCTACTTTGTAGTCATCTGAACCAAGCTCCGTTCCACTCAAAGCTTCGAGTTCTTCCTCCAATTCGCTCTTTAACAGTTTTTCGATAGTTTCCATTTTGAATTCCTCCTTTAAAAAATAAGTTAATACGTTTCCGTAATAGGAACTGTTATTTGTGCGAATTATGCAGAATAATCATGTCTTTGTTTACGAGGTTTACGTCCTTCGGCAAAGAGACCCTTACTGAGTAGAAACCCTCGTCAATAGAGATTTCATCATCTGAATATGGCATAACTGTAAAATATCCATGTCCAGATGTTTCCTGGTAAAACAAACGAGTAATGGCGATTCCTGTAAACATTCCTCCGAGAAAAATTAAACATGACATGTAACATCCTCCTTTGAATTGTTTTTATGAAAATCCCTTCCCGGGAATTTTTCACATTACAAATATAACTTTGTTTCCAGTAACCTGCGTACGGATTCTAACCTAGAATAGCGCTTTTTCTAATCTAGGTTAAAAATAAAAGAAAGAGCCCTTAATAGAACTCTTCCTCGTATTCCTCAGATTTTGCTTTGGCATATAAGCCAATAGAAATACAGTCGACCACAAACATTGCGGTTCCAGCAAGTGGCATTGTGTGTAACAATATTATTGTAAATATCATCACCAATATCACCACTTCTACTTTCACCAGTGTCTTTGTGATTTCTTTCTTCTCTTTAATTGACATAATAAAAAACCTCCTTCAAAATATGTTTTCTTCTCATAAAAGGGGCTGATTTCTGCGCGAAAATAAAAGAAAAGAGTTCATGTCACAGAACTCCATTCCTTTCTTCTCGGTAAAATCTCGATCCATATGCAATTTTTCAAATTATTCTTACAGAAATGTTCTACAAAATTCGTAAGCTACAGCTCCAATCTGTGCTCCAACTATAAGAACTACTCCAAGTGTTAATAATCCTTTTGTTAATTTACATTTGAAATCCATTTTGATTTCCTCCCTTTCTTTTTCTCATAATATGGCATGTAATTTACGCGAAAATAAAAGACAGAGGCTATGCCCCTATCTTCTCTGCTTTCTCAGTTTCTCTTTTCAAATTGCTTACTTCTTTCTTGAGTTTTTCAATTTCATAGTTCAATTCCTCCGCATAACCAATAAGTTCCTTCATCAGTTCTATAGCTTTTAAATCTCGATCAGATATCAATCCATCTTCATTCTTAGCTGATCTGATGGCAGTTAACATAAAATGGTTCATACGTCCTTCGAATTTCGTTCTATTCATCTTCGTCTCTCCTTTGAAATAAGTTTTTTCATTAAAGCGACTGTAAATTCCACGAATTACGTTGTATAATAATTAGACCAATATATGAGGAGGTCCACCATTATGAATGGATATTTCACAGAAAACGAAGATGAAATTATTCAGCTTATTCTTAGAGGCGAAGCAGTTTGTGATTGTGGTGCGTTGATGGACTTAGACGACGATCAATTCGTATGTCCCAACTGCGGTAAAGTCTATGACATTGGAGAATATGAAGACAACGGCCCGTATACCAAACTTGTAGATGGTTGTATACTCGTCGATTCTGAACCGGACATTCCATCAGGATGCGTTTCATGTGGCGCCTCATATCCGAATTGCAAGACATCCTGCGATAGATTTGATGATTGAAGCTAATCTAGGTTTGTGGTATACTGTTATCCCAACCAAATCATGAAAGGAGCTTCAATAATATGACTAAAACAGAAATCAACACCTTTATCGAAACCATGGAAGAATTCGGTGATGTCTGGACTGCTGACCAGGTAGAAGAAGTCTATGGAAATAACACCCTTGATGAAGCTATTGCCGATCGTAGATCATCACATGAGAAAATGGCAGACCTGATTGGTAAGGTTATTAATCATTAAAAGAAAAATAAGAGGATAGCTGTCCGCTAACAGCCGTCCCCTTACTTTCTTTAGCTGAAAGATGTTACTCTTCTTTGAGTGCATTTATCAGCAGCATGTCGAAGAAGGCTCTGTCCTTGGATATCAGAATGAGCTGTCGCTTCTCGTCTTCGCTCAGATCCATCTCTTTAATTGCCTGGATGGTCTGATCATCGAGTTTGAAGCTAATCTCCTTCAATTTGTCTTTGGACACCTCTTTGACTGCATCTAATAAAAGTTCGTAATTCATAGTAATTTTCCTTTCTTTTTCTTTGTCATAAAATGAGCTGATTTTCACGCGAATTCAATCCCTCATCTTATTTAAAATCCAGAAGAATCTCCTATAGCTTTCGTAATACACATCTTTACAGCATGGTATATCCATTTTGATTTTCAACACATCGTAGGATAGTCCCTCGGTTACTCCTCTCACTATGTATTCGGCTAAGTCTCCGTTTGCTTTCTCTGCGGCCTTACGAATCATGTCCATACGTTCGGAATAATAAGCTTTCATAATACCAACTCTTTCGGTCGGATTTGTTACATGCTTCGTCTTACCAAACACAGCGAGATCGTCAGGTCTTCCAAGCAATCCGTTCATGGCTTCGTAGGTTTTCTCCCATATAGGATACTGCAGACAGAAATGTTTAAGTTCATAATACCGATGTCGTTCTATCCAATATGGATTCTTCTCCGACAATTCAGGTCTGATCGTGGTTCCCATGTTTACTTCGTCCTTTCCAAATATAGCCTGTTTCCTCATAAAGTTTCTTCGGGGAAATATAATAATTAATACGACCAAACTTACTATTCATCTGATCGATAGATGTTATTACTTTCCCATTCCTGGTAGCGGTACCTATGTTTAGATAACCGGTAATGATACCCGCACGAACCCAGCAAGCATCTTTGCCATACACCTGTGCTGCTACTGCTACTGGCACTGATCCAGGTCCAAATACTACTTCGTCCAATGTTTCCCCTCCTTTCAAGATCATTGTAGGCTAACGGCTTCTATTTGTTAAAACAAAGTCAGTGGAAAAATAAAAGAGCATGTATGTCTTCGGACTTTTAATCTTATGATGCGCAACACATAAAAATGTTTTTACTACTGCCATCTTTTTTCCATCGATGCATTGTCATTTCACTCGGATAATCCTCGAATCCAAGTGTATCTGGTGTTATGGTTCCTTCGATCACACCTTGTATGATTTCCCTTTCATAGTGTTTGAACGGGATTAAAGTATCAGGTATAATTCGATGTATTTCACCACATTGCAGGCATCTATATCTATACACGTAGATCTTTCGTACTTCACCGTACTTACCCTTCACTATTCTTTTAGCTTTATCATAATAGTGTGTCTGTCCTCCGCAATGCGGGCAGATAGGCCCATTATCGTATGTCATATAAACCTCCAAAATATATAATGTAGGAATTGACTATTCCTACACCGTATGATATATAATATAAAGTGAAAATACAATGGAAAGGATTGGTAACGATATGTTGATTAAATGTCCAGAATGTGATTTACAGGTTAGCGATCGTGCTTTTGCGTGTCCCCATTGCGGTTATCCGTTAAAAGAGCAACCCAAACCAGTAAGAAAATCATCAAGGAAAAGACGTCGGCTTCCAAATGGATTCGGTCAAATCAGCGAGCTTAAAGGTCGTAATCTCCGGAAACCATTCCGAGCTATGGTGACTGTGGGTAAAACCCCGAAGGGTAAACCGATATGCAAGCTTCTCAAACCAGAAGCCTTCTTTGAGACTTATAATGATGCTTATGCAGCACTTGTGGAATACAATCGAAACCCGTATGATTTGGATGATTCTATGACTATGAGTGAGTTATTTGAGAAATGGAAAGAATATTATATTCAATCGGGTAATAAAGAAACTTCTCTGCGGAGTTGTGCATATGCATGGCCATACTGCTGGAGCATAAAAGATGTAAAAGTTAGGGAGATACGATCACGTCATATTTTAGGATGTGTGGAGAATGGCTCTGTCATCTCATTGGGGATCGAGAAAAAAGCCACTCCGAATACTAAAAGACGGATAAAATCCTTATTAAACGCAATGTTTGACTATGCTTTGCAATATGACCTTGTTGATAGAAATTATGCTCGTGATGCAAAGATAACGCCCACTATTCAACACGATGCAAAAGAAAATGAACAACATCATATTGCGTTCACTAATGAGGAAATGCAAAAACTTTGGAATAATTTAGATTCTATAGAGTACGTTGATTTAGTATTGATTCAATGTTATTCCGGATGGCGTCCTAAAGAATTGGGACTTATAGAAATCAAGGATGTTGATTTGGACAACTGGACTTTTAGAGGCGGTATCAAAACGATCGCCGGAAAAAACAGATTGGTTCCGATTCATAGTCGCATCCGTAATCTTGTCCAGAAACGATATGATGAAGCCGTATTGGGTAATAGTAAATATTTATTCAATTATAAAAACATAAAAGGGGAGTTGGTTCAACTTACATACCCGAGATATCAGGCGGCTTTTATGAAAATTAAAGATTCTCTTAATTTAAACATTGACCACAGACCTCATGATGGACGTGTGCAATTTGTAACTATGGCTAAAGCAGCGAATGTAGATGAATATGCTATCAAATATATAGTTGGTCACAATATTTCTGATATCACGGAACGGGTGTATACACAAAGAGAAAAATCATGGCTTGCTGAGGAAATCGAAAAAATAAAATAGTATGTAAACAAAACTATACGAATAATCAGTTCCTACACTTAATATCCTTAGAATTTACAAGCAAATTAAGCTTTAGAAAATATAGGAGCAAATGTAGGAATAAAGTAACCGAATACTCATATGTGTATAGGAATCTTTATTCATACATTTTCAACACTATGTAGGAATAAAAATGTACGAATAATATATGAATAACACACTTTTCTTCTAATCTTACAACTATCTAACACTTCTAAAACTATTATAAATACTGGATTTCTCTGTTTTTCCAATTAATTTATGTTGTTGCTGCGGAAATAATAATGGATGCGGATGCAATAACAATGGCTGCTGTAACGACAGCTGCTGGATTATCATCCTGCTTCTGCTCTGCTGCGGAAACAACGGATGTGGTTGCAACAATTGCTGCTGATCTTTCCGGCAAGAAAAGGCAGAGGTTATCTCCTCTGCCTTTTCTGCTGCCGTTTCTTTGCTTCCTCCTGTTTCTTTCTTTTTTTCTCCAGACATCTCAGATCTATTTCATAAAAAGCATTTCCATCAATTACCAATTTCTGCTTCTTTTCAGATTCCATAAAACGCTCCAAAAAAATTCTTCCATATATAATATGGCAGCTGCAGGTTTTCCGTCATATTTTCATTTATGAAATCATAGATTTCAGGAAAAAGGATTTTTTATGGAACAGGATTATATTGCCAAAACTGCGTTGGATGAAATGGTTGAAAGTGACCGGGATCAGATGCTAAAAGCCATGGTTCCGTATCTTCCCCCATCCGGCCAGCAGTTTCTGTCTATGTATACAAAAACACAGGAGCTTATGAATACCATGTCTCTTTTCCGAAACCGGAAAAAATCTGCGGATCTGCAGGCTGCCAGTCTTTCCGGCATAGATCCTCTGGAAATGCTGCAGGATATCCGAAAATGCTGCAGTGGGGAAAGCCGTCGTCAGATTGACCAGATCACCAATCTGATGGCGACCATTCAGATGCTGCAGATTATGAACGAAAATTCCTGAAGGAGGGGAAAAATCCATGAGCGATGACTGGAAAAACAATCCAAAACTTTCCCAAATGGATCCGCAGAAACTTTCCATGTTACAGAATCTTGCAGATCAGGGACTTGGGAAAAATCCTTCTGAACTGATGCCGTTTATTATGGGCGCAGCTTCTCAGGGAAAAAATGCGGGATTAAATTTTAGCTCTGATGAAATCTCTGCGATTATTGAAGTGCTTAAGATGGGAAAAAGTCCCACGGAAATCGCCCGACTTGACCGTATTGTAAATCTGATGAAAATGATACGACATTAACAGTTCTGTGATCCCGGAACAGCACCTTTTCTGTTCCGGGAATTTTCTGTCTTATATTCCTTTTCATGTCTGTCTGAATAAAATCTGTCAAATCCATAGATTCTATTGCATAATTCATAGAACATATTCCCTATTTTTGTGATATTTTTTTATCATTTTCCCTTTCTTATTATACCAGTATATGGTATACTTGTCCGTGAAATGAATGATATGCAAAATAGGACTTTATGCGTCAAGTGTTTGGCGAATGGGGAGTTGTCGCCAGAACGAAAAGTACGTCTTACGGTATGAAGTCCGCACCCGTTGCAGCAATATAAGAGGATATCTCATATTGTGTAGGGCTTTTTTCGACATACGTTCTATTACAATTGGAGATATCTTTTTTGTGTGCAAAAATAAAAAAGACAGTCTCCGAAAAACGTGATTTTTTTAACAAATGGAGGTTGTTATTTATGGTAGACAAAGCAAAAGTAGAAGAAGCAATCAAACTTCTTCTCGAAGGAATCGGCGAAGATGTGGACAGAGAGGGACTGCAAGGAACTCCGGAGCGTATCGCCCGTATGTGTGAGGAAATTTATGGCGGACTTGACAACGAGGCGGACGAATATCTTCAGAAACAGTTCCATGTAGAAAACAACGAAATGGTCCTGGAAAAAGATATTACCTTTTATTCCATGTGCGAACATCATCTTATGCCGTTTTACGGAAAAGCTCATATCGCATATATCCCAAATGGCAAAGTTACCGGCTTAAGCAAACTGGCTCGTACCGTTGATGTGTACGCGAGAAGACCACAGATCCAGGAGCGCCTGACTGTGCAGATCGCAGATGCTCTGGAACGTGTCCTCGACCCGAAGGGAATCATGGTAATGCTGGAAGCGGAACATACCTGCATGACCATGCGCGGAATCAAAAAGCCGGGAAGCAAGACCATCACCACTGTCACAAGAGGTGAATTCAAAGAAAATATGGAACTTCAGAAACAGTTCCTCGCTATGGTCAAAGACTGATGGACAGAGTAAATCAGATCTGGAAGCATCCACTCTATCAGACTGAACTTCATAAGCTTCAGCTTCTGGAAGCTGACCGTGAATTCTGCAGACATACCCCGGAACATTTTCTGGATGTGGCACGTCTTGCCTATATCAGAGCCCTTGAGGAAAATTATTCGGTTTCAAAGGAACTGATCTACTGTACTGCCCTTCTTCATGATATCGGACGGGCCAGACAATATGAAGATGGTACGCCTCATGATGAAGCCGGTGCGGTTATCGCCGAACAGATTTTAAAGGAACTTGGATTTTCTCCGGAGGAAATCCAAGCAATTGTTTCGGCGATCCGCGGTCACAGAGCCGAGACTAACCAGACGATTCTCGGACAACTGATCTATCGTGCGGACAAAAAATCCAGAAACTGTTTTTCCTGTAAGGCAGAACCAGAGTGCTACTGGTCTTCTGCAAAAAAAAATATGACGATCCAATATTAGGAGGTCTTTCCATGAAAATCGGAAATCGTGAATTTGATGTAAAAAATAAAACATATATCATGGGTATTTTGAATGTCACACCGGATTCTTTCTCAGACGGTGGAAAATGGAACGACATGGACCATGCCCTGAAACATACAGAAACTATGATTGCTGAAGGTGCTGACATTCTGGATATCGGTGGAGAATCCACCCGTCCGGGCCATACACCGGTTGGCGCTCAGGAAGAAATCGAGCGTGTACTCCCTGTTATCGAGGCAGTAAAAAGCCGTTTTGATATCCCGATCTCTGTAGATACATATAAGGGATGCGTTGCGGAGGAATCCCTGAAACACGGAGCAGACCTCATCAACGATATCTGGGGACTGAAATATGATCCGGAAATGGCTCCTGTCATTGCAAAATATCAGGCTCCCTGCTGTCTGATGCACAACAAAGATAATACAGAATATAACAACTTTATCGTGGATATGCTGGCAGAAACACAGGAATGTGTCAATATCGCCAAACGTGCAGGTATTGCCGACGACAAGATCATCCTTGATCCGGGTGTGGGATTTGGTAAAACATACGAGATGAACCTGATGACAATGGATAATCTGGAGCTTTTCCAGAAACTGGGATATCCGGTACTTCTTGGTACTTCCAGAAAATCCATGATCGGACTTGCCCTTGATCTTCCGGTGGATCAGCGTGTGGAGGGAACTCTTGCCACATCCGTGATCGGTGTTATGAAAGGCTGTGCGTTTGTCCGTGTTCATGATATCAAAGAAAACAAGCGTGTCATCCAGATGACAGAAGCCATTCTGGGACGCTAGGAGGAACCGATGGATAAAATCGAAATCAGAGATCTTGAGATTTTTGCAAACCATGGTGTATTTCCGGAAGAAACTGCTCTTGGACAGAAATTTGTTGTTTCTGCCATTATGTATACAGAGACACGTCCGGCAGGGCTGACAGATGATCTTTCCGCTTCCATCAATTATGGGGAAGTCAGCCATATGATCACCGATTTTCTTCAGAAAAACACTTATAAACTTCTGGAAGCTGCTGTGGAGAATCTGGCAGAAATGTTGCTGCTCTCTCTTCCGCTTCTTAAAAAGATCACTCTTCGTATTGAGAAGCCATGGGCTCCGGTAGGCCTTCCACTGAAAACCGTTGCTGTGGAAATTACCCGTGGCTGGCATACCGCCTATATTGCTTTTGGTTCCAATATGGGTGATAAGAAGAAATATCTGGATGATGCGATCCAGGGGCTTCGGGATATGAATGAAATCGTTGTTGAGAAAGTTTCAGAGTATCTTGTGACTGAGCCTTATGGCGGTGTGGCGCAAGATGAGTTTCTCAATGGTGCTTTAAAAGTCCGGACTTTGCTTTCTCCTGATGAGCTTCTTGACAGGCTGCATGTGCTGGAGCAGGCTGCGGATCGGAAGCGGATCATACATTGGGGGCCACGGACACTGGATCTGGATATCTTGTTTTATGATAATGAGATCATTGATACGGAGGTATTGCATGTGCCTCATATTGATATGGAGAATCGGGATTTTGTGTTGAAGCCTATGGTGGAGATTGCACCGTATTTGCGGCATCCGGTGTTGAATTTAACAATGGAGCAGTTGTTAAAAAAGCTGCTTGAAAATGCATAATAATCTAATTTTATTGCAATTTGGAAGTTGTGAAAAGCGTGGGGAAGGGAAGCATTCGTAGTTGCGAAGGCCATTTCCCTTCCCCACACCCCTTCCCTCCGGCCACGCTTAGAACATTTTGGCTGTGTGACTTTATTTAATTATAAATAAAAAAAGATGACAAGCCCGATACAGATGTCTTGGCTACAATCTGTATCGGGCTTGTTTTGTTTGAGTGTAAGTTATTGAATAAAATCCTTAATTCTTTATTTCTGGTTTACCTGATCGAATTCGTCGGTGATTTCTTTGGATGGGGCTTTGGTGAGGAGGCTGACGATGATGTTTGCTGCGATGGCTACCATGAAGGCGGGAAGGAGTTCATAGATTCCCCAGGCGCCGCCGAGTTTGCTGATTCCGTATTTCCAGATGAATACCATGGATCCGCCGCAGATCATTCCTGCCAGGGCTCCCTGCCAGTTGGAGCGTCTCCAGAATAATGCCAGGAGGACTACAGGGCCGAATACGGCTCCGAAACCTGCCCAGGCGAAGGATACGATGGTGAAGACGGAACTGTTCGGGTCACGGGCGATGAACATAGCTACTACTGCGATCAGAAGAAGTGTGATCTTATCCGCTACCATGCTTTCTTTTTTGGTTTCTTTATCCTTCAGGATGCTTCCGAGAAGGTCGGAAGAAACTGCTGAAGATGCTGCCAGAAGCTGGGAATCTGCAGTTGACATGGTAGATGCCAGGATTCCTGCGAGGATAAGTCCTGCAAGGATCGCTGCGATCACACCGTGCTGGCTGAGAAGATTTGCAATCTGAACGATGATGGTCTCAGATGCGGAACCTTCCAGAAGATCAAACTCTCCTGCTGCTGTCATTCCAAGTCCTACCACACCGATCAGTACTGCTACTGCCAGTGAGATCACTACCCATGTAGTTGCCACTCTTCTGGAAAGTGTAAGTTTCTCTTCATCTTCAATCGCCATGAAACGAAGAAGAATATGTGGCATTCCGAAATATCCAAGTCCCCATGCAAGCATGGAAATAATGTTAAGCAGTGGATATGCCTGTTCTGTTCCGGTTGTGGGATCATATGTAGTAAACATAGTCAGATATCCCGGCAGGGATCTTGCATGGTCTGCAACTGCCTCAATACCACCGGCAGTGCTGATCCCGAATACGAATACGATCACAAGTGCGATGGACATGATGATACTCTGGATAAAGTCTGTAGTAGATGCTGCCAGGAATCCTCCCAGTGTAGTATAGCCAACGATAACCAATGCACTGATAATCATAGCCGGCAGATATTTTACGCCAAAGAGACTTGCAAAAAGTTTACCACAGGCTGCAAATCCGGAAGCTGTATACGGAATAAAAAAGATTACGATAAAAATCGCTCCGATGGACTGCAGGATCTTCTTCTCATCTCTGTAACGGTTACTGAAAAAGGATGGCAGTGTAATGGAGTTTCCTGCCACATGTGTGTAGCGGCGGATTCTTTTTGCCACGATCCTCCAGTTTACGTATGTTCCGATGGCAAGGCCAATGGCTGTCCAGCCTGCGTCTGCAATACCGGTAAGATAAGCAAGTCCCGGTAATCCCATCAGAAGCCAGCTGCTCATGTCAGAAGCCTCTGCACTCATGGCTGTTACCAGAGGTCCAAGTTTTCTTCCTCCCAGATAGAAATCAGAACTGTCATTGTTGTTCTTGGAACACAGATAACCCACAAAGATCATTGCACCCAGGTAGACGATAATGGCTGCCATTATACAAATATGTGCTGTTGTCAAGAATAGTTCTCTCCCTTCATTTATCTATGTATGTTTTCACATATTTATAGATTTTATTATATTAACTTAAGAAAGTAAAGAGGATTTTCCATTTTTTTGAATAAAAATGTCTTTTATACGAAGAAAAAGGGCTGAACCCATAAGACAGCCCAGCTCTTTTCCAAAATTTCTGTTTAGTTTTCCTCAATACGCTTCTGCACATCTTCCACTGTGTACGCTTCTGTCAGTGCTTTCAGATCATCCGGTGTGGTATCTGTACTGTAAGCTTTGATAACTTTCATCAGATCCGCACAGCTGTATGCATTTTTGTAAATATCCTGTGTATATCCGTAAAGCTCATTGAAGGTATCTTTATCGGATGCGCTCCAGAATCCCTGATACAGACGAACAGTATTGCTATCTGCATCATCGGTGTTTGCCTCCGGATGACCGGACATTGCATTGTACAGGATCGCAAATGCAGGACCGCCCATGGATGCATATTTTCCTGCAATGTAATCAATCTTCGGATTACCAAAAGAATCGTTATCATTGATCTCATCATGATTTTCCATGGAGAAGCAGTCAACAGCTCCGACCTTGATATTGGAGCCCTGCTCTTCTTCCTTGGAAGTAATCGTCTTCATGATCTCATCTACATTGAAGGTACAGAGAACTGCATCATAATTTCTATCTACAAAAGCATGTTTCAGGTTATTGATTCCTTTCGGATCTGTCATATATCCAGGGCAGATGGTAATGCTGACATCATCCTTTCCTGCATCTACAACCGTTGTTTTCTCAGATGACGCAAGTTTTTCAACATCCTCCGAATAAGTCAGTCCTTCTTTTTCAGCCAGTCCTTCCAGAACACCAATGGTTCTCTGAAGGTGCATGTAGTTTCCTGCGGAAGAACCACCGGTCAGCACAATATAACTGCTGGTATCTGCATCTGCAAAATAATCTGCCATATTGTAGCCGGCTTCATAATCTGCCTTTGCATCCGGTCCTACACTTCCAAGAAAATACGGGCTGGTTTTTACCTTGTCATAATCTTCATCGCTGATACTTCCGGAACCAAGAACATAATACATTTCTTCTTCATCACAGGCTTCTACAATCTTCTGAATATCCTGTCCATAAAAAGAAATGATTCCGCTTACGCCCTGCAGCTTCATTGCGCGGATAAAATTGATCTCGTCCTCTGCAGAATTAATGCTGCCTGAAAAATAGAACTTTACCGGAAATCCCTGCTGGATATATTCTCTGTAATAGTTCATAAACATGTTCATTTCCGGGCTGTTCTGATTATATACTACAACACCTATTGTATATTGAACATCTCCGTCTTCCACAGCAGCGGAAACTTTTTTCCCGCCAACTGCAAAAACGGCAAGCAACAACAGCAGAATGCCCAGTACTTTAAAGTTTTTTAATGTCATACTGTTTTTTGCCTTTCTTTATTTCTCAGTTACATAATGGCAGGCTACTTCATGTCCGGACTCTACCTCTGTAAGCACCGGACGGATCGTCTTACATTTCTCCATGCAGTGCTCACAGCGATTCTGGAACGGGCAGCCATGAGGAACATCCAGAGGGCTTGGAGCCTCACTTTCAATACTCTCGATCTTTTTGTTCTGATCCATATGAATGGAAAACTGAGCGCCAAGAAGAGCCTGTGTATATGGATGAAGAGATTTTTCTGCAACATCCTCTCCTGGAATTACCTCCACGATATTTCCAAGATACATTACCGCGATCTGATGAGCAAAAGAACGGATCAGCGCCAGGTCATGGCAGATAAAGAGCATGCTGATGTTTTTCTCCTTCTGGAGACGTACCAGCAGCTGGATCACGGACTCCTGTACAGAAACGTCAAGTGCAGAAGTCGCCTCATCACACACCAGGATCTCCGGTTCCAGGGAAAGTGCACGTGCAATACTGATACGCTGTCTCTGACCACCACTCATGTTATGAGGATAGCGGTCTACAAAATCTCCGGGAAGTTCTACCATTTTCAGAAGTTCTCTGGCTTTGGCTTCTTTTTCGCTTCTTTTCAGTTTCCCGTAATTGATCAGCGGCTCTGTAAGAATATCCACGATCTTCATTTTCGGGTCAAAAGATGCCAGTGGATCCTGGAATACCATCTGCATATTCTGACGGTTCAGCCAGGTTTCTTTCTTGGAAAGATTGGAGAGATTTTTTCCATGATAAAGGATCTCGCCACTGGTCGGCTTGTCAAGAGAGATGACCATACGGACAAAGGTGGATTTACCACAGCCACTCTCTCCTACGATTCCCAGAGTCTTTCCTTTATAAACATTCAAGTTCACATCATTGCAGGCTGTCAATGTTCTGCCACCGGAAGCCGGGAACTGTTTTACGATATGTTTTGCACTGAGCACGATATCGGATTCCTTAAACATAACGCTGTCCCTCCATTTCCGGCACTGCAGCCAGCAGTTTCTTTGTATAGTCACTGGTCGGATGATTCATGACTTCATCACGTGTTCCCTGATCCACAACTTTTCCGTGCTGCATAACAACCAGCTGATCGGCCATATAAGCCGCTACACCAATGTTATGGGTAACGATGATGATGCCGGTTCCGAAATCATCACGGAGCTCCATCATCTGGCGTACGATCTGTGCCTGCGTGGTTACATCCAGGGCACTGGTCGGCTCATCTGCAAGAAGCAGTTCCGGGTTAAAAGTCATAGCCATGGCAATACCAACTCGCTGGCGCATACCACCGGAAAGCTGGTGAGGATAACTTTTCATGATATTTTCCGCGTCTGGAAGACGCATTTTCTGAAGCATGGAGCAGCCTTTTTTCCATGCTTCTGCTTTGGATACGTCAGTATGTGTACAAATATACTCCACATACTGGCTTCCGATCTTGCGGATCGGATTCAGGGTTCCACCACAATCCTGAAAAATCATGGAAATGCGGGTACCTCTTAAATTTCTCCATTCATCCTTGGTATTGGAAAGCAGGGAATGTCCGTTGAACTGAATATCACCGGCACTGACCCGGCCACCCCCGGCAAGAGCGCCGAGGACAGCACGGATCACGGTTGTTTTTCCACTTCCACTCTCTCCTACAACACTGATGATCTCACCCTTCTTCATGGAAAGATTGAAATGCTCAATGGTAGGTGCCTGCTTTCCGTACTGAACAGAAAGATCCTTGATTTCAAGCATAAATAAACGCTCCTTTACTCGGCAAGAGTGATATCCTTTGTCAGCCAGTAGTAATCCATCGGATACATCTTAACTCCAGTTACTTTCTTATTGGAGAAGAGATAAGTTGTCTCATAACCGAAGAATACAGTTGCTGCATCATCCATAATATCCTGCTGGATGTCGATGATCAGATCTTTTCTTGCATCCTCATCGAATGTCTGAGCAAGCTCATCAAGAAGCTTATCTACATCCGGATTGTTGTATCCTGCAGTATTGTTTGAGGAAGAGCTGTACCAGTTCTCTCTTAAGTAGTTCTCCGGATCACCTGTGTTGGCAACCAGTACGTTCCAGATCAGAAGGTCATACTGACCGGAATCTCTCATGTCAAGAAGTGTCTCATAACTTACAGTATTCAGGTTTACATTGATACCGATCTCTTTCAGGCTGGCCTGTGCTGCCTGTGCGTATACACCAAGCTCTGCACGGCTTGTGTAAATAACGAAATCAAGAACAAGCGGATCTCCGTCCGGAGTCTCTACAAATCCGTCACCGTCAACATCTTTGTATCCAGCTTCCTCAAGAATCTTCTTTGCACCATCCGGATCGTAAGCATTCTCATCGTTCAGATCATCAAATCCAAAGTCAAGTGTTGGCGGAACCGGTGCTTTACCAGCTGTTGCACCACCCTCAAGAAGAGTGTTACAGTATGTCTCTTTGTCAAGTCCGCGGAGAAGTGCCTGGCGAAGTGCCTTGTCGCTGAGTGCATGATCCTCGTTCTGGTTCATAAACGCATAGGTGGAACGAAGAGACTGAAGTTCCTGAATATCATAGTTGTCATTTCCCTCGAACTCAACCAGGTTCTCTGTTTTCAGGTTGTAAGCGATATCGATCTCACCTGTCTGAAGAGCCATGGAACGTGTTGTCTGGTCATCCACACATTTCAGTGTAACTTTGTCAAGGGGAACTTCGCCATCCCAGTAGTTCTCATTCTTTACTACAACACAGGAGTCTGTCGGGCTGAAAGACTCTACTGCGTAAGGTCCTGTACAGATCGGTCCTTCCATTGCAAATGTGGAATCATCGACATTTGTATCAACAATGAGGAACAGCGGGTCTGCAAGGCAGCCAGCCATGTTTGCGTTAGCTCTGTTCAGGTGGAAAATCAGGTTCTGTCCGTCAACTTCGATGTTATCAAGATCAAAGAACTCCGGAACTCGGTCGCTCTTCTCGGCAGTACGCTCGATGGAAGCTTTTACCATCTCCGGTGTCATGTCATCACCGTTGGAGAATTTTACGCCCTCACGGATCTTGAATGTCCATGTTTTTCCATCTTCGCTGTTATCCCACTCTTCTGCAAGACATGGAACGATCTCACCGTGCTCATCGAATTTTGTAAGGCACTCACCGATTGCATAACGGGATACAACCCAGCTGAAATACTGCTCTGTCGGCTCCAGTGTATCTGCAAAGCTTGTTACTCCGATTGTGATTTCCTTATCGCTGTTTTTGTCACCTTTTGCCTGAGCCACTGTTGTCATGGAAAAAGTCATCATACATGCAAGTGTAGCAGCCAGCACTTTTTTAACTACGTTATTTCTCATTTCATCCTCCTAAAGATAAATATACTAATAATAGGGTGTTGGTTTGTTACAGAAAATGTTTTATTAATCCTGGCGTGGATCCAGTACGTCGCGGATGCTGTCTCCAAGCATGTTGAAAACAACCACGCAGATCACAATGGCAATACCAGGGTAGATCATAAGCCATGGCGCTTTTGCCATGTAGGTTCTTCCCTCGTTGAGCATCAGTCCCCACTCCGGTGTCGGCGCAGTTGCACCAAATCCCAGGAAAGAAAGGGAAGCCAGCTCCAGCATCATGGTTCCGATATCTGCTGCCGCAGTTACCACCATCTGTGTTACCATGTTTGGAAGAACATGTACAAGAAGAATCTTCCAGGTCTTTGTTCCGTTTACCACAGCTGCCTCTATGTAAAGACTCTTCTTGACTTTCAGAACCATACTTCTTGCAAGACGGGCATATTTCGTCCAGCTTACAGCCGCGATGGAGATAACGGCATTGACAAGGTTCGGTCCCAGCATACCGGCAATGGCGATGGCCAGCACAAGGCCCGGGAAGGAAATCATCATATCCGCAATGCGCATGATCACCGCATCTACAATACCGCCAAAATATCCGGCAATAACTCCTAAAAATGTACCGATCACAAAAATCACCGCAACCAGACATAAGGTCATGATCAGAGACGTTCTTGTTCCGAAAATAACACGGGAAAGAAGATCTCGCCCAAGTTTGTCTGTTCCAAATGGATGGGCGGAGCTCGGCTCCTGCAGTGATTCGGTCATAACTGCATCCAACGGATCATATGGGGAAAGCTGCGGTGCAAAGATCGCAACACCGATCACCACAAGACCCAGAATAAAGAAAAGAGTGAATTGTTTGTTTTCTTTGAATATTCGTAATACTTTTTTCAATTATCTATCCTCCTTAAGTCTTGGATCGAGATAAGTGTAGGACAGATCCACAAGCAGGTTGATGCACATGTACAGGATCGCGATCCAGAGTACATAGCCCTGTACAAGAGGATAGTCACGACAGGAAATTGCCTTTACTGCCATATTTCCCATTCCCGGCCAGTTGTAAATGATCTCTACAACTGCGGTACCTCCAAGAAGGCTTCCAAGGGAAAGACCCAGCAGCGTTACCAGCGGAAGCATTACATTAGGAAGAACATGTTTCCAGAGAATTACGCTTTCCTTAATTCCACGCATTCTCGCACCTGTTACATAATCCTGGTGAAGTTCCTCCAGTACCGCACTTCTTACCTGTCGGGTATATTTTGCAGACATGGCAAGTGCAAGGGTGAGCGCCGGAAGAATCATGGATTTGAAATCTGTACTGCCTCCTGCCACGTTGATCCAGCGAAGCTGAACACCGAAGATACTGAGAAGGATCAGCCCCAGCCAGAAGCTTGGAACAGATACTCCCACAAAAGTAATCCCTCTTACAAAATAATCCGGGAATTTGTTCTGATATACAGCGGCCAGAATTCCAAGTGGTATGGAAATAATGACCATCATCAGAAGTGCCAGCAGTGACATCTTCAGTGTGGGCCAGAAACAGGATACCAGTTTATCTGTTACCGGCATTTTGAAAGAATAGGACTGTCCCATATCTCCTGTTACAACACCTTTCAGCCAGGAACCATACTGCACAAGAAATGGCTGGTCAAGGCCGAGATCATGTCTTGTCTGTTCCAGAAGTTCCGGTGTTGGAAGATTACCACACTCTGTCAACATGATCTCCGCAGGATCACCAGGTGACAGGTAGGTCAGTCCAAATGTGAAAAAGCTGATTCCAAATAATACAATGATAATCTGGAGAAATCTTTTTCCTACTTGTTTCTTTGTCACGTTTTACTCCTTTCCTCATTTGATGTGATTTTTAGCATAGCCGTTTCAACTTATATAAGATAATAATAAAACTATAATGGGATTCTTTATATGCAGAAAATGCATGGAATTTTAGAAATACGCACGAAAAAAGCCCGTGACGAAATACGGGCACACACAAAAAAACATGCTTCCTATCTTCCGTAAGAATCATCTTAAAACAATTACAAGCAGGTCTCCTGACTCAGGCTCCTCACCCTCAGACACCTTCCCGGCCCTATTTCTCACGCACCCGGCCAGTGGTATTTTATCTGAGGATTCCCCATTACAGTGACGGGATCGTACCGGATTTATACCGGTTTCCCTATTAATCCTCTCGGAACTTGCAACGACTGATGTAAAAATCAGCAAATGCTGTTAAATTACGCGCATTATTATATGATAGATCCACGGAGTTTGTCTATAGAAAAATGTTATATTTTTAGAATATTTATCAATTTTGTCAAAGTTATTTGAATTGTACATATACCCCGTTAGGTATTTAACAACTGAATTTATCCGATCTGTCAAAAAAATACGGATTTTACACGTTTGTTTTTGCAAATAGAACAGCAAACGGTAAAATCCGGTTTTCTTATCGTTTCTATAGGAATTGAATAAAACAATTTTTGGTGGAAAAGCTCTGCAAATATCAGGTCAGAGTCTCCGTGATCGCTGCATATGCGATCATTGGTCCGTCTTCAATAATGTTCAGACTGGCTGTTTGATAAAGTACGACTCCGTTTTCAGTTGCAATAGATGTGTAAAGTAAATTCCCATAGTAATCTCTCAGTTCACCCAGTTCTTCCCCCTTAAAAAAGTATTCTCCAGGCTTCTTGGACGGATACCAGCATCCGGTATACGGCGCATATTCATAGACTACATTTTCAAGAAGCATCTGACGGTAATGCTTCAGACCATGACACGCCTTTCCCTGGAGATGAAAAACAAGGTGACGGACGTCTCTTTTATCCTGTTCTACTTCCTCCCAGGTCCAGTAGCTGTGTCCGCCCCTCTCTATGAGAATGCTTGGAATGCCAAGAGAAGAGGCATAATTGTAGGCACCACCTGTAGCGGTTGTGGAACGAACTACGTATTTTACACCGATATGCCTTGCCATATGTAAGGACTTCTCCGCGGTCTCTTCATCTACAACGCCTACATAATAAACATATGGATGAAGTTGCTCGTATCCGTCTCCGCTGTGCAGATCAATATAATAGTCCGTTATGGAAAAAAGTTTCGTCACCATGGTATAGGCAATGCGGTCTGCAGCTGTTCCCTCAGGATCTCCAGGAAAAACGCGGTTCAGATTCTTACTGTCCTCATAAACCATACTCATGGTACGATGTTCAAATCCACTGACATTGACCAGCGGAATGATGATCACATTTCCCTTCAGTTCCTCCGGCTGAAATTCTTTCGCAAGTTCCATTGCCGCCTGGATTCCCACATACTCGGCGCTGTGTATTCCTGCTGTGATCAGGATCGTTGGTCCATCTTCCACTCCGCAGATCACAGTAGCCGGCATTGCCATGCCGCATCCTGTGATCTCAATCTTACCTTGTGCTTTTTCTCCTTTTTCGATCACCCAGTCATCAATTTTGATCATTGGCTGTTTCCCTTTCCCTTTTTCTTATATTTCCGCACTTTGTTTCGATAAGTATACCATGCCTAACCAAAATTGTATATGTCTTTTTTTAATTCTATCTTTTTGCCAGTTCTCTGGTGATCTCTTCCCAGCTGACTCCCTTCTCCACCATAAGTACCATCATATGATAAAGAAAATCAGAAATCTCGTATTTGATCTCTTCTTTGTCCGGATTTTTGGCTGCAATGACGATCTCTGTACATTCTTCACCGACTTTTTTCAGGATCTTGTCAATTCCCTTATCAAAAAGATAATTGGTATAGGAACCTTCCTTCGGATTCGCTTTCCGGTCTGTGATCACATCGTACACATTCTGGAATACGTGGAGTGGATTGGTATCATCGTACTCTTTCTTCATCAGTGGTTTAAAGAAACAGGTACGGTTTCCTGTATGGCAGGCAGCCCCCACCTGATCCACCTTGGCAAGAATTGTATCATTGTCACAGTCAATGGTAAGAGATTTTACATACTGTACATGGCCGGATGTCAGGCCTTTGGTCCAGAGTTCATTCCGACTGCGGCTCCAGTATGTCATTTTTCCCAATTTCAGTGTGGTATCAAAAGCCAGTTCATTCATATAGGCCAGCATCAGCACTTCATCTGTCCGGTAATCCTGGACAATAACTGGAACCATTCCATCACTGTTTAATTTAAAATCGGACCATGCAATATTGCTTTTATAGGTATTCACCGGAATTCCGGCTTTTTCGCAGGTCTCTTTTAATGTATGCAAATCATTTTCAAGGCTGCTCACATAAGCACCGCAAAGTCCGGACACGGCGGTTTCCCCTAAAAGCTCCAGAACTTTTTCCTGACTGCTTTCGTCCGTGTGGAGAACAATGGAAATCTGCGAAATCTGTGCGATTTCATTTTCCACTGTATCCAGAGCCAGAACACTGTCTGCATAAGTTTCGATCAGCTCCTGATTTTCTGTAAATTCCTTCAGATCAGAAATACTGATCATCATACGTTCTTTTCCAAAACGTCTGGATACTTCCTCAAGAAGCTCAATATTACTTTTCTTTGAAAAATTTAATACAACCTTGGCACAGCCTGCATAGATCAGTTTTTTTACGTCTTCCATACGTTTGATGTTTCCTGCTGCGATCACCGGGATCTCGGATGCCTGGCAGATATCCCGGATCTTTCCGATCGCACGGTCATGCTCAGCATCTGCGGAAGAAAAGTCAAACACCAGAAGCTCATCTGCTCCATTGTCGCCGTAAAATTTTGCAAGTGTCTCTACATTTCCATCTCCGAAAAGATTTCTCTGTCCAAATCCTGTTACTGCCTTTTCTGCCTGAAGATAAAGGCATGGGATCAACTGTTTGTTCATAAGTAGTCTCCTTTATGTATCAGAGGCTTCCCTTGGTAGAAAGCACGTCTGTGATCCGGGAATCGTACTGTGTTGCCGCATCAAGGGCTTTGGCAAAACTCTTAAACATAGCCTCTGCCACATGATGGCTGTTTCCGCCGGAAAGAACTTTGATGTGAAGATTCATTGCTGCGGAATAAGACACTGCATAAAAGAATTCCTTCACCATCTCGGTTGCCATATCTCCTATTTTCTCCGTGGAAAACTCCGCATCCCATCCAAGATAAGGTCTTCCGGAAAGATCCACTGCACAGAGCACCAGAACTTCATCCATGGGAAGAATACAGCTGCCATAACGTTTGATTCCTTTTTTGTCCCCAACTGCCTCACGGATCGCATTTCCAAGGACAATACCTGTATCTTCAATAGTATGATGATCATCCACATTCAGGTCACCGTGTACTCTCAAAGTAAGATCATACAGTCCATGACGCGTAAAACCGTCCAGCATATGATCAAAAAAGCCAATACCTGTATCAATATCGGAACTTCCTGTTCCGTCAATATTCAGCTGCAGACGGATCTGTGTTTCTTTTGTGTTTCTTTCGATCAGTGCTTCTCTTGCCATTATTCGTTCTCCTTATCCTCTTCCTCAAAACGGACTGCAATGGAGTTTGCGTGTGCAGTCAGCTGTTCCGATGTGGCAAACTGGATAATGTCCTTGTGGATCTTCCGGAGTGCTTCTCTGGAATAATACACAATACTGGATTTCTTAATAAAATCATCTACAGAAAGTGCGGAGAAAAATTTCGCGGTCCCATTGGTAGGAAGTACATGGTTCGGTCCTGCAAAATAATCTCCAAGAGGCTCAGAGCTGTGCTCTCCGATAAAGATCGCACCGGCATTTCGTACTTTCATCATATCTTCAAACGGATTCTTTGTGACGATCTCCATATGCTCGGAGGCAATTTCATTGGCTGCCTCAATGGCCTCGTCCATATCTTCTGCGATCAGGATATATCCAAAATTCTCCAGAGATTTCTCAATGATAGCTTTTCTGGAAAGTTTTTCAACAAAACCTTTTACCTCTGCGTCAACCTTATCTGCAAATTCTTCATTTGTTGTGATCAGGATCGCGGACGCCATCTCATCATGCTCTGCCTGAGAAAGAAGATCTGCCGCGATATAACGTGGATTTGCAGTCTCATCTGCAAGAACAAGGATCTCGCTTGGTCCGGCAATGGAGTCAATGCTGACATAACCATAAACTGCTTTTTTTGCAAGAGCAACAAAAATATTTCCAGGTCCTACGATCTTATCAACTTTCGGGATACTCTCAGTTCCGTATGCAAGAGCTCCGATAGCCTGAGCTCCGCCCACTTTATAAATTTCATCTGCGCCGGCCTCATTGGCAGCAACCAGTGTGCTTGGATTCACCTTTCCGTCTTTTCCCGGAGGAGTTGTCATTACAATACGGTCCACACCTGCTACTTTGGCAGGAACGATATTCATCAGTACAGAAGATGGATATACAGCTTTTCCGCCTGGAACATAAACACCTACACGGTTCAGTGCAGTTACTTTCTGGCCAAGCATAGTACCGTCTGTCGTACTTGTGAACCAGCTGTTCTGAAGCTGCTTTTCATGATAGCTGCGGATATTTACCAGCGCTTTTTTGATCACATCAATCAGAGACGGATCTACCAGTTTATAAGCTTCCTCGATCTCCTCCGGAGTAACACGGATCGTCTCCTTTGTCACTTCAACTTTATCAAATTCTCTGGTAAAAGCAAACAGAGCTTCATCTCCCTCTGCCTTTACTTTTGCGAGGATATCTGCTACAGCATCCTCATATTTGCCATAATTATTAGGACTTCTTTTTAAGAGAGTTTCCAGAATATCTTTTGTAGATTCCTTGGTGAGTTTTACCTTACGCATAATAACTTCTGCCTTCTTTCTGTATTTATTCACAATCCGTTCCACTACATGTTCATAAGCAAATAAACAGCTTCACAGCTTATTTGACAACGTTTCGAAGTTCTGTGATCAGTTTACGGATCCTTTCATCTTCCATTTTCATGCTGACCTGGTTGACTACCATACGGGCAGACAGCGGGCAGACTTCCTCCAACACCTTCAAACCATTCTCGCGAAGGGTACTTCCTGTTTCCACGATATCCACGATGACTTCGGAAAGACCTACGATCGGTGCAAGCTCAATGGAACCATTCAGTTTGATGATCTCCACAGTCTGGTGTTTTTTATTATAGAAGTAATCCTTTGCTATGTTCGGGTATTTGGTAGCAACACGGATCAGCTGATTGTTATTCAAGACTTCTCTGGCGCTTTCCGGGCCACATACGCACATGCGGCATGCTCCGAATCCCAGATCCATAACTTCGTAAAGTTTTCTTCCCTCTTCCAGAATGGTATCTTTACCTACGATACCAATATCTGCAGCACCGTACTCTACATAAGTCGGCACATCCGGGCCTTTCGCAAGGAAAAACTTCAGTTTCAGTTCCTCATTGGTAAAGATCAGTTTACGGGAATCCTTGTCACGCATCTCCTCACATGTGATACCGATCTTTTCAAACATATCCAATGTTTTGTTGGCCAGACGCCCTTTTGTGAGGGCAAATGTAAGATATCTCATTATTCCTGCTCCTCCTTTTTCGGGCATAATGCCACTTTTTTACCTTCTTCTCGAAGTGTAATTGCTTCCTGGATCGCTTTTTTCAGCTCTCCAGCTTCATAAGTGATCACAACGGTCTTATCACCGGATGGAACAGTCAGTTTCTGCCTGGAAAGAGCAAGCATCAGATTATCGACCACAATGGCAAATCCAATAGAAGAAGCCGGTTTTCCGAAATGTTTCATCAGCTCATTATAACGTCCACCTTTGATCAGAGGTTCGCCGGTTCCATATGTATAAGCCTGGAAAATGATTCCTGTATAATAACGGAATTTACTGAGCATTCCAAAATCAAAAGCAATGTATTTCTCACAGCCGTATACTTTCAGGATCTCGTAGATCTCTTCCAGACGTTTTACTGCGGAAAGTGCCTCCGGATTGGAGGTAAGTTTTTTCGCTTTTTCCAGAACTTCCACGGAACCGAACATCTGCGGCAGTTCCGCAAAAGCTTCGGAAAGGCTCTCGCTTAAATTCTGTCCCTTCAGAAGTTCTTCCACACCAAAATAATTCTTCTGGGAGATCAGTTCACGAAGATGTTCCTCCATCTCCGGTTCCAGATCTGCTTCTGCAAGCAGGGATTTATAATAATCTACCTGACCCACACTGACCTGGAATTCCGTAAGTCCTGCTGCTTTCAGGCACTCTACGGTCATGGCAAGGATCTCCGCATCTGCTGCCGCGGAATCATCTCCCATATGCTCCACACCCATCTGGGTATTTTCTTTCATCTGTCCTCTGTAACTGGAATTGTTGATAAATGTATTTCCTGTATAACAAAGTCTTACCGGTCCCTTTTCCGGATCAAAATATGTGGCACACGCTCTGGAAACCGATGGTGTAAAGTCAGGCCTTAGAACAAGGGTATTTCCCTCTCTGTCAAAAAATTTATAAAGATCTTTGGATGGGATCGTTCCCACTTCATTACTAAACACTTCAAAGTATTCAAATCCCGGTGTTTCTATATCTTCATATCCATATCTCGAAAACACCTGGTGGAGCTCCCTCTGGAGCCGTTTTTTGCGGCTGCATTCCTCTCCATAAATGTCCCGCACACCTTCAGGTGTATGAAAAATACGCTGCATGTTCATTTCCTCCGTAACACTTTTTGAATTTTCTGCGTTTCGCTTTAGCTCGCTACCATGCTACCACAGAAAAACTTAAATTTGATTATATAGGAAACTTTTCCAAAAGTCAATCCCGTAATTGCAGATCTTTCTGGATCCCCTCCAGATAAGGAACCAGAAATCCGCTTTTTGCCGGAAGATAAAATTCCTCGTCCAGTTCTTCCCGGCGGAAACTTTTCCGTCCGCCCTCTTCCATCCGTTTCCAGAATTCTTTCAGTTTGCGTAAAGTAAGATAATAAAAAACATTATCTGCGCTGAAATAGATCAGAAAAAAAGAAATCCCCTTCTGCTTCTCAAACTCCTCCATAAAAGCTACCTGATGAGGATGAATGTTTGCAAGGGGAAAGGTCTTTACACAGCATTCTTTTGCATCGAAGCAGACAGGAATTCCCTGTACTGCTCCGATATAATCTACTGTACTTTTCTGTTCAAAATATGCCAGCGTAATATGACGGCTATCTTTATCCATTTTCACCGGGGTGATCGGCGTCGGAATTTTCTGGATCAGGGCCAGTCCCTTTTCCCTGTACTGTTCATTGGTACGGTTAATCAGTTCCTCAAGTGTGGAACCTCTTAACCCTCTGCTGTTCCATGTTGCCATAACACCCTTCCTTAATTCAGAAGTTTGATGGATGGGAAATAACGGATTTCGGCTTTTCCCACAATCTGATCAAAACGCACATATGTATTCTGCCAGTATCTGGAATCCTTGGAATTATTACGGTTATCACCCATCATAAAATAACAGTTCTCCGGTACTTCATATGGTCCGAAACTTCCCAGCGGTGTCTCCGGTACAAACGAATCATCCAGTGGTGTTTCAGAATCATTGAGATAAACTTTACCATCTTTGATTTCAACTTTATCTCCAGGAAGTCCGATAATACGTTTGATAAACAGCTGAGATTCGTCATCCGGATATTTAAAAATCACGATGTCAAAGCGTTCCGGATCTTTCCATTTTTTGGATATTTCATTTCCAAATACATTCATATTAAAGCCATATGCCAGACGGAAACCAAAAATACGGTCACCTGTCATGATGGTATTTTCCATCGATTCTGATGGTATTTTGGCATTGATAAGTACCACATTATTGATAACAAGAACCACCACTACCACAATGATGATCATTTTTACATAATCCCATATTTCATTCCAGATTTTCATAATAACTTTCCTCCAACTGCTCCTCTTTTAATTTCGTGAGAAAGATTTCCGGAACCGGTGCTGTAAATATCTTTCCGGAAAGATAAGAAAGAACTCCTGTAAGCTCGGGAAATTCCATTTGGAAAGAGTGCAGCAACTGACCACTTAACTTTTTCTCTGTCTTTCCATATTTGGGATCGCCCACCACAGAATGTCCTTCCGAAGCCAGATGTGCACGAATCTGATGTGCACGTCCTGTAATCAGCTCAACTTTAAGAAGTGTCCGTTTTCCATTATTTTCAAGAGGAAAATATCTGGTTTCTATGGGCAGAGCATTTTCTTTCTCCTGTTTATATATGGTTACTTTATTACTTTTTTTGTCTTTCGCAAGATAGCCTTTGATATATTTCTCTTCGTCCAGGATGCCTTCCACAAGACAGAGATAATATTTGTGAAGTTCCCTTAACTTAAACATTTCGGAAAGCGTCTGCAATCCCACAAGGCTCTTCCCCGCAGCAATCAGCCCACTGGTATTCCGGTCAAGGCGATTACAAACGGACGGACGAAATGTTCTCAGATCTTCTTCCGTAAGGCTGCCATTTTCCAGAAGATAGCCTGTAAGATATTCCACTAGAGATGGTGTGCCATCATCTGCTGGCTGCGAAAGCATTCCTGCTGGCTTATTAATCAGAAGAATATTTTCATCTTCATAAATAATGTCCAGAACATGATGTGCGCGTGGAGCAGCAATACTTCCACTGAATTTTTCGAATGTTTCGTCACTTAAAAACAATTTTACATGATCCCCGGAAAGAAGTTTTTCATTTCCAGTTGCTTTTTTTCCATTGAGCGTAATATTTTTCTTACGCATCATTTTGTAAAAAAAACTTTTCGGGGCTTCCCTGAGAAGCTTGGCCAGATATTTGTCAAAACGCTGTCCTGCTTCATTTTCATTAATGATAAATTCCTTCATTATAAATGCTCCTACAGGCAGATTGCCAGGATTGTATGCTTGATCAGTTCTTCCCTGGAAAGATCCGGATATCGTTCATCCGGTGTGAATTTGATTCCACTTCTTAAAGATTCTTTATGCTCATTCATAGAATCCAGACGTTCCAGATATGGCTTCAGATCTTTAAGGATCTTCACATCTGCTTTATATCCGTTTTTGCGGATAATTTTCTGAGATTGTTCTGCAAGATATGCTGTATCAGCCTTAGAATCACTGGTATAACCCACAACGGTATTTCCACATACAGCAACCGCATCCAGATAGCCGCTTTTTTCGTAAAAGGTCATGTACATTTCATAGGCCATAACAAGATCGCCTGCATGTCTCCGTATTTCTTTGTAAAGCTTTTCGTCCATAGGATGCCGCATCAGAATCATAATCAGGCTTACCATGGATTTACATCCTGGAAGACAGCCTACAACAGTCAGAACAGTCCATACTGTCATTCTTGTCCCGTTGACATACCAAGCTACGAAGAAAATAAGAAGAGGAAGAGAAAATAACCCAGCTGTAATCAGAAACCGGCGTTTCTTCTCACTGCTGAAGTAACCAAAATCACCTTTTTTTGTTTTTCTTTTTCTGGTATCTTTCATGTGCCCCACTCCTTGTCTGTGTTTTTTGTGTCTTTTTCGAAGAAGCAGCAGAATATCTTCGATCGGTATTTGTATTTCTGGTGCCGCTGTTTTTGCCTCCTGTACTCTTTCCACGAAACTCTCTTGGGCGAATCAGGCATTTCGGTCCAAATCCTACCAGATCCATGCGGCCGGTCATTTTAAGACCTTCCAGAATCAGTTCACGGTTTTCCGGATTTTTATATTGCATCAGCGCACGCTGGATTGCCTTCTCATGAGGATTTTTCGGTACATAAACCTTCTCTCCTGTAAGTGGATGAATTCCTGTATAATACATACAGGTGGAAAGTGTAGATGGAGTCGGATAAAAATCCTGCACCTGTTCCGGTGTAAATCCAAGATCCCGGACATATTCCGCGAGTTTCACCGCTTCTTTCATGGTACAGCCCGGATGGGAAGACATAAAGTAAGGAACTGCGTATTGCTGTTTGCCCGTATGGGCATTGGCATTCTCATATGCCTTTAAAAAGCTCTCATAAACGGCATGTTTTGGCTTCCCCATATATTTCAGCACTTCATCCGAAACATGCTCCGGTGCCACACGTAGCTGACCGCTGACATGATACTTTACAAGTTCATTGAGAAAAGTTCTGTCCGGATCAGCCATCAGATAGTCAAAACGGATCCCGGAACGTACAAAAACTTTCTTGACTTTCGGAATATTTCTGACTTTTCTGAGAAGCTGGAGATAATCTTTATGATCTACGGTCAGATTTTTGCAGGGTGAAGGAAACAGACACTGCCGTTCCTTGCAGACACCTTTCGTCAGCTGCTTTTTGCAGGAAGGATGCCGAAAATCTGCGGTAGGACCGCCGACATCATGAATGTATCCTTTAAATTCCGGATCTTCGGTCATCCTTACTGCTTCTCTCACAATAGATTCATGACTTCTTGTCTGCAAAATCCGGCCCTGATGAAAAGTCAGCGCACAGAAATTGCAGCTTCCAAAACATCCTCTGTTACTGGTCAGGCTGAATTTAATCTCTTTCAGTGCCGGAATCCCACCCTCTTTCTGGTACATAGGATGGTACTGTCCTGTATAAGGCAGATCATAGACATCGTCCATTTCCGTCTGAGTCAGAGGCTGTGCAGGAGGATTCTGTATTACATATCCCCGGTTTCCATATGACTCCGCCAGTGGTTTGGCGGTAAAAGGATCTGTATTCCGATACTGTATTGCAAAACTGTCCGCATATGCTTTTTTATCCGATTTCACCGTTTCAAAATCCGGAAGTACCATCGGATCATAAACTCTGCCGAGATCATGGCTTTTAAAGACAGTACCTGCCACATAAGTGATTTCCTGCACTGGAATTCCGCTCTGCAGAGCTTCCGCAATCTCCAGAATCGAATGTTCTCCCATTCCATAGGAAATCAGGTCTGCACCGGAATCAATCAAAATGCTGTGTTTGACCTTGTTTTCCCAGTAATCATAATGTGCCATTCTCCGAAGACTGGCTTCAATTCCACCGAGAATAATCGGTGTATGTTTGTATGTCTGTCGGATCAGGTTGCTGTATACCACGCAAGCCCGATCCGGTCTCAGGCCCATCTTCCCCCCTGGCGAATAGGCATCTGTACTTCTGTGTTTTTTGGAAACTGTATAATGATTCACCATGGAATCCATGTTTCCGGCTGTAACAAGAAAACCCAGGCGCGGTTCCCCGAACACCTGGATACTCTCTTTCTTTCGCCAGTCTGGCTGGGGGATCATTCCAACACGATAGCCTCTGCTTTCCAGAAGGCGCCCGATAATGGCAGATCCAAATGACGGATGATCTACATAAGCATCACCCGTTACATAGACAAAATCCACTTCTTCCCAGCCTCTTGACTTCATATCTTCCCTTGTAACCGGTAAAAAATCCTGCATTTATAATTCCTCGTATGTATGTGTATTGATCTTCTTTCAGATCTGTAAAGCAGACCCTCCCATGCCTTTCACTATATGCTGTGATGCACGGCCTGTGCACGGTAACCTTCCGCAATGATATCCAGCTGCCTGTGGAATCTCTCCAGCTGACGCAGATCCTTGGTTTTAAATACCCGCAGGAATTCATCCTGAATCTTACTGACTTCGCGTTCACTGGAAACCCGGTAAAGATTTTCAATATTACTGAGAATGTCTTTTACCAGATTGGACTGCATCTGAGATGAGTTCTGTGCATCCATAATTTCATTACGCACAGACGACATTTCATGATCCAGTGAGATAATCGCATCAGACGCCTTACTGAGACGCTCTGCCACATGAGGTGGCATATCACCTTTATATTTATATTGAAGAGAATGCTCTATCGTTGCCCAGAAATTCATCGCCATAGTACGGATCTGAACTTCTACCTGAAGCCGTTTCGGACCATTGATTGTTTCTACTGTGTAGTAAAGAATCATGTGATAGCTTCGATATCCACTCTGTTTGATATGAGTCAGATAATTTTTTTCACTTTTTACTTCCATATCGGTTCTTCTGCGGATAATAGCCGCAACCGTATCAATATCCTCCTCAAACTGGCAGATAATCCGAACACCTGCAAGATCTTCTACTTCTGTTTCCATCTTTTCAATAGGAATGTGTTTACGCTGTAATTTCTCCAGAATACTGGAGACGCTTTTTACTCTTCCACTTACCTGTTCAATGGGAGAATAACGATCGTTTTCACGATACTCTTCTATCATATGTTCAAATTTGACTGTCAGTTCCTTCACAGCCAGTTCGTAAGGGCACAAAATACTTCGCCATAACTGTATTTCCATGTTGCTCGCTCCTTATCATCTGCCGTCAGCCTCTTTTTTGTCTTGGTGGCAGCGGCATACATATTTTATTATAACATATGTTTTGAAAGAATAGGGATTCTTTATCAATTTTTTATCAAAAAATTATAGAAAAATTTCTTTTTTTGTGTGATGCATCCACAAATCTATATATATGTAAAAATTTCTATTTTATGAATTTTTTACCCAAAAAAATTTACAACATAAAAATGCCCTGAAGCTTTTTACTTCAGGGCAAAATGACTATCTTCTATGAATACTGTCAGTCTTTCAGATTCTCAAGTACTTTTACAAGATAATTCCATACTCTTTCTGTAGAAGCAATACTTAATACTTCCTCCGATGTATGAATATCTTTCATATCCGGTCCCAGAGATACACAGTCAAGGCCTTCCATCTTTTTGTAGAAAAGACCGCATTCAAGACCGGCATGAATTGCTACCACTTCCGGTTTATGGCCGTACATTTCTTCAAAAATTTCCACCATTTTATCTCTTAACGGAGATTCTTTTCTGTATTCCCATGCAGGATATGCCCCCTGTACCTCATACTCGCCACCAAGAAACTCTGTGAGATATTCGATTTTATCAGACAGTGCTCCACACGCTGCATCAACGGAGCTTCTTACGCTGGAACTTGCAAAAAGCTCGTCCTCATCCAGGCGAAGGATTCCAATGTTGCTGGAAGTTTCTACCAGCCCGTCAATCGTTCCGCTCATTTTCTGAATTCCAAATGGTACATTCTGAAGATAGAATACGATTTTCTCCTGACTTGTCGGATGAAGAACCTGAGATGTAACTGTACCTTCAGCTTTTACTTCGATGGTAATATTCTCATCAGAACCTGTATATTCCTCACGAATCTGAGACTGAAGCTCTTTTGCATAAGTGTTCACGTCTTCCACTGCATCCGTCAGAAACTCAACTGTACATTCTCTTGTAATCGCGTTATCTTTCTGGCCTCCTGCCAGGGAAATAACAGCATAATCTGCTTTTTTCTTAAGGCCATAGAGGAAACGGCCCATAAGTTTATTGGCATTAGCTCTGTTCTTATCAATCTCTGCTCCGGAATGTCCGCCCATAAGTCCACAGATTTTAACCTGAACTTTCTCTCCTTCACCTTCCACACGCTGAACCGGAATATGGCTGATTCCGGAAAGACCACCTGCACAGCTGATCCAGAGGCTTCCCTCTGCCTCAGAATCCAGATTGATAAATCTTCTTCCTTTCAGTACGCTGCAGTCCAGTCCTACTGCACCGAGAAGTCCGATCTCCTCATCAACAGTAAGAAGTACTTCAAGCGGAGGATGTGGAATATCTGTGCTGTCAAGAAGTGCAAGACCATATGCAACAGCAATGCCGTCATCACCACCAAGTGTTGTTCCATTGGCAGTTATATAACCATCTTTTACAGAAATATTTAATCCGTCTTTTGTAAAATCATGCTTTACATTCGGACGTTTCTCGCACACCATGTCCATGTGTCCCTGAATAATTACCGTCGGGGAATTTTCATATCCTGGTGTACCCGGTTTATAAATTACAACATTATTCATTTCGTCCTGCACATATTTAAATCCGTGATCTTTGGCAAATTCTACAAGAAAATCACTGATCTGTTTTGTATTTCCGGAACCGTGAGGAATTTTACAGATTTCCTCAAAATAGTGAAAAACTCTCTTCGGTTCACAATTTTCTAATACTGGCATATTTCTGCCTCCTTTTACTTCATAAATTCATTTATTTCTATAATAATCATATACTGTAAAAAAAGCAAGGCCGGGATTTTATGAAACAAAGAATAATTACTCTTTTCTGTATCTGCCTGCTGCTTTTTCTGCTTGTTCACCCGGAGGAAGCACTTTTAAGTGCAAAAGATGGGATGTCCTTATGGCTTAATGTTATGATTCCTACATTGCTGCCCTTCCTGATTCTTACAGGAATTCTTCTAAAAACCGGAAACATTCCACAGCTTCTTGAACCACTGGCCCCTTTCTGGAAACACTTTTTCGGTATTTCTCCTGCTGGAGCATATGTCCTGATCCTAGGTTTCTTGTGCGGCTATCCCATGGGGGCAAAACTTGCCCATGACCTTTACATAAATCATCAGATTTCACAAAGGGAGGGTGAATATCTGCTTACTTTTTCCTGCAATGCCAGTCCGGCTTTTATATTTTCTTACCTTTCCCAAAATATTCTGGAAGGCAAAATCCCTCCACACTCGCTTCTGCTGATCTTACTGTCTGCAGATTTCGTCTGCATGCTTTTCTTTCGTTTTCTGGTATATCACGGAAATACAGTTAGCTCTGTCAAACCAGAATACAGAAAAAAAGAGACATACCAGCAGGACTCCACAGGAGTCATCCTGGATGTCTCGATCATGAGCGGGTTTGAAACCATCACACGGCTCGGAGGCTATATTCTGATATTTTCACTGCTATTTACCGGTTTTTATCATTACTGGCCATTCTGCAGCCAAAATAAAATCCTGCTTACAAGCCCCATTGAACTTACCACCGGTCTGCATCAAATCGCACAATCCGCCTTTTCATGGAAGATCAAATACATAACTTCCATGACTCTCACCGCATTTGGTGGCTTCTGTGTCATGTTTCAGACAAAAAGTGTACTGGAAGAAAAGCTGTCAATTCTTCCGTACATCTTCGCCAAATGTCTGAATGCCTCACTTGTTTTTCTGTTCTTAGTTCTCTCCAATATCATCTAACAGATCATCATCACTGTCTGCGGATACATTCTCATCATCCTGGAAAGTATTGGAAATGGCTGCTGCCTGTGCAGTCTGCGGTGCAAGCTCCTGACGATTATGGTTAACCACCTCAAGGCAGCTCTGCAGTGCATCGATAAATGCTTTATATTTACCACCTGCATCCTCAAGAGTCTGATTCAGAACAGAACCAATATTCGCCATCATATCATCGGTATATGTGATTGCACTGAGACGAATGCTGTTTGCATCCTGTGTGGCAGAATCAAGAATTTCCTGAGCCTGTTTGTTGGCAGCATTAATTGTTTCATTCGCCTGTGCATATGCTTTCTGCATGATCTCATGCTGTGTAACCAGCTCCTGAGCTTTCGTCTGAGCATCTGCAATCAGACTGTCAGCCTTGGACTGTGCATCCTCAAGGATTGCATCCTTATTACTGATAATCTTCTGATAACGTTTGATCTCATCCGGAGTTTTCAGACGAAGTTCACGTAAAAGCTCCTCAATCTCTTCTTTATTCACTACAATCTTGGTAGTGGAAAGAGGCTGGAATTTACAGCTGTCCACATACTCTTCAATCTCCTGAATAATCTGTTCAATTCTGCTGCTCATAATACACTCTCCTTATTTCTCTGTTTCTCTTTTTTTCAATTTTTCTTCAACTGCTTCCGTAATCTCACGCGGAGCAAATTTGCTCAGATCTCCTCCGAAATTAGCAACCTCTTTCATAATTGTGGAGCTTAAGTATGCATATTCCAGACTGGTCGTGAGAAAAACGGTATCTACATCCGGCGCAAGGACCCGATTGGTCTGTGCCATCTGCAGCTCGTATTCAAAATCCGTGACAGCACGAAGACCGCGAACAATCACCTGGGCATGATGCTCCCTGGCAAAGTTCACAGACAGACCTTCGAATGCTTTCACCTCCACATTCGGGATATCTTTTGTCGCCTTTGCTAGTATCTTAACACGTTCTTCCACAGAAAACAACGGACTTTTTGCAGAATTATGCAAAACTCCCACTATAACCCGGTCAAAAGAAACGCTTGCCCGTTTGATAATATCAAGATGACCATAGGTTGCCGGGTCAAAGCTTCCCGGGTATACTGCTGTTATCATATGTCTGTCTCTCTTTCATTTTTTTAGGAAAACATGCTTATTTGTCTTATATTCCTTAGATCGAACCAGATGATACCCCAGTTCTTCTACATAGGAAAAATCTGTGTGAAGATCTTCCTCCACAATAATCAGCGTGTTCTCATCTGCAAGAGTACTGTCAGCCAGATATTCAAGAACCGGCTGTTCCAGATGCTGTTCATACGGAGCATCCATAAAAATACAGTCAAACGGTTCTCCGCCTTCCAGCGAACGCAAAGCCTGCAGTACATCCATGTTCAGCAGTTTACCACCTTCAGAGAGTTTTGTAAATGAAAGATTTTCGAGGATACATGCACATGCTTTGGGATTTTTCTCCACAAACACAGCATAATCAGCGCCGCGGCTTAAGGCCTCAATGCCAATCGCGCCACTTCCGGAAAACAGATCCAAAAAACGGCACCCCGGTATTTCAGGCTGGAGAATGTTAAAAAGAGTTTCCTTAATACGGTCTGTCGTGGGTCTTGTATCATTTCCGGGAATTGTTTTTAAATTTAATCTACGTGCTTTTCCTGCTATTACTCTCATTTCAGATTTAATCTCCAATCCAGATCACCACGGGCCAGTCCAAGGATTAAAAGCTCCGCAGTGGCAATATTTGTAGCAACCGGAATATTATACTGGTCGCAGCGTTTGACAATACTCATGATGTCCGGCTCTGCCGGATCCATCATAACTGGATTATAAAACAGGATAACCATATCCAGATCCTGTCTTTCCACCATTTCCATAAACTGTTTATCTCCGCCTATACTTCCGGCAAGAAACTTATGAACGTGAAGGCTGGTTGCTTCCTCAATTCTTCTTCCTGTTGTTCCGGTTGCATATACTTCATGTTTGGCAAGGATATTCTTATATGCAATACAGAAGTCTTCAATCAGAACTTTCTTACTGTTATGTGCAATAATTCCTAAATTCATAATTCACCTCTCCATTCTGCCCTCGGGTTACATCCCTTTTCTCCCCCACATATCGGTAAAATCATATAACTCTATAAATGATTCTAGCATAACGCCCAAAAAAGTGCAATTTAATTCATATAAATTCATGGAAAATTAATATTTTCTATTTCCAGCCACAGGATTCTGTAAATTCAGGACTGCAGCCAGCTGTTTCCAGTGAGATAATCAATCTCAATTCCCGGCTGTACGTTGTATACAAAAACATGAAATTTTACTTCTGAATCATTCACAGATTCCGCTTCCATCTCCACTCCTCTTGCCACCAGTTCCTCTCCTTTGAAAACCGGAGTAACCCGGTACATACATGGATTACCAGTACTGTGTACATAATCCGCCACTTCATTTTCAAAAGGAAGCATTCCGGTTACATTGAGATATCGGGTTCCGGTAATCAGATTTTTCCTGTTTGCATTTTCACCAGTAAGCTGATACCCCAGAAGATGGCAGCGATTATAAAGATATTTTCCATCTATATTGTCATATTTTACGGTATGCCATCCGGTCGGTTTAATCATTCCGATCGCACCACGTTCTTCTGTCGGCATCAGTTCCGGAGTGATTTTGGACTCCGCATATCCACATCGGCCAAGGGAATCCAGCTCACTGTAAAATTCATAAACCGGTCCGTTCTTTTTTTCGGTAGAAAAATCCGGAATATTTCCATTAACTTCTATATAAGGACTGCCGCTGTATTCCGGAATATTTCCCGAAGAAATTCCCTTCTCCTGTTCTTCTGTCTGTTTCCCTTTCTGGTTCAGTGTTTCACGGACTGTATCAGAAATCGTTTCGGATATGTTTTCTGAGAAATTTTTTGCGTTTTCTTCTATATATGTAAGAAAAACAGTGCCAAACAGTTCACCCTGTTTTTTTGCATCTTCCAGAGTGTGTGGCGGAACCCATCCATTACACAGAGCAATTGTAATACAAAGTACAACTGCGGTTATCATATTTTTTACAGGTTGTCTTTTTCTTTTTCTCTTTTTCCTGTATGTGGGATATCGTTTCTTTTTCAAAGTGTCCCCCTTTATTTCCTCTGACAGATATTATATGCACTGTAAAAAGTATTATAACCTTCCGTTTCAGCAAAAACAACCATACATTCGATTTTTATTTTTCCTTTAACTGCCAGTGTATTATTTTTGTTATTTCATATACTAGCACTGTAACATCAAACCAAACACAACCAAGGAGGAAATGAATTATGCCAAGTAATACTTCTTCTAACAAAGCAGTTGTACCGGAAGCAAAAGGCGCACTTGACCGTTTTAAATACGAGGTAGCAAACGAGCTGGGCGTTCCGCTTACAGATGGATACAACGGAAACCTGACCTCCAAGCAGAATGGATCTGTTGGTGGATATATGGTCAAAAAAATGATTGAAGCGCAGGAACGTCAGATGTCCAGCGGTTCCCAGGGCGGCCAGCAGTATTAATCGTTCCGGGGATTTTAAGTAGATCTGTTTCCATGCAGAACTAAACACTTATACAAAAAAAGATGCTGTGTGACAGAGGTATTCCTGCCAGACAGCATCTTTTTTCTTATTCAGGATCTCTCAGGAGCTCTTTTTCCGCAAAAGGATGTAAAATAAAACAAAATCGCCAGACAACTGACGGCCAGCTCCCGATGTGTAAAAAAGGAATGGATATATGAATGGTTACTCATTATAAAATACCACACAAATGGCATACATGCTATAATTATAAAGACACTGTTACTGATAAAATTTATTTTATCAGTTTTTTTCTGAACACACCGGATCAACAGATAAACTACAAAAATCAATACCAGAACCAGTATTATTTTGGGAGAATTGGAAATATTTACTTTCCAGACATCCATATGTGTCCATGTATCATTACCGTTACTGGTAGATACACGAAAAGCAGCGGTATCTACTGCATTTTTAAGTACATTTTCACGAAGGATCAGACTTGAAATCAGCCACTTCGAGGCCCACATTCCTCCATAACCGATTCCCCATGATAACGTATAGCCCACCATATTCTTCCATTTCCCAAAACATCTGGAATTTTCGTCTGATATGATCGCAAAACATAGCAAAAATCCTACGCTTACCAACGGATATGTTAAAAGATCCAGATATGCAGTTACGATCCCGGAAAACAAAAACAGCAGTCCATATTGAGCATGAAAATTTTTTTCATATTTCAGCATGACCAGAATTTCCAGCAGTACCGGAATAAAAACTGTGGAAAACTGGAGAGATTTTCCCACTATATTTAAAGGAAAAAACATCAGCGTGATCAGAAATGGAAAGATATATCTGTTCCTGCCTTTTTTCTGCATAAGAAGACAAATCCAGACTATCAGCAAAAGATCCGTAAAAATAATCAGACTCCTTATTTGCTGATAATTAAAAACTTCCAGAAGAAGTTTAAGTGGGACAAGATATCCATGCCAGTACCTTGCATAAGATACCGATTTAGCATCTTTATCGTTCCTGTGTTCCAGCCAGGTTACAGCATATTTATCAGAATTTCTTTTTTTATAATTTCCGAAGGCCTTCTGAAGCAGCGGATACTTACTGTCATAGGATGCCATATTCAACATTATTGCATCGGTATAATTATCCCTCATTGTTCCCAAAATTCCAGGAGTCTCCACCGGATAATTCCCTTCTTCTGTCAAAACGGCCACAGATTCTTCCACATGTTTGTCTATGGATCTTTGCGGCAACGCGTAAGCAGCGGCCAGCAAAAAACTTCCACCTATAACAGAACATAAAAAAGCTGTAATATATGTAAATAAAGTTTTCTTCATATACCTGTTCTCCTTCAATTTAATACTTTATAATAGTATCATATTATTCACATTGACACAAGGAGACAGTATATTTGGTTTTCTACAGCAGTTTCTGTAATTTCCTGTACACTACTTCTGCAAATTTTTTATGTCCTTCCGCATTAAGATGTTCCTGATCTGCCTCACAGCACTTGACATGATCGGCGGCCGGAAGAAATTCAATTTGCCGGTCCCTGGCTATTTTTTCATAAACAGGCTGGAGATTTCTGGAAACAGTTACCGATTCTCTGGAAAACTCCTGGTCATATTCCTCCTGCCACACCTTTTTCCCAAGATAAATCGGTGATATCAGAAGAACTTCAGCTTTTGGTGCATATTCCTGAATCTGATCCAGAAGACGGCTGATTCCCTTTCCGATCACGTCTGCCGATGCGCCAAATACCGTTTTGCAGTCATTGGTTCCCAGCATCAGAGTGATTACATCTACCTGGGCATGTGTTTCCAGCAATGTGGGCAGAAGTGCCGTGCCTTTTCTTCCATCACGGAGAGGATCTTCAAAAACTGTTGTCCTTCCGCAAAGTCCCTCTTCAATAATCCTGTATTCTTCCTGATTCAGTTTTTCCTGAAGAAGACTGGTCCAGCGCACACCCCATGGAAGTCTTTTTCTGCTTTCGCCATCATATCCCCAGGTATTGGAGTCTCCAAAACATAATATCTGCTTCATCTTTATATCCTCTTTTTCATATATGTTTACTATGTTTATTGATGTAGCTATCGTATCATGGCTTTTCCAGTTCGTCAAATATATAAAAGAAATAGCCTGCTATAGTTGTTCGCTATAGCAGGCTATCCGATATACTCATAAAATGTATACGTTCGTTCAAACAGATCATTAAATTGTCAATTCTGATCAGAGACCAATAAATCCTGTAACATCTCCATTAATTACATAATGAGCTCCATTATCTTCCGGTTTGATATAAATCTTGAGATCTTTCAGATCAGAAGCTTTTTTGCCCATATCATCTGTCCAGATCTTTCTGATCCGGTCAGCAACTTCGGAAGTATGTATCTCTTTACCCCAGTACTGAACATATACTTCTGTAACTGTCTCTGTTTTTTTAGCAGTTGTTTTTCTTGTTGTTGTTTTAGCAGCTGTCTTTGTGGTTTTCTTTGCTGTTGTTGTTTTTCTTACTGTTTTCTTTGCAGCAGGTTTCTTTGCCGGTTCTTCCACCTCGGCAGCAACTGGCTTCTCTTCAACAGTTTTTGTTTCTGCTGGTTTTGTTTCTACTGGTTTTTCAGCTGCTTTTGTCTCTACAGAAACTTTTGCATCGTCTGTTTTCGGTGTTTCAGCCTTAACGGCATTCTCTTCGGATGTGGTTACTACAGATTTTGCAGGAGTCTCACTTACTGAAGCCGTTTTTACAGTTGTCTTGGTTGCAGCTTTCTTTGTTCTAGCCATTTGATAGCCTCCTTACAAGGGATTTGTTAATCTTTTCTCGAAGTTAAGGATATCACTTTTCATGACTTAACGCAAGATCAGATACCGAGATTTTCCAGATCTTCACTCATATAATCAAGTAACCGTGCTTTTAAAAGTTCATGTTGCGGCAGACACAGATCGAAATCCAATGCCAGAATTTCTCCTGCTGTTTCACTTGCATCTTTTAATATACCGGCATCATTGTAGATATCACCAATCTTAAATTCCATCAGTCCGCTTTGACGAATTCCAAAAAGATCTCCCGGACCACGAAGTTTCAAATCTTCTCCGGCAATAAAAAATCCGTCATTGGATTCATTCAGAATTTTCAGTCGTTTGGAAGTATCTTCTTCATTGTTTCCCTGAATAAAAATACAGTATGACTGATGTTCCCCACGTCCTACGCGCCCACGAAGCTGATGAAGCTGAGCAAGTCCAAAACGTTCTGCATTTTCCACCATCATGACCGTCGCGTTTGGTACATTGACCCCGACTTCTACAACGGTTGTGGATACAAGGATCTGGATTTCTCCTGACGCAAAAGATTCCATAATCTTATTTTTTTCTTTTGGTTTCATCTTTCCATGCAGAATTTCTATACGGATATCTTCCGGCAATGCTTCCCGGAGTTTTTCTGCATAATCCGTTACATTTTCCGCATCCAGCCCTTCACTTTCTTCAACCATGGGGCAGATTACATAAGCCTGCCTTCCTGCATGGACTTGTTTTTCTATAAAAGAATACGCTTTCGGACGATAGGCTGTTCCTACTACACAGTTTTTGATCGGGAGACGTTTGGCAGGAAGTTCATCGATAATGGAAATATCCAGATCTCCATACAAAATAATTGCCAGCGTTCTTGGAATTGGTGTCGCACTCATAACCAGAACATGTGGAGGATTCCCCCTGGTTGTCAGTGCTTCTCTCTGCCGAACACCAAATCTGTGCTGTTCATCTGTAATCACAAGACCAAGATTCTTATATTCTACTTTTTCCTGAATCAGAGCATGGGTTCCAATAATAATATTAACTTCTCCGTCTGCAATCTTCTGATAGATCTCCCGTTTCTGTTTCGCTGTTGTCGATCCGGTTAGAAGTACAGGACGACAGGAAGTAATCTTCTGTTCTTCCATCAGATTCAGAAATCCCTCATAATGCTGATTCGCAAGTACTTCTGTAGGCACCATCAAAGCACTTTGAAAACCATTCTCTGCCGAAAGTATCATCGCAAGAAATGCAATCACCGTTTTTCCACTTCCGACATCTCCCTGTACCAGCCGTGACATCAGCTTATGGCCGCTCAAATCTCTTTCAATCTCATGCCATACATTTTTCTGAGCATTTGTCAGTTCATAGGGCAAACCTTCTATGATTTCCTCCGTCGTCCATACCGGTTTCATGGGAAAAGTATTCAAAGCCTCTTCTGTTTTTTCTTTCAGAAGCTGCACTGCCAGCACAAAAAGAAGAAACTCATCAAACACCAGTCTTTTTCTCGCAGTAAGCAGTTCCTGCATATTTTTCGGAAAATGTATAGTACGTACCGCAAAATTATCATCTGCCAGCTGATAACGTTCCCGGATCTCTTCTGGCAAATATTCGGTTTTCAAAGGCCGTGTGTCAAGAACCTGATGAACCAGCTTCGTGATTGCCTTATTGGAAAGCCCTTTGGTCAGTGCATACACCGGTTGCATACTGTGAACAATCTCTTCATACGCTGCAGGGGTGAAAATTTCTGGATGTTCCATCTGCAGACGACCTTTTTTGCGGATAATCTTTCCGCGTAAAATAAATACACTGCCCTTTTTCAGACTTCCTCGCAAATACGGCGCATTAAACCAGGCAACTGGAAGACGCCCGCTCTGATCCGCCACGGTTGTAGAAAGTACCTGCAGATTACGTACCTGATTAATATAGAGACTGCCAGTTATTGTTGCACGGATGGAAACTGTTTTTCCTTCCTCTGCCGTCCCAATCTCAACCGGCTCTTCATATACATCGTAAGTTCGCGGATAATAACGGAGAAGCTCCTCCACTGTCGTAATTCCGATCTTCTGGAAAAGCTTCTCTGTTTTATCACCCACGCCTTTTAATTCACGTAAAGGTGTTTTATCATTCATTTTTTCTACTCTTTATTCTACGGAAATCAGGTAATAATAAATTGGCTGACCACCCTGGTTCAACTCAACTTCACACTCCGGATATTTCTCCGCAAGCGCATCGGAAAGTGCCTCCGCATCCGCTTCGGATACATCTTCACCATAGTATACACTGATGATCTCTGCTTCCTCATCGATCATTTCCGCTACCATATCTTCTGCTACCTGAAGGCGTTCCTTACCTACTGCAAGAATACCTGCATCACCGATTCCCATGATATCACCCTCATGGATTTCTTTATCATCAATGCGGGTATCACGAACGGCATAGGTAACCTGACCGGTTTTCACTCTGGAAATCGCCTCTGTCATAGAAGCAAGATTTTCCTCACCATTCTTTTCAGGAACAAAACTGATCATTGCGGAAATTCCCTGTGGAATCGTCTTCGTCGGCACTACAATAATTTCCTTGTCTTCTGTCAGATCTCTTGCCTGATTTGCTGCAAGAATGATATTTTTATTATTCGGGAAAATGTAAATCGTTTTTGCATTTACTTTTTCAATGGCATTGAGCATATCTTCTGTACTTGGATTCATAGTCTGACCACCTTCAATCAGGTAATCTACGCCAAGTTCACGGAAAATCTGAGAAAGTCCCTCTCCTACGGATACAGAAATAAATCCGTTTTCTTTCGGTGGCTCTTTCTCCTTCTCGGCCTGTTCTCTGGCAAGTTTCTCTGCATCTTTGATCAGTTTCTCCTGATGCTCCTCGCGCATATTGTCAATTTTCATACGGGAAAGCTGTCCATATGTGAGTGCACGTTCAAATGCCTGTCCCGGATGATTTGTGTGTACATGGACCTTTACAATTTCATCGTCTGCTACCAGTACAATGGAATCTCCAATCGAATCCAAGAATTCACGGAAGCGGTTGATTTCTTCCTGCGGAAGCGGTTTCTCAAGAAGAATGATAAATTCTGTACAATATCCAAATTTAATATCAGCCTCAGCCTGCGGAGAAATCTTGGTTACTTTCGGAGCAGCAGATGCCTCGAACTGGGAATAATCCACCTCTTTCCCATGGTATCCGTCAATGGCTCCACGAAAAACCTCCAGAAGTCCCTGTCCGCCGGAATCCACAACACCTGCTTCTTTCAGAACCGGGAGCATTTCCGGAGTTCTGGCAAGCGTTTCCTCTGCATGCTGAAAAATCCCATCAAAAAATGATTCCAGATCCTCTGCTGTATCTGCAAGTTCTGCCGCTCTGTCTGCTGCTGCTCTGGCAACGGTAAGGATCGTTCCTTCCTTCGGCTTCATAACTGCCTTATATGCTGTTTCAACACCTCGCTCCATAGCTGCGGCGATAGCAGGTGCATCCAGATCATTAAGTTTACGTACACCTCTGGTAAAACCACGCAGAAGCTGTGACAGAATAACACCGGAATTACCTCTGGCTCCACGAAGAGAACCAGATGAAATAGCCTTCGCCAGCGTTTCCATATCCGGATCTGTAAGAGCACCTACTTCGGAAGCGGCAGACATGATGGTAAGTGTCATGTTCGTTCCCGTATCCCCGTCAGGTACGGGAAACACATTCAGTTCATTAATCCATTCTTTCTTCGCTTCCAGATTCTTGGCTCCTGCCAGAAACATTCTGGAAAGTATTTTAGCATCTATGGTTTTGTTATTCACCACAAGTTCCTCCTCTAAAACTAATCTATAGCGCGTACGCCTTCAACCATAATGTTAATCTTTTCGATCTCCATTCCTGTAAAGGCTTCGACTTTATATTTTACATTGTTGACAAGATTGTCTGCAATAGTACTGATATTCACGCCATATGCTACGATGACATGGAAATTCAGTCGGATCTTATTATCATCGGTAATCTTAACACTGATACCATGTTTCAGGCTGTCAATACGTAAAAGTTTAACCAGTCCATCCTTCATACTGATAGCTGCCATTCCAATAATACCAAAGCATTCTACCGCCACACTGCCGGCATAGGTTGCGATGACATCCGTATCAATTACGATCTGACCCAATCCGGAATCTATACGTCCATTCATATGGTTACCTCCACTGTTTCATTTAAAATTAAATTATATAAATCTATTATAACCTTTTTTTTCCGAGAACACAACGCTTAATTTCGCCATGATTTTCATGGTTCTCTCCAATATAAAGCAGTGATAAAAAAACTCTTTGCAGAATTTTTGATAAATTTCCTTTTTTTGCTTGCAAAAGAGCAATTCATCTGTTAAAATGGTGACTGTTGATAAAAGGAGGTGCTATTCATGGCTAAATGTGCAATCTGCGATAAAGGAGCTCATTTCGGAAACAATGTGAGTCATTCCCATAGAAGATCCAACAAAATGTGGAAATCTAACGTTAAATCCGTCAGAGTAAAAACAACTGCCGGCGGAGCAAAGAAAATGTATGTATGTACTTCTTGTTTAAGATCCGGAAAAGTTGAGAGAGCGTAAGTAGTATCGTATGCCCCCGTAGAATGCGGGGGCTGTTTTTTACCTTTTTATAAAAATTCAAAACAAAAGGGAGGCATGCCTTAACCGCACACTTCCCCTTTATCTGCAAAACATATGATATCCACATAGCAGACATATCACTGCAATTGAAATCACAATAAAATTTTCTGTAATAAGAATTCCAAGAACCATTCCAACCCCGATAAAAAACAGCATAAAACCTGTTAGCTTTCCCACTCCTGTCTGCCCATTTCTCTTTTCTTGTTACAGTATATGCACAGAACCGAAAGTAAGTACTGTCTACAGCCGCAAAATCTTATGTCATTCCGAAACCGGCTAAAAAACACTTCTATTCTTCCTTATCCGTATCGTCATCTCCGCCTGCACCTGGTACAAAACGATTTACAAAATCCGGAACCATATCCAGAACCTTGGTAAGTCCATCCTGATTCTTCACATTCACAAGTTTGGTAGTTCCATTCTGGATCACAAGTACTGCACAGGGAGTCATTTTTCCGGCGAGTCCCCCACCTCCGTTGTTCTTCTTGTCTCCCTCAAAGGCTCCGGCACCTACACCGAAAGATACATCGACAAGAGGAAGGATAATCGTATCACCTACATGAATAGCATCTCCTACAACAGTTTTGGCAGATACAAAACCATCCATTCCTTTAAACAATGAGTTCACGGTATCCTTGAAATTATTCTCTTTCTCCATGTTTTACCTCCTTATGTCTCCACCTGTGGATGACGTATTTGATATTTTTATTGAAATAAAGTTCTACTGCCGTCTTTAAAAGTATCACGCCGTATATCCGGCCTTTCAGCATAATCTCCCCTTCCAGAATGTTTTCCCCGTCAAAAAGAGGTTTTACGGTTACTTTATTCTTGTGAAAAGGTATCGTCATTCCCATTACAGCTAACACGGTGCCTGTAACCGCAGGATCTTCGCATCCAAATGTAATCATACCTGTAACTTTGGTAGGAAATATATGGCGCAGCAGTTTTTTGGCATCTTTCCATACAAGAGAAATCGCTGCTCTTGTTCGTGGATGATTTATAAAATCTCTCCACCTTTTTATCTTATCACAGAATTTTCTGATTGTTAATGCGAAATTCCGGATCTTTTTCTGAATCTTTCCAGGAAATTCTATAACACTACAAATCCGTTTACGGAGTGCTCTTCCTGCTTTTTTTATTTTTTCCACAATTCCCGAAATTAAGCCAGAAATACTTTTCCGGGATTTTTTTTCATCTTTTTTTATTTCGTCTGCCAGCGGTATCCGACTGGATTCTTCCACTGAATCCTGGATATTATATTCCGTCCCTTCTTTCGGCATGTCTGGCTTCTCTTCCTGGCAGACCGGGATATCCGTCTGCTGTGTACCTTCCTCAGATTCCACCGAAGAATTCTCTTCTATTATAATTACAGGAGATTCCCTTTTCTTTTCTGCATTCTGAAATTCTGTCTTTTCTAATGAAGTTTGTGGTTTTTTCTTTCTTCTGTCTCTAAACGCTTTCAGCTTCGACAATGGTATTCCCAAAACATAAATTTCTGTTTCAGGGCTTCCTCCCTGCCAAAATGCTTTGACAGAAATCCCGTGAAACAACCAGCTTATCTCTCCAAAAGCCTCTATCTCTCTGATCCCTTCTGTCCGTTCCTTTTTTACCTTTCCTCGGTATCTGACAGGACAAAATAAAAGGAGCAATGCGCCTAGAAGTATCAGACCGATAACAATCCCCAGAAGTATCAATATCACTTTTAGTATGAGCCATAATATGTGCAGCATTCATTCACCTGTTCTTCAGATATTCTTTTATTTTAAAGTCTCCGGTTTCTTTATAAACCTGCTCAACGACATCCCGTACCATCTGAATTGCCTCGTCTTTTCCTTTGGCCATACCAATAATCAACGGACAGATTGCCCTGGCTCCCCGTTGTACCAGTGTAACCGCAGGAAGGATTTCCAGAATGTTTCCAGGATTGTCTGATAATGTAACAATATAAATGTCCGGAACACATTTTCCGGCAGTGATCCGTGCTCTCACTCTGGTTGGATTTTTTACACCGTCTCCAATATAATAATTTTTCATCCATTTCAGCACCCTGCGATCACCTCCATATGTCAAACAGGGCTGCGTAAAAACACAGCCCTGTCCTGTTGCTAAAAATACTTTTGCTGTTTCGCCCAGACGCCTTCACTCCGCATCTCCAGATACTCCTGATATGCCTGTTCCACAATATGCTTCTCGTTGGAAAAACGAAGAAGATGATAAATCTCATGAAACTTATAGTATCCAGAATCTACAAAATATTCCTCACGCTGGGGTTTGCTATGATAATTATCAGCTATCATGAGATACCAGTGTACCTCTTTCATTACCACGTCCTCCGGAACTGTGAAATTATACTGGCTCTTTCCGATATATTTCACAATCGAAGCTCTGACACCTGCCTCTTCCTTCACTTCACGTAAAGCAGTCTGTTCAAAAGTCTCTCCTTTTTCTACAGTTCCTTTCGGAAGCACCCATCCTTCATAACGGTTCCTGTAGGATTTATACAATGCCAGGATCTTACCCCGATGAATTACCACACCGCCACAGCTTGTTGCTTCTATCATATTGCAATCCTCCTGTAATGCGTGTGTCTTTTGCACTGACTACAGTATACCTCTTTTTTCACTTATAAGCAAGGGGCAAGAAGCAGATACTGTTTCAATTTTAGCAACTTAATCAAAATAATATGCATCAAATATATCTCCAGCAATTGGAACAGCTGCCTCACTTCCGGTTCCACCATTCTCAACAATTACGGCAACCGCAATATCCGGATCATCCACATTCGAATATCCGATAAACCAGGAATGACTGGAGCCATTTTCATCAAACTCTGCAGAACCTGTTTTTCCTGCAACTGTATATCCACGTCCATTCAGTGCGGATGCTGTACCATTCTCAACAACGTTCTTCATCAGCTTTCCGAGAATATTCGCCTCATTGCTTGTCATTAAACGTTTATACTCTGTTTTTTCTGTTTCCCTAACGGTATCTCCGGAATTATTCACAATCTTATCAATCATGGTTGGTTTCATCAGTACACCGTCATTGGCAATGGCACTTGTAATCAGCGCCATGTGCATAGGTGATACAAGCGTATTGCCCTGTCCAATAGAAGTCTGCATCACAAGTGCATTCGGAGAATTTTTATCCAGCGTAAAACGGCTGGTTTTATAGGAATTCAGGGGAAGTGCTTTATTAAAAAGCAGATCTTCTGCCGTACTGCGTAGAGAACTGTTGCCAAGGCTCAGCCCCATATCCGCAAATGCACAGTTACAGGAATGGGCAAATGCCGAATAAAAATCTTCCTGTCCATGAACCGCGCCATTGTAGCACTGAATCGTATGATCATCTACTGTAATACTGCCCTGACACAGATAAGAATATCCTTCCAGGGAACCTTTTTGCCGAAAATAATCCAGCGCTGTGACAACTTTAAATGTAGATCCAGGAGGATATGCTCCATTTGTGGCACGGTTAAGAAGGCTACTGTTATTCTCGTCATTAACGAGGCTATCCCAGTTCTGTGCTATGGTATTCGGATCAAAGTCCGGCTTGCTCACCATAGCAAGAATTCTTCCGGTCGACGGTTCCAACACAACTACGGCACCTCTTCGATCTCCCAGAGAATTATAGGCAGTCGTCTGAAGATCTGCACTCAAACTGGATATCACCGTATCTCCCTGATTCTTTTTCCCTAAAAATTCATTCTTCATCTGTTCCAGAAAAAAAGAATGCGAAGTCAGAAGCTGAAAATTCGCTTCTGATTCCAGTCCACTTTTACCATTGGTATCATAACCGACCGCATGTGCAAAAATATTGGCAAAAGGATACGTCCGTTCCTCCGTACCATCTTCGTATACATTGGTCTGTGCCAGAATTTCTCCATCCGAAGACTGAATACTTCCACGGACTACCCGATCTGAAAATGTATCCTGTCTGGTATTATACGGACTGTTTATAAAATCTTCACTTTTTATGGCATCAAAATAGATCAGATACCCAATCAGACTGACAAAAATCAGTATGAAGAATGCCGATACAAAGGTGAACGGTCGGTTCTTCCTCCTACGGAGCCTGGCGGCGTCCCGTTCTCTCAGGCGTCGCTCTCTTTCCTCTTCTTTCAAACGTTTCTTTTCGCTGCGTCTCAATTTCCTCGTCCTCATCTTCCCTCAGAATATAAAGTCCCTGAATAATTGCCAGCATCAGGATGGTACACATAACAGAACTGCCTCCGTAACTTACCAGAGGAAGAGTAACACCTGTCATCGGAATAAACTTGGTTGCTCCACCAATAGTCAGAAATACCTGAAAAGCATATTCTGTTCCCAGTCCCAGTGCTATCAGCTTATAAAACGGGTTCCGGATTTTCAGTGCAATGGTAACTATCATGAGGAAAAAGCTGGTACACACCAGAATAAGGCAGATCGCAAAAATCCCTCCCAGTTCCTCACAGATCGCGCTAAAAATAAAGTCGTTCTTTACAACCGGAATTTTTTCCGGAGATCCCTGGCAAAGTCCCATTCCAAACCATCCGCCGGTTCCAATTGCAAATAATGACTGTACAATCTGATAACCTTCATTCTGATAAACCGCCATTGGATCTTTCCATGCGCTGACTCGCTGGCGGACATGTCCAAAAAGATGGTATGCAATCACAGCTCCTACACAGCCTCCGCCAAGTCCCAGAAACATATATCCCGGATTTCTGGTTGCAACATAAATCAGCACAAGATAGGTAACAAAAAAGATTACGGCACTTCCCAGATCTCTGGAAAGAACCAGAATTCCTACATGAATCACCGCAACAACTGTGGCCAGTACGACTTTTCGGAAATCCACCCTCGTACTGAGAAGCGATGCCATAAAAAATACAAAGGTAATTTTGATTACTTCTGATGGCTGAATTCCCATAAGGGAAAGCTTTGCACCATAACTTGTTCTTGCCAGAACAAGAACTGCTGCCAGCAAAACAATACCGATTCCTGCATAAATCCACGTAAGATCTTTCAGAAACTTCATTTTCCGAATCATCACGGGAATCACAAGTGATACTGCACTTCCTGCTGCCACAATCAGAAGCTGCTTGTTTGCAGATGGAAGGGATAGTCTGCACAGCATAATAAATCCCACACTCAGAAGCATGCACATATTATTCAGAAGAAGTAACGATGCATCCCGATAGATAATCCGATACAAAATCTGAATTGTCGCAAAAAAGAACATCATTTCAATATAAAACAGAATGACTTTAAAATCCATGCTCTTCAGATAGATCACAAGAAATGCTGTAAAATCAATAAAGAAAATCATAGTCAGCTGTTGATGAAGCAGTTCTTTTTTTTCTTCCTCATCCTGTCGCCATACCATATAAAAGCAGTGAAAGGTATAGACAATCATCAGCGTGAGGATCACATATTTGGATAATTCTGTAATTACGTTAATCATACACTTTTACTCGGCTCCTCTTTTAAAATGGCCTTTTGTATATTTACGTCCGGAAGGTTTTCCATTTCCCTGATAAATATTTCTAAACTCTTCCAGAACCGCTTTTGCTTCCGTTGGTGCTTCAACGGTAAATGCCAGCCTTAAAGACTGAAGATTTAATTTTTCCACACGTTCTTTTTCACCTGTAAGTCCATAGGGAATGCTGTTATATATAATATTATAACAGTATTTCGCCTTCGTCGGGTCAATTTTTCCCCAGGGGATACAGCAACACTTTACCGGAAATTCACTGTTATAGCGATCTTTCAGATAGACCGTTTCACATTTCCCGGTACATCCGAAAAGATTCTTTCTCACACACTGCGCGGAAACCATCAGTGGAATATACCCGTACAGAAGAAGTTCCGAGGAAGTATTATCCCGATGCTTTAGTTCTCCTTCATTCAGTTCAAGAGGAACCGCGTTTCGAAGAATTCCTTCTTCTTTCCAGAAATCTATTGCCTGATTATTCCATGTATACATAGATGCATCCAGTACACATTTTTCTTCGTACCCGAGTTTTTTTAATGCGGCATAGGACTCCAGATTTCTTACCAGAAATCCCTTCATTCCCTGACTCATCCAGCTCTCTGCTGCCTGAACCCATTCTTCCGGAATCGGACCTCGATGAATATGTGGCGTGGAAAGATATAATTCCTTCTGTTTTGCAAGCTCCGGCGAAAAATACTTCTTCATGATATCAAATGGAAAATAAAAACCTGTAATTCCCTTTTCTTTCAGAAATACTTCCGCAACATCTTCGCGTTCACAGGACACATACAGCGGGCATTCTTTTATTTCAGATCCTGAACAGACATGGCTCTTTTTATGCTCTTCTGTCTGTTTTTCCGGACAGTTTCTTCTACTGCATCCGGACAGTTTTTCTCTCATCTGTTCCAGTGCATCTCTACGCACTTCATTGAGAACTTTTACCGGAACAAAAATTCTTCCATTTGTTTCAATCTTCAGGCTCTCCCATTGAAATTCTGTGTTTCCAAGCTTTTCCATTTGCTGGCGGATTCTTGTTTCCTCCATGGGCTGATTCTTCGCGAACTGAACTTCACCGCCCATGGCTGTCACCGTTTTATCCCTGCAGGTTATTTCCAGTATAACAGGACTTTCCGGAGAAAGTATTAAATTCCCATGAATTTTTTCTTTTATTTTTCTGATCTCCGGCTGAATATTGCCAGATTTCTTCTCATTTGCAAAAGCCATCATCTCAGGGCCACGATACATATCATAATATCCGGTGCAGGATCCTCCCCTGCTGAAAAGATCAAGAAGATATTTCCGGTCTTCCTGCTGAACAGAATATTTCTTTCCACTCAGATAAAGGTCCAGATATTTTCGATACATGGCTGTAACACCCGCGGTATAACCTGGCTGTTTCATACGGCCTTCAATTTTCAGTGACATCACACCTGCTTCCAGAATATCCGGAAGAATATCCAGTGTACAAATATCTTTCAGGCTTAATGCACAGAAATTTTTATCCCCTTTGTATTTTCTGTGATCATATGTTCCGCTGTAAGGAAGCCTGCAGGGCTGTGCACATCTTCCACGGTTTCCACTTCGGCCGCCAAAGATACTGCTCATCAGACACTGACCGGAATAACTGTAACAGAGTGCTCCATGAATAAATGTTTCAATTTCCAGCGGGCTTATCCGATGCATAGCTGCAATTTCTTCCAGCGAAAGTTCCCTTGCCGGAACCACACGGGTCGCCCCTTTTTCTTCCAGGAATTTCATACCTTCCGGGCCTGTGACAGTCATCTGTGTACTTGCGTGAATATCCAGATCCGGAAAGTTCCGACGGATAAAAGAAAACACTCCCATATCCTGTACAATTACTGCATCAAGCCCTGCTTCGTAGTATGGTGCCAGATACTCAAAAAGCTGACCTTCCAGTTCTCTATTTTTCAGTAATGTATTAACTGTAAGATACAATTTCCGGTTATGGATATGTGCCGTTTCAATGGCTGTTACCAGTTCTTCCTGAGAAAAATTCTGTGCATAAGCCCTTGCTCCAAAAGCCGGGCCTCCTACATACACTGCATCTGCACCAGCTCCTATGGCCGCTTCAAAACTCTCATAAGAACCTGCTGGTGAAAGCAATTCTGTTATCATCTTTTTCAAAATATTCCCCCATTTCCTGTCTTTTAATCCAATTCTGTCCCGTAAAGCATTCAAGAAAACAAAAGAGGATTACCGAAGCAATCCCCCCATTCTTATTTGAGCAATTCGTCAAGCTCTTTTTCCAGTTCTTTCACCTTGCCATCCAGAAGATTCTTCTGATCCTGAGCTTCCTGTTCTGCTTTCTTTGCCTCTTCAATCTGCATTTTCAGAGAAATCAGTTCATGTTTCAGATCATACATCTCCTGGTCTTTCTGCTGTAGATCCTGTTCAAAAATCTCCGCCTGTTTTTTCGCTTTAAAATAATCATCTGTAATATTCAGACTGAGCAGTGTGTGCTTGGTTTCCATGGCCTGTCTGGAATATCCCGGCATCTGGCTCAGTTCACTGATCTTATTATTCATATAAGCTGCGACCTTCTGAAAGTACTCCTCAGATTCATATCCGCCCAGAGTAATAATCTTTCCATCGATAACAACCTGTGCTGTATTCTTTACCGCCATTCGTAAAGCCTCCTGAATTCATCTGTTACTGGTCATTTCCACAATAACATTCCTCTATATTGCTAGCCTTACAGCTCACAACTTCTTTCATTATAACTGATTCCGATAAAAATGTATAGAAGTTTTTCTATTATTTTGTCGATATATCAGGACGGGGATATCCAAGATGGGTATATGCAAGCACAGAAGCCATCCTTCCACGGGGTGTTCTGTTCAGGAATCCGGTCTGCAGAAGATAAGGTTCATACACGTCTTCCAATGTTCCGGAATCCTCTCCAATAGAAGCCGCAAGTGTTTCCAGTCCTACCGGACCACCCTGAAAATTCAGAATCAGCGTCTGCAGAATACGGCGATCCGTTTTATCAAGACCATACTGGTCTACCTCCAGAAGATCCAACGCAAAACAGGCAACCTCATAGGTAATCACACCATCGTATTTAACCTGGGCAAAATCTCTTACCCTTTTCAGAAGGCGGTTCGCAAGCCTTGGTGTTCCTCTGGAGCGCTTGGCAATTTCAGCCGCTCCATTTGGTTCAATTTCTACTCCCAGAACCTGTGCGGATCGCAGAACAATGGTGGTAAGTTCCTTTTTGTTGTAAAATTCCAGACGCTGTGTTACTCCAAAACGATCACGAAGGGGAGCTGAAAGAAGGCCAGCTCTGGTAGTCGCCCCAACCAATGTAAATTTCGGAAGATCCAGACGGATCGAGCGGGCAGACGCTCCCTTACCAATCATAATATCAATGGCAAAATCCTCCATAGCCGGATACAAAACTTCCTCCACCTGACGGTTCAGTCTGTGGATTTCGTCCACAAACAGTACATCTCCTTCCTGAAGATTATTCAAAATTGCAGCCATTTCCCCCGGTTTCTCAATAGCTGGTCCGGAAGTAACTTTCATGTGTGTTCCCATTTCATTGGCAATGATTGCGGAAAGTGTTGTCTTTCCAAGACCTGGAGGTCCATAAAACAATACATGATCCAGAGAATCATGGCGTTGTTTCGCCGCCTCAATATAGATTTTCAGGGTATCTTTTGTTTTTTGCTGACCAATATACTCTTCCAGACTCTGAGGCCTTAAGTTTCCCTCCAGGGAAAAGTCCTCTTCTGTAACGTCTGTTGTAATGATCCTGTTTTCCATTTATTATGCTCCGTTCCTAATGTAACGCGGATATTTGCGTTCCGCCTTGCCATATGCCCATTAAAAATTTTTCAGTGCAGCCCGAAGAATCGCTTCCACATCATCTGCCTGCACTTCCTCAGGAACTTTCCGTACTGCCCGCAACGCATCTGCCGAACTGTATCCCAATGCAACCAGGGCTTCCACCGCTTCCTGACGACTATCTCTGAGATCAGAAGCTCCTGCTGCCACTTCTTCCTGCTGATGTGCAAGCTTCATCTCAAACGCATCTTCCAGCTTCAGTTTGTCTTTCAACTCCAGAATCATTTTCTGTGCAGTCTTTTTACCGATTCCAGGAGCTTTGGATATTGTCTTTACATCATCGGACAATACCGCAAAACGCAGTTCATCCGCACTGATTCCGGAAAGAATTCCCAAAGCGCCTTTCGGTCCTACTCCATTTACCCCGATCAGCAATTTGAACATGCCAAGATCATCTTTTGAAAAAAAGCCATACAGTTGAAGAATATCTTCCCTTACATAAAGAAATGTATGTATTTTTTTCTCATCACCAATGTGCGCTTTCTCAAGATCCTGACCTGTCATATAGATCTCATAACCAAGTCCGCCATTTTCCATAATAAGGAAATTTTCGCCAATATCTGCTACTGTACCTTTTACAAAAGAAATCAAAATTAACGGCTCCTTCCCGAAAACAGCAACTGAACATCTGTTTCCCATATGAACGCAATAGTAACATAATTCTCAAAAAAAATCAACCCGGAATACGAAACTCCGGGTTGATTCGAAATATCTTACTGTTACTGATTCAGGAAATCCTGATCTTCAAAATAATTGATACGCATGGAAGAACGAACATCATGAAGGGTTGCTGCCGCTTTTTCTCTGGCAACTTCTGTACCAGCTTTCAGAATATCAAACACATCAGCGGTGCGCTGTTCCCACATCTTTCTTCTCTCACGGATCGGTCCAAGCTCTGCCTGCATAACATTATTCAGGAATTTCTTAACTTTTACATCGCCAAGGCCGCCTCTCTGATAGTGTGCCTTAAGCTCATCAAGATTCTGATATTCCGGAAGAAATTCCGCAAAATGTTCCGGACGGCTAAATGCATCCAGATAGATAAATACCGGATTTCCTTCCACACGTCCCGGATCCTGTACTCGAAGATGGTTCGGATCGGTAAACATGGACATAATCTTTTTCTTAACTACATCGGCTTCATCAGACAGATAAATACAGTTTCCGAGAGACTTGCTCATTTTTGCTTTTCCATCGATACCTGGAAGACGTAAGCATGCCTTATTTGAAGAAAGAACGATCTCCGGCTCAGTCAGTGTCTCACCATAAACTGTATTAAATTTATGAACAATTTCCTTACACTGCTCAAGCATCGGAAGCTGATCTTCACCTACCGGTACATGCGTTGCACGGAAAGCTGTGATATCTGCAGCCTGGCTGATTGGATAGCAGAAAAATCCTACCGGAATACTTGCTTCAAAATTACGCTGTTTAATCTCAGATTTAACTGTAGGATTACGCTGCACACGTGCTACAGTAACCAGATTCATATAATAAAAAGTCAGCTCTGTCAGCTCCGGAACCATGGACTGAATGAAAATATTGGATTTCTCAGGATCAAGACCACATGCCAGGTAATCCAGGGCTACCTGAAGAATATTCTGGCGAACTTTCTCCGGATGCTCTGCATTATCCGTAAGCGCCTGTGCGTCTGCGATCATAATATAAATCTCGTCATATAAGCCGGAATTCTGCAGTTTCACACGCTCTGCCAGTGATCCAACATAATGACCTACATGAAGGCGTCCCGTCGGACGGTCGCCGGTTAAAATAATCTTGCTCATGAATTTCGTTCTCCTTGAAGTATACTGAATATTTATACCTTATTATAGACCCTTGCAATAATCTGGTCAAATAGTTTCGATCGGAAAGTTACTTTTTTCATCAACCAGTTCTTGCATAATCTTGTAAATCTCTTCTGAACATTTTCCTATGGTGTAGTCATTAATCGCAGTAATGTGCCCATTCTGAGCTATTTTCCTCATTTTATCGGCATCATGAATTACAGTTTCTATCGTTTTCTCTAAAGACTCCAAATTACCTGCTTCATATAAAATCCCATTTACTCCATCACAAATCAATTCACTGGTACCGGCTACATCAGCACCTATTACCAGCATTCCAGCCAGCATAGCTTCAACGGTAACTCTTCCAAATGCTTCACTGCAAGAAGCTACAAGGGCAATATCCATTTGGCGCCTTAAAGAATTCATATCTGTTACATAACCCAAAAAATGAATATTTTCTTCCAATTTATATCTTTGCACATATTTCAGTATTTCCTTATAATATTCTCCTCTCTTTTCTCCTGCAATATACAAATGAACATTGCGATTTCCCTTTTTTATTATTTTTTGAATTACCTGTATTGCTTCTTTTTGGCCTTTACCAGGTTTTATTGTTCCGGCTATCAAAATATTACATTTTGTATTCGGCTGCAGAATCTGATGCTGGTTTATAATGAATTCTGGAGAAATATCATCATATATTACCTGCATTTTTTCTGGATTTACATATTTTGAATATTTGTCAAACAGGCTCTTGGAAATCATTATAATTTTATCTGAATATGTATTCATTCCCCTGTAGAGTCTATTTACTCCACCTATAATCCCAAGTTTGTGGTCTTCGTAACCAAATTCCCGAATATGCCAGATCATTGGAATTCCATATTTTTTCTTTATCAGCATGCCAATCGGAAGCACCATTGTATTGGTATATATCAAATTTATGTGAAATTCATTTATTACGCTGTCTATTCGATACAAAAAATCATATGTATATGCAAAACTTTTAAGTGTTTTTAGAATCATATATAAATTTTTAGGCGTATAATCTTCCATATGATAATCCCATCTTCCATAGCAAAATGGAACTATATAAACATTTTTAGATTTCAGATATTCAATTGCAGACCCTTCTTTTACAGGAAAAGCTGCCAATATTTCTATATTTTTCTTTTCCAATAAATTATCTATGACATCTATAAGCGAGCGATTTCCTCCATTATTTTTATTTCCATCATGAAAACAAAATAAAACTGTTATTTTAGAATTTTTCATTTTATTATTTCTCCTGTTAATTGGAAATAATGTACACCTACATCATATTTATTCTAAACCTATGCGTGACTTTAAAATTCCCACAAACATTCCCGCTGTTTTCACCTTCATCATAACTGTTGTTATTGTGTAAAATAAAACTCCCAGTATGCATGACAAGATAATAACTATAATCTCATTTTTTAATACAGTTTCTACCAATATTACGATAATTGCCATTCCTGTAGAAGCCAACAAAATCTTCAGAATATCCATCTTATCAAATTTTGTATGCACTAATTTCTGTGCAGCCGTAAACTGATATAGACATACAACAAATTCACTTATTACAGATGCAATTGCCGCACCGTTTTGTCGAAAGGCCGGTATCAGTATTAGATTCATAATTATATTTGATATTGCACCTAAAACAGTCGTATAAAAAAGTATTTTCTCTTTTCCAAAGGCAACCAGAATCTGAACCCCATAGAGATTACCAATAGATTTAATAACTACTAAAATTGTCAAAATCTGAACCGTTAAAACTGCTGGCAAAAAATCAGCTCCAAACAAAAAAATAATTATATATTTTGATAGCAAAGCTAGCCCAACACATGCAGGTATTGATAAATAAAGAAGCCCTGCCTGTGCATTTTCAATAGTTTTTTTTAACTCTTCCATTTTATTCTGTTCTCTATATAAGCTGAAACGCGGAAGTAAAATTGTACTTACTGAAGCGGCCAGTCCAACAACAATTGACGATATTTTTGTTGCATAATTATAATAACCCACATATTCTTCTGATGTCATTATTCCTAATGTTGTGGTATCTAGCTTCGTATATAATTCTACAGCAAATCCTGTTGACAACAAAATAAACAATGGTTTTATATGTTTCGCAAGCTCTATATGTTTCACATCATCCAAAGTCAAATACTTTCTCAGATGAATAACATTAATAATATTATTTCCAGCTAAAGCAATACTGCTAAAGAGCGCATACGCAATGGTGTCATCTTGTTTCTTTACAAATACAAAAATACCTAATAATGTTAGAATTTTTACTATTAAACTTCTAACAGTAATATATTTATATTCTTCCATTCCCTGGTAAAACCAGTCAACATTAGCAGCAGTCAGAAGTAATTGTATTCCAACTACATAATAAAGCATTTTACTATTCTGAAAATACGGTAAAGTAGATACCATTCCATAATAAAAAGCAGAGCAAATAAGTGTAGAAAATAATGTTATTATTAACAATTCCACAACCGTCTTCGAATATTCCTCTTTATTCTTCTGCTTTTTCCCGATTTCTCGTATTCCATAGTTACCTACACCAAGTGACGCAGCTGTAATAAAATAAGATGCAATATTTTGGGCATACGCAACTTTTCCGACTCCCATTGGTAACAAAATTCTGGAGACATAGGCTGAAGAAATAAGCGGAAAAATTATCATGAAAAGTTTGTAAATGATATTGTATAAAGAATTTTTAAATAATGATTTCATCAATATCTTGTCCTTTTACATTTTTTAATCTGATCTAAATAGATCAATCCGGAAATTCTCCGTTTTCTATAAGTGCACTTCTGACAGCTTCCAGATATCCATACTGATTTTCTTCATCTGGTTCGAGATATCCTCCCTCTCCCCATTCATTCCACGCAAACAAAAACATAAAATCTTTTTTGTAAGTTTCCCGGGTCCTTTTCACTAATTTTGAAAAATATTTTTTAAATTTCTGTGGTGTCGCTCCTATGTAAACCTGACCTCTTTCATGATATCTTGGACTATTATCCCAGTTCACAAAAGCGCAGGGGACAGATTTTTCATTTTCCGGCTTTCGTGTTAATATATTATTCCATGTAGCATCGTAATCCGGCCGCGTTAAACCAGCTATCTTATTAAAAGTGCTCTGCCCATATCTGCGTAGATCCCATCCAAATTTTCTTTCACAAAAACGCATAAATTTACGTCGAATTTCTTTTAAGCCCTCCAACTTTTTATTAGCCATTTTTTTTCTCGATGTCTGGGGCTCATATTCGATTTCAAAATCTATTTCGCTATGATCTAATGATTTATCCAAATTGAATTCTGCACTCTGACTTGCAAAATACAGACCTGGAAAACCTTCCTCTTCTGCAAGTTTCCTCCAATATTTAAGCATTTCCGTAAGACATGGGATCGACTCTGGACGATAGATGACAATCAACGGTTTTCCATCTTCTTTTATATATCTTTCATCTCTGAGAAAAGGCAATAAATAATCCCAATGTTCTTTCCATTCTTTTCTGTCACCGTAAAACTGAGGCATAATAACCGTCTTTTTTCCAGTCCACTCCATTGACCACGCCTCATTTGCCCAGCAAAAACAAAATGGAAGATCTATTTCTTTGTCAGCTAAAATCTGCTCACATGGCTTTTCCAGGAGCATTTTGCCATTAAACCAGTAATGATAATAACAAAATCCATAAATACCATATTTTTGGGCCAAATCTTTCTGCCAGATTTTTGTTTCTCTTTTTAATAGATCATAATAATTATTATTCAAAGGAATTTTGGGCTGAACATGACCTTCAAAAAGTGGTTTTGCATTTTTTACATTGACCCATTCCGTAAACCCTTTTCCCCAATATTTATCATTCAACGGGATTCTATGATATTGAGGTACAAAAAACGCAATTGTTTTCATTGGAGCAAATATCCTTTCTTTTCAGCAATCAAAATTTACTTATTATTTTTTACAGCCTCCGAAAAAACTTTCATCAAAGCCTCGTAATGTGTTTCCGGCGAAAATCTGCTCTCCAGTCTTCTTCTGCTGGCTGCTCCCATTTTTTCAACTACCGTATCATCATCCAATAATTTTATTTTTTTAATAAGATCTTCTGCATCAGCAGGCTTAAACAAATAGCCATTTTCCCCGTCAACAACCAGTTCCGGGAGACTTCCTATGTTGCTTGCGATAACCGGCTTTGAATATTGAAATGACTCCAACGCTGTGTTGGGCAGATTATCATACCAAATTGATGGAATTAATGTAAATCTTGCACCTTTGATAATATCTTCTAATTCTTCTCCGCTCTTAAATCCAAGAAATTCAATATTTTTAATTTTATGTTCTTTTATATATCTTTTGAGACGTATTGCTTCCTCTGTTGTATCATCTCCCATAATTTTAACTGTATATTTCTGGAGCTTTTCATAGGCCTGGACAACGGTTTCAACACCTTTTTCTTCTGTAATACGGCCAAAATACAAACCATAAGAACCTATTTGAGGTTCTCCCACTTTGGTTTTGCTCGCTGTAAAAGTAGGAATACAGTGGATCTTTTCTTCTTCAAAACCATTTGCTGATAATTTCTGTTTCAAAAATTCTGACGGTGTTATAAAAGCATAAACTCCATCATATACATGAATCAGCTTGTGGAACTTCATAGAAAAAACTCTTACAACAGATGCAAACAGTGAACCTTTCACACATCTTTTCTTTATACAGCTTCTATATCCTTTAGTCAGACACTCCTCGCATACTCTTTTTTCATACATAAAATCAAATCGAGGACACAAAAGGAAATAATCGGATAGTCTCAAAACTACCGGAATTCCTTTCTTCCTGGCCCCCCTGATTACACTGGGAGAAAGTTTATTAACAAAGTGAATGATATACACCAGATCTGGTTTTACATCATCAATTTCTCTTTTTATCGCTTTTTCAACTTCCTTCGAATAGATGCTCCGTGTAAGCATCTGCCAGATAGATCTCGGTGTTTTTTTTACTTCCTCGAAATAAATTGCATCCCTGCCGCCAATCGGTTCAACAAAATATTTTGAATATTCTGTTGCAACATTTTTATTTGAATGTATAGAAAAAGGAATAACTTCATGTCCCTGATTTTCAAGCATTGTTTTTATGTTAAACATATATTTCTCAGGACCACCTGAAATAAAATATCGATAATTAACTAATAATATTCTCACTCCGTATTCCGCCTTTCTTACTTATAAAAATCCGCATACCATTCTGCAAATTCCCGCAATCCTTTACGTAGGTCTGTACCCGGTTTATATTCAAAATCCTTTTCCAACGCACTGGTATCTGCATAAGTTATAGGCACATCCCCCGGCTGCATCGGCACCAGTTCTTTATGTGCTTCGAAATCATAATCTTTGGGAAGAATTTGGGCTCTAATTAATTCCTCGCTTAATATCTGCACAAAATCCAGCAGATTTTCCGGTGTACCCTTTCCAATATTATAAACTCTGTACGGCGGTACAGGTAGTCCATCTTTTCCTGTTTTTCTGTCCGGTGCTTTTTTCATAACACGGATTACACCTTCAACAATATCATCAATATAAGTAAAATCCCGTTTGCAGTTTCCATAATTGAAAATACGGATTTTTTCATTATTTTTCAATTTATTCGTAAATCCAAAATATGCCATATCCGGACGACCAGCAGGACCATAAACAGTAAAGAATCTAAGTCCTGTAGATGGAATATTATAGAGTTTAGCATATGCATGTGCCATTAACTCATCACTTTTCTTTGTAGCGGCATAAAGGCTTACCGGATTGTCAACCTTATCCTCTGTACTATATGGAACTTTTTTATTCGATCCATATACGCTGGATGAACTGGCATATACAAAATGTGCAACACCTTCTCTGCCTGCATCGTAAGAATGACGGCAGGCCTCAAGAATATTATAAAAACCTATCAGATTTGATTCTATATATGCATCTGGATTAGTTATCGAATAACGTACCCCTGCCTGTGCCGCAAGGTTAACTACAACGGATGGTCTATATTTTTCAAAAATTTCCTCTATCAATTTCTTATCTGCAATATTACCTTTAACAAAAGTAAATGTTTTATACTCAGATAACTCTTTCAGACGAAATTCCTTCAATCTCACGTCGTAATAATCATTCATATTATCGATTCCAATTATACTAGCCAATGGGACTTCTCTGTAAATCCTTTTTATGAGATTCGAACCAATAAATCCAGCTGCTCCTGTTACCAAAATATTTTTATTATCTAAATTTACTTTTCCCATACTTTCTCCCAACGAAAACAATTCTACTCTATCCACATTCAATAAAAATTAATAATTGTCATAAAAATACACTGTGACTCTATACTATTCACATAAACAGCTACAGTCCCAGTGTAAAATATTAGCTTAGATAGTATCATTTATATTTCTTACCATACATCTTCTTTTACCTTCAACAATTTGACTATTATCTAAATAATGATATCATTGTATCCATTACATGTCAAGAATGTTGTCATATTAACAATTTCTATAACAAATTCCATTTTTGAATTTCCTGCAAAAAAGAAGGTTGCCATATCTGGAAAATATATTCCGGACAGACAACCTTCTCTGAATTTTTTACAGTATTACATGTCTCGGGCAGACTTCCTTACATTTACCGCATCCTGTACATTTGTCATAATCAATGTGTGCACAGAAATCAGTAACTGTGATTGCCTCTGACGGACAGTTCTTCTCACATTTTTTACAGCCGATACAGCCAAGCTCGCAGGCAGTTGTAACTGCTTTACCTTTAGCATGGGAGCCACAGGCTACACGAATCTGTTTGTCATATGGTACAAGTTCGATCAGGTGACGCGGACATTTGGCAACACATTTGCCACAGGCCTTACATGCTTCCTGGTCTACTACCGCAATACCGTTCACTACATGAATGGCATCAAACGGACAGGCCTTTACACAGCTTCCAAATCCCATACATCCATATGTACAGTTTTTTGCGCCGCTGCCTGGGATGAAGGCCATCATCTCGCAGTCTTCCACACCTGTGTACTCATATTTCACAGTTGTCTTATCACAGGTTCCCGCACATTTTACAAAAGCAACCTGACGTGCGGTTTCTTTTACTTCCTGTCCCATGATCGCACCGATCTTGGCTGCAACCGGAGCGCCGCCAACTGGACACTGATCTACAGGAGCTTCGCCTTTTGCGATTGCGGCAGCAAGTCCGGAACATCCCGGATAGCCACAGCCGCCACAGTTATTTCCAGGAAGAACACCAAGAATGGCTTCTTCTTTTTCATCTACCTTTACGGTTAATTTCTTATCTGCAAGTCCAAGGAAGATACCAATGAATAAACCAGTACCGCCGACAATGACTGCAGCCATAATAATTCCTGTTATACTCATGCTCTTCTTCCTCCTATACGATTCCGGAGAATCCAAAGAATGCAATTGCCATCAGTGCTGCCGTAAGCAGAACGATCGGCATACCCTGGAAGGATTCCGGAATATCGTTGTATTCCATTTTTTCACGGATTCCCGCAAGTAATACAATTGCGATCAGGTAACCTACACCTGTGGCAAATCCGTTGACAACGCTTTCAAGAATGCTGTATTCATATTTAACATTGTTCAGTGCTACACCAAGAACTGCACAGTTTGTTGTGATCAGAGGAAGGTATACACCAAGTGCCTTGTAAAGGGATGGTACAAATTTCTTGAGAAACATTTCTACGATCTGTACCAGTGCCGCGATAACAAGGATAAATACGATTGTTTTCAGATACTCAAAATGTGTTGGTACCAGAATAAATTTATATAACAGCGAAGCAACAAAAGATGCGATCGTGATGACAAATACAACCGCTCCACCCATGCCGGCTGCTGTTTCAGTTTTCTTGGAAACGCCCAGGAAAGAACAGATTCCAAGGAACTGGCTTAATACAACGTTACTGCAAAGTGCAGAACCAATAGCAATTAACATTAAGCTTGCCATATTCTATTCCCCCTTTATTCTTTTTCAGAAGGGCATCCGCCGCAGGTTGCACAGTTGGAACCGCAGCCGGACTGGATCTTGGAAACATCTTTGCCCTTCTTTGCCATGTTGATCTTTACTTTGTTCTGGATCGCTGCAAGTCCGGCAAGAACCAGAAATGCTCCAGGTGCAAGGATAAAGATAGTGATCGGGGTATAGCCTGCAGCGCCGGTAGCTGCGTCAGCAGCCGGAATGATCTGTGCTCCGAAAGCTTTTCCGGAACCCAGGATCTCTCTTACAAGACCGATAGCAACCAGGCCCACTGTAAAGCCAAGGCCCATTCCAAGTCCGTCAAAGATAGACGGAAGGACAGGATTCTTGGAAGCATAACTCTCTGCACGTCCCAGAATGATACAGTTAACAACGATCAGTGGAATATAAATTCCAAGTGAATCATAAAGAGAAGGAGTAAAGCCCTCCATCAGAAACTGTACAATGGTTACAAAAGATGCTACAACTACGATAAAGGCCGGCATTCTGACGGAATCCGGGATAATCTTACGCAGCATGGAGATCAGCATGTTTGACATAACCAGAACTACGGTTGTGGAAAGTCCCATACCAATACCATTGATAGCAGAAGTCGTTACCGCAAGAGTAGGACACATACCAAGCATCAGAACAAAAATCGGATTTTCGGTAATAATACCGTTTTTTAATCTTTCACCACAATTATTCATATTCAACTACCCTCCTAAAATGCGTTTTTGCAATAGCCGATAGCTGTATTGACTGCACCGGTAAAAGCTCTGGATGTAATGGTCGCACCGCTGATGGCATCAATAGGCTCACCCTCGCCGCCGTCCTTGGATACATAGAATTTATCGGTATTCTTTCCAACATACTGTTCCTGGAACTTCGCTTCTGTAGCACGCATTCCAAGTCCGGCAGTCTCACTGATGGAAAGAATGGAAACGCCGCTGACGGTACCATCCTTTGTTACACCAACTGTGATCTGGATATCACCGCCGTAACCCTCTTTATCGGTTACAGTTACCACATAGCCTTCATCTGCTGCTTCACAGACTTCATCTACGGTTGCCTTGATCCCAAGATCTGCTGCTGTTTTATCTGCTGCTTCCTTGTCTACATCTACAGCTTTAAAGTCTTCCAGGCTTACATCACTGAATACAGTCTGCCATGCTTCTTTTTTTGCCTGTTCTTCGGTTCTTGCGATGGGTTCTTTGGTAACTTCGTAAACCAGTCCAAGGCCAAGTCCGGCAACAACTGTAATGATCGTAAGGATCAATGTATTTTTGATAATCTTACCCATTATTTCTTGCCTCCTTTTCCAAAAGCAACCGGTTTTGTTACTTTTTCAATAAGCGGAACCAGAAGATTACAGAAAATGATCGCATAGGAAACGCCCTCTGCGGAACCGCCAAAGAGACGGAATACTGCTGTTACGATACCGAGGCAGCAGCCATATACCAGCTGACCTTTCGGAGTGATCGGAGTTGTCACATAATCTGTTGCCATAAACCAGGCTCCAAGCATCAGACCGCCTCCAAAGATATGGCTGAAAAGATAGTTTACATCAAAACCTTTGCCTGTTCCCAGCATATAGAAAATGACAAATACTGCAAAACTTCCGATATATGTAAGAGGTACCTTCAGATCAATGATCTTGAATGCAAGAAGGATCACTGCACCGATGAGGATCGCCAGAGCAGAAGTCTCACCGATAGTACCCTGGATATTACCAAGGAACAGATTCTTTACAGGAATAGAAGTTCCCTCAATGAATCCCTGGTTTTTAAGTGCTGCCAGAGGTGTTGCCTGTGTAACTGCATCTACAACAGCATGAGAGCTTTTGGAAACTGCAAAGTTAGTCATTTTTCCGGCAAAAGAGATCATAAGGAAGCATCTTCCTGCAAGAGCCGGGTTCATAAAGTTCTGTCCAAGTCCACCGAACAGCTGTTTTACAACAATGATCGCAAAAGCACTGCCAAGGATCGGCATCCAGATCGGGATCTGGGGCGGCATGTTCAGCGCAAGCAGAAGTCCTGTTACAACTGCACTGAAATCAGTAGTTGTATTTTTTTTATGCATCAGTCGGTCATACAGCCATTCAAAAAACACACTGGATGCAACCGTTGCCAGCACTACAAGGAGTGCATGCACTCCAAAGTTCCAGATACCAAAAAGTGTTGTCGGCAGAAGTGCGATCACTACCAGCTGCATGATACGGCTGGTGGTCATTTTATCCCTGATATGGGGATTAGATGATACATTATACATTTGTTCCATTGTTATTCCTCCCCCTATTTCTTTTTCTTGCGCTCGGCAAGAACCATTTTTCTCATAGATTTAATACTCTGAGTCAGAGGTCGTTTGGCAGGACAGATGTAACTGCAGCAGCCACACTCGCAGCATTCCATACCATCCATCTTTTCGAATCCTGCCATATCACCGTGTTCTGCAAGAGTTGCAAGACGGGCAGGAACCACATGGCCTGGACAGACGCTTACGCAACGTCCGCAATTGATACATGCAGTCTGGATCTGCTTCGCCTCGGAGACTGCGTCACGCTCCAGGAAAAGCAGGGAAGAAGTTGTCTTCGTACATGGAATATGAAGATCATACAGAGCAAATCCCATCATCGGTCCGCCGGAGATTGCTTTCGCGATCTTTTCCTTCAGTCCGCCTGCAGCATCTACCAGTTCAGACAGATCTGTTCCTGTAAGAACGGAAAAGTTCTTCGGTGTGCGGATACCGTCTCCGGTCACTGTGACATTACGGCTGATAACCGGCTGTCCCAGGATTACTGCTTTATAAACAGAAGTAACGGTTTCCACGTTATCAACCACGCATCCTACGTCTGCCGGAAGCATGGTAGAATTGATCTCTCTGCCTGTTACCGCATAGATCAATGTACGCTCACCACCCTGCGGGTATTTGGTCTTGAGTTCTTTTACTTCCATGCGTTCTTTGCCTTTGATGGCTTCTTTCATCTTGGCAATACAATCCGGTTTGTTGTCCTCAATACAGATGCATCCCACTGCTTTCGGGAAAGCTTTCAGGATTACTTCTAGTCCGCCGACAACGCTTTCCGGTTCTTCCATCATTCTGCGGTAATCACTTGTGATGTAAGGCTCACATTCGGCGCCGTTTACCAGGATATGGTCGATCTTGTCCGGTTCCTTTGGTGAAAGTTTTACGTGTGTCGGGAAACCTGCGCCACCCTGTCCTACAACTCCGCCTTCCTGGATTCTTTTCAGGATGTCTTCCTTGGAAAGGTCAGACAGTTTGGCAGGCGTATATTCCACAGATTCATACAGACCGTCATTTTCAATGATGATCGCATCCCCCATGGCGCCTACTGCAGTCAGGCGCTTCTCGATTCCCTTTACAGTTCCTGATACAGATGAATGTATCGGTGCGGAAACAAATCCTCCTGCTTCTGCGATTTTCTGTCCTGCAAGCACATGGTCACCTTTTTTTACGATGGGCTTGGCCGGAGCTCCGATGTGCTGAGAAACAAGAATTGCCAGATCTCCTTTCGGCAGATACTTCTCAACAGGACAGTTTTTTGACAAATCTTTGCCGTCATAAGGATGGATGCCACCCCTGAAGGTTAAAAATGCCATAGATCTCATCTCCTCCTTTATTTTTTACAAGTACATGTACATGGTATTTCTGCGTTGCGCACATACTCATTTTTAAAGTTGATTCTGTATTTCTGATTTTTTTCTCATTTCATCCAAGATAAACAAGATATATTTCGCTCACATAAAACACCTTGCGAAACATTACCAGTGAACAGTAACAAAGTAACTTCTGCTCTGAGCAGGACATGTATGAAAGATTGAATCCAGATACGATCCTGTGATATACTTCAATAGAAGATATTCACCAGCTCATAAAAAGCTATAAATGAATAACTAATTTATGAAGCGATAATAGTCATTTTTTCACTGTCAATCCCCACATAAATCCAGTACCATTTCCTGTTTTTTATCATCAACTCTACTAATAACTATAACTCATTTCACTTTAAATTGCACTATTGAAAAGCAATTTTTTTGTGTATAATCAGATACAATTTATAAAGGAGAAAATTAACATGATCGTTAAAAAAATGCCGATTTTACAAGGGTTTCCAGACTTTGAGACTGTTAAAAAATTGACTAAAAACCATGGCTTTTCAGAGCATTTTGTGCCGCTTTTCTATGACATTGAAACTACAGGACTATCACGAAATTCCACTTTTCTGTATCTGATCGGTGCTGTAGCTTACGAAGAAAATAACTGGCAGATGTATCAGTGGATGATCGAAAACGAAGAGGAAGAACCTGAACTTCTGAAAACATTTTCTGGATTCCTTCAGGATTTTTCATGTACGATCCAGTATAACGGTGACAGCTTTGACCAGCCTTATCTGGATGCACGATATCAGATCCACGGACTGCCTTCCCCTTTTGCAAAGCTACCTTCCATAGACCTTTACCGGGAGCTAAAGCCGCTCAAGGGACTTCTGAAGCTTTCACGGATGAATCAGCCTTCTATGGAATCATTTCTCGGTATCACTGAACGGAACTACTGTGATGGGGGTGCCTGCATCCGCCTTTACAAACAATTCGCTTCCGGAAAGAAACCGGAAGCAGCAGAGATCGTTATGGGACACAACCAAGAAGATCTTCTTGGCCTTGGGAAAATATTCTCCATGCTATCCTATCTTGCTCTTTTTAATGAAGATTACGAAACACTGGATTGTGAAATTCAAGACGATCAATTGACCTTTACACTTAAAATTTATTACGATCTGCCTGTTAAATTTTCAAATCATAGTGAAGAATTCTACATAATCGGACAGAATAACCGTGTCCGTCTTCTTGTGAAGCTTCAAAATGGACGTTTAAAGCAATATTATTCCAATTATAAAGATTACGATTACATCCCTTCCGAAGACACTGCCATACCCAAAACCTTAAGTGCCTGTATGGACAAAAAACTCCGAAGACCTGCTAAAAAAGAAAACTGTTACACCTGGTTTCCTGTAACAGATGATTTCATACAGGATCCTTTAAAACAGAAAACCTATCTGAAACACTGTCTGCCATATTATCTATCTGTTCTTAAATAATATTTTTCTGCTATACAGCAAAAGCGAGCCCTTCTCGAAGGACTCGCTTAAAAAAGGCCGTCACAGTTATTGTGACGGCCTCTGAAATTCAAAATGATCAATTGCTGTACAGCTTCTGAGAAATTACTCCTCTGTCTGCTCTGCAGAATTATCCTCAAGTGCTTTCATGCTGAGGCTGATCTTTCTGTCTTCGCCATTGAAATCAACAACCTTAGCCTCGATCTCCTGACCAATGGAAAGTACATCAGATGGTTTAGCAACATGCTCTCTGGAGATCTGAGATACATGAAGAAGTGCATCTACTCCAGGTGCAAGCTCAACAAATGCACCGAAATCTGTCATACGTGCAACTTTACCCTTTACTACGTTTCCTACTGCGAAGTCCTCAGCAGCTGTAAGCCATGGGTTCTCCTCCGGGAATTTAAGGGAAAGTGCGATCTTGTCTCCGTTGATATCTTTGATAAGAACTGTAACTTTATCACCTACGTTGAATACCTTCTTCGGGTTCTCTACTCTGCCCCAGGACATCTCAGAGATGTGAAGAAGTCCGTCTGCTCCGCCGAGGTCGATGAATGCACCGAAATCTGTAACATTCTTAACAACACCCTCAACTTTATCGCCTACGTTGATCTTAGCAAGAAGCTCTTTCTGTTTCTCAGCCTTCTCAGCAAGAAGAAGCTGTTTACGGTTACCGATGATACGGCGTCTTCTTGGGTTGAACTCTGTGATAACGAACTCAATCTCCTGATCTGCATATTTGGAAAGATCTTTCTCATATGTGTCAGATACAAGGCTTGCAGGAATGAATACTCTTGCTTCCTCAACATTGACACAAAGACCACCGTCAAGTACCTGTGTTACAGGAGCTTTCAGAACCTCCTGGTTCTCGAATGCCTCCTCAAGACGTTTGTTTCCTTTCTCTGCAGCAAGACGTTTGTAGGTAAGTGTAACCTGTCCCTCTCCGTCATTTACTTTGAGAACCTTTGCTTCCATGGTATCGCCAGGTTTAACAACGTCTGTAAGCACAACGCTTGAATCGTTTGTGTACTCGTTCTTTGTGATGATACCGTCTGCTTTATAGCCGATATTCAGGATGATCTCATCATCTTTAACATCGATGACGGTACCCTGTACGATCTCTCCATTTCTGATTGTTTTTACGGAATCTTCCAGCATCTGTTCAAAACTTAACTCTGACATGTTCTTGAACCTCCTCAATAATTTTCTTTGGGGTGGAAGCCCCTGCTGTAATACCTACACAACTACTGCATTGGAACATTTCAGAATCCAAGTCTACAGGTGTTTGTATATAGTAAGTATTTCCACATTCCTTTTTACATATTTCAAACAGCTTTTGAGTATTGGAACTATGTCGGCCACCTACGACCAGCATAGTGTCTACCTCTCCGGCTATCGCTTTAGCTTCTTTCTGCCGTTCTTCGGTAGCATTACAAATAGTGTTTAAAATATTTAAAATATTTAAAACATTATTATCATAACTCTTTTTGCGGAGAATTTCAACTAATTCTTGAAATTTGTTGTAATTAAATGTCGTCTGTGACACTACACACACTTCTTTTTCCGGAGAAACGGTGAATCTTTCAGCATCTTCGGCGTTTCTTATTACGGTGTACGGTCCCTGGCACCATCCGCAGATTCCCTGGACTTCCGGATGATCCGGATCACCAATGATCACAATATGGGCACCTCTGGCACTTTCTCTCTCAACGATCTTGTGGATCTTCAGCACAAAAGGACAGGTAACATCCACATACCCAAGGCCATATTTTTTGATCTTATCATAGACTTTACGACCGACTCCGTGGGAACGGATCACAACGGTGCCGCCTTTTAAAGTGGCAAGATCTTCCTCACTGATCACAGCCACACCTTTTTTTTCCAGATCTGAGACGACTTCCTCATTATGGATGATCGGGCCCAGTGTGTAGATCGGTGTAGCATCGGAACCGATCAGGTCATAAACACGGTCTACTGCTCTCTGTACGCCAAAACAGAATCCGGCAGTTTCTGCAACTTTTACCTTCATCCATTCACCTTTTTCCTGTATACAGAAAGGATACTCTCAACCACTTCCTCAATCCCCATCTCTGAAGAATCAACAAGAACTGCATCCTCTGCCTGTTTAAGCGGGGAAACGGCGCGGTTCATATCTCTCTCATCTCTGTCAATGATATCTTTCAGGATCTCATCCATATCGCAGGCTTCACCCTTCTCTGTAAGTTCCAGATATCTTCTGTTTGCGCGGGTTTTGGCACTTGCAGTCAAAAAGATTTTTACTTCTGCATTGGGAAGAATAGTGGTTCCGATATCTCTTCCGTCCATAACTACATTGTTCTCGGCCGCAAGGTTGCGCTGCAGTTTCAGAAGATGCGCGCGCACTTCCGGATTGGCAGAACTTACCGATGCCATATTTCCAACCTCTTCCTTACGGAGAAACGCAGTTACATTCTTCCCGTTGAGGATCACCTGCTGTTCGCCGCTTTCATAGCGGATGGAAATATCCGCATCGTGACAGGCTTCGGAGATTTTTTCATCACCGCTGATTCCCTTTTCCAGGAGATAAAGTGCCATGGCACGGTACATGGCTCCTGTATCTACATAGATAAAAGACAGCTCCTTTGCCACTTTTTTTGCAATTGTGCTTTTTCCTGCACCTGCCGGTCCGTCAATTGCAATATTAATACCCATAATCAAATGCTCCCTTCCTCTTTTCTGTTATTCGATCGCCTGAGCTGCCGCATATGCTGTAGACCATGCGATCTGAAGATTATAGCCACCGGTCACTGCGTCAAGATCCAGTACTTCACCTGTAAAATACAGATTTTTTACTTTTTTGGATTCCATTGTGGATGGCTGTATCTCTTTTACTGACACACCGCCTCTTGTGATGATCGCTTCCTTGAACTCTCCCATTCCCGTGATCGTAAATGGAAAAGCTTTGATCAGACGGCCAAAGGCCTGACGTTCTTCCCTGGAGATCTCATGCACTGGTTTCTCTCCCGGAATACCACCGATCTCAATCATGATCGGAGTCAGAGAAGACGGAAAAAGAACACCGATCACGTTTTTGAACTGTTTGTTATGATTTGCATCAAATTCACGCAGGATCCGGGCATCCAGCTGTTCTACGTCAAGTGCCGGCTTCAGATCCAGGAAAGCCTGCAAAGGTTCTTTTTCCAGCTTTTTACCGATCTGGGCACTGGCGGAAAGGATCAGCGGTCCGGTGACTCCGAAATGGGTAAACATCATCTCACCAAAATCTTTATAGAGAACTTTTTTGCCGGATTTTACTGTCAGTTCTACATTCCGGAGGGAAAGTCCCTGGAGTTTAGAAACATAATCTTCTTTCGCTACGAGTGGAACCAGTGATGGTGACTGGGAAACTACTTTATGTCCTGTCTCAGAAGCAAAACGATATCCATCTCCTGTGGAACCTGTAGACGGATAAGACAGACCACCTGTGGCAACTACCACCGCATCAGCCTCAAAAAAAGTTTCGTCACTGAGTAGTACACCTGTAACTTTTTCATCCTGCGTACATACTTCTTTCACTTCTGTATGAAGATGGATCTGCGCTCCGGCTTTTTTAAGCTCCCGCTCCAAAGCCCGGATAATATCTGATGAATGATCAGATACCGGAAAAACACGGTTTCCACGCTCTGTTTTCAGCGGCACACCTGCCTTCTCAAAAAACTCCATCACATCTCTGCTTCCATAGGTGTAGAAAGCGCTGTAAAGAAATTTGCGGTTTGACATCACTGCCGGAAAAAGTTCTTCTGTATCTGAATCATTGGTGACATTGCACCGTCCCTTTCCTGTGATGAAAAGCTTCTTTCCAAGTTTCTCATTTTTTTCCAGTATGTGAACCTGATGTCCTCTGCGTGCAGCATATACGCCGCAGAGCATTCCGGCGGCACCCCCGCCTATGATCGCAACTTTGGACATTACCTGTTATCCTGCCTTTTTATCTTTTTTATGCACAAAAGGAGCCTGCATACAGCAAGCTCCTTTTGTTATATTGAAATGCATCTGCATTCCTGTGTGTGCTTTATACCGGGTATGCGCCGTTCTTTGTATCAGCTACAGTCTCGTCAACCTTGGTTTTCTGAGCCTGACGATATTTAAAGAAGTCCATGGCAACCTGTGGGAACAGTGCATATGTCAGAACATCCTCATCCTGCTCCTTGTACTGTGCCATCTCACTCTCAAGCTTATCAAGCTCGTCCTCCAGAAGATCTGCCGGGCGGCATGTGATCGGCTCTGCATCACCGATACACTTCTTCTGCACTTCCGGGTTAAACGGTCTGGCTGTTGCGCCATACTTACCGCTTAATACGTCTCTTGTCTCTTTTGTCACAACTTTGTAACGCTCGCCCATGATCACGTTAAATACAGCCTGTGTACCAACGATCTGAGAGGACGGTGTAACAAGTGGCGGCTCACCAAGGTCTTTACGAACACGCGGAACTTCCTCGAGTACTTCGTAGAATTTATCCTCAGCATGCTGCTCTTTCAGCTGTGATGTCAGGTTAGAAAGCATTCCACCTGGTACCTGGTACAGAAGAGTCTTGATGTTTACACCAAGGTTCTTCGGATTCAGAAGGCCTGTATCAAGAGCCTCATCACGCATCGGACGGAAGTAGTCAGCAATCTCAGCAAGGAGCTGCTGATCAAATCCTGTATCATATGGTGTTCCCTTGAATGTCTCAACCATAACCTCTGTTGCCGGCTGGGATGTTCCAAGAGCAAATGGAGACATAGCTGTGTCGATGATATCAACGCCAGCCTCTACTGCTTTCATGTATGTCATGGAAGCAACACCGGATGTATAGTGAGAATGAAGATCGATTGGGATCTTTACAGTCTCTTTCAGGGCCTGAACAAGCTCCGTAGCCTTGTACGGAACAAGAAGACCTGCCATATCTTTGATACAGATAGAATCTGCACCCATATCCTCGATACGTTTTGCAAGGTCTGTCCAGTAATCAAGTGTGTAAGCATCTCCAAGTGTGTAAGCCATTGCAACCTGTGCATGTGCTTTTTCCTTGTTTGCTGCTTTTACAGCTGTCTGAAGATTACGAAGGTCATTCATACAGTCAAAGATACGAATGATATCGATACCGTTAGCTGCGGATTTCTGTACAAAATATTCTACTACATCATCTGCATATGGACGATATCCAAGGATATTCTGTCCACGGAACAGCATCTGAAGTTTTGTATTTTTGAAGCCGTCGCGGAGTTTACGAAGTCTTTCCCACGGATCCTCTTTCAGGAAACGTAAGGAAGCATCGAAAGTAGCACCGCCCCAGCACTCTACTGCATAGTAGCCGACTTTATCAAGCTTCTCAATGATCGGAAGCATCTGCTCTGTGCTCATACGTGTAGCGATCAGGGACTGATGAGCGTCACGCAGGATCGTTTCCACAACTTTCACAGGTTTTTTCTCTATTTCTGCCATAATTATTCTCCTTACAAAATTTTATAAGACAATGGGTTAGACGCCAAAGATCGCCATGAATGTACCGGCAGCAACTGCTGTACCGATAACACCTGCAACGTTCGGTCCCATCGCATGCATCAGCAGGAAGTTTGTAGGATCTGCCTCAGCACCAACCTTCTGGGATACACGGGCTGCCATAGGAACGGCAGAAACACCGGCTGATCCGATCAGAGGATTGATCTTTCCGTGAGTAACCTTGCAGAGAAGCTTACCAAGCATAACACCACCAAAAGTACCGCAGGCAAAGGCAACAAGACCAAGAACTACGATCTTCAGTGTATCTACGTTCAGGAACGCCTCAGCACTTGTGGAAGCACCTACAGATGTTCCGAGAAGGATTACTACGATGTACATAAGAGCGTTGGAAGCTGTTTCAGAAAGCTGTTTAACAACTCCGGACTCACGGAACAGGTTTCCGAGCATCAGCATACCAACAAGGGGAGCTGTTGTCGGAAGGATCAGGCAAACAACGATTGTGATAACGATCGGGAAAAGGATCTTCTCAAGTTTTGTAACAGGACGGAGCTGCGCCATTTTGATCTTACGCTCTTCCTCTGTTGTGAACGCCTTCATGATCGGAGGCTGGATGATCGGTACCAGGGACATATAGGAATATGCTGCCACTGCGATCGGTCCCATAAGAGAAGACTGTCCAAGCTTACCTGCAAGGAAAATGGAAGTCGGGCCGTCAGCACCACCAATGATAGAGATCGCTGCTGCTGCTTTACCATTAAATCCAAGGAAAATTGCAAGGAAGTATGCAAGGTAAATACCAAGCTGTGCAGCTGCTCCCATCAGGAAGCTGATCGGGTTTGCGATCAGCGGACCGAAGTCTGTCATCGCACCGACACCCAGGAAGATCAGTGAAGGAAGAATACTCCACTCATCCATTAAGTAAAAATAATGAAGAAGTCCGCCAACGCCATTGGATGAATCCTCAATGCTCAGCATAATGTCCGGATAAATATTTACCAGAAGCATACCAAAAGCGATCGGAACCAACAGCAGCGGCTCAAAACCATGTTTAATGGCAAGATATAAGAACACACATGCCACTGCGATCATCAGGTAGTTTCCCCAGGTAAGGTTGAAAAATGCTGTCTGATGGATCAGGTTTGACAGGGTATTTGTTACATAAGACATTTGTCTACCTCCTGTTTAGTTCATTGTTGCAAGAGTATCTCCATTTTCAACGGCAGCACCCTCTGCAACATCGATGCTGGCGATTGTTCCGTCCTGAGGAGCAACAACCGGGATCTCCATCTTCATGGACTCAACGATCACTACGCTGTCACCAGCTTTTACGCTCTGTCCAACAGATGCAACGATTTTTACAACTTTTCCAGGAACGGCTGCGGAAACCTTAACAGAACCTGCGCCTGCTGCCGGAGCTGCTGCCTTTGGTGCTGCCGGAGCTGCCTTAGGAGCCGGAGCTGCTGCTTTTGGTGCTGCTGCAACTGGAGCTGCTGCGTTTCCGTTCTCTTCTACAGTAACTTCATATGCTGTTCCGTTAACAGTAATTGTATAACTCTTCATTTTAAAATCCTCCTAAATAATGATTATCTTTTTCTGCGGTTGACTTTGCGGATGGAACGTACTACGAATCCGTCTGTGCTTGTTTTGCCTTCAGAAGCAGCGATAGCTGCAGCGATCACGGCAATAAGCTCACCATCATCTGTCACATCCTCAACAGCAGGCTCAGCAACTGGTGCTGCAACCGGAGCCGGTGCTGCGGCTGCCGGAGCCGGTTTGCTCTCTTTTTTCTTTCCTTCCACAAGTCCGGGAATATATTTGAAAAGAGAGATCACGAAGATCAGGAATACCAGGATCACAAATACTGTTCCGAGACCCATCACTGTATTCATCGCTGCCTTCTCCATGTTCTGTGCCAGTGTATAATTCACATCAACTGTAAGAGAAGTCGGGGTTCCTGATTTATCAAATACATAAGTGAAATTCGCTTTGTTTTTCTCGAAGGATACCGGAACAACAACGGTATACTGATCATCGGAATACTCCACTGTGATATCTTTCTCCTCGATATCACCTTTTTTCTCACCAAGCTCTTCTCTGGAGCCATCCCATGCACTTGCAGCACTCTGTGTGAAAGCATCCTCTGATTCCAGATATCCCTGGATATCATCCTCGGACATTGCGATGATCGCATCCGTCAGGCCTTTGGTTGTTGTAACGAGCTGACTCTTTACAGTATCATCAACCTCATTGGCAGCCCATGCAGTAGCTGTGCATCCGATCAGAAGTGCGGCTACGCAAAGGAATGCCAGGCAGACAGAAGAGATCTTTTTATAAAACTGTCTCATACGCTCACCTCACTTAGACTGTTCCATGCTTTTTGGATGGACGGTCTTCCCTTTTTGTGAACAGCATCTCAAAAGCACCGATTACATATTTTCTTGTATCCTCTGCTTTGATCACAGTATCCACATATCCTCTTGCTGCTGCGGATGCGATACCGTTCTGGAGCTCTTTATACTCGGCTGCCTTCTCATTCAGTGTAGAAGCGTCAGCTCCCTCATACATGATCTTTGCTGCAAGGGAAGCATCCATCATACCGATCTCTGCACTGTCCCATGCGTAAACCATATCTGCTCCAACGGACTTGCTGTTCATGGCAACGTATGCGGTTCCATATGCTTTACCAACTACAACATTTACCTTCGGTACCGTTGCGGATGCAAAAGCATGTACCATCTCACCTACGGATTTTGCCATCATCTTCTCGTTACAGAGAGTGGCTTTAAATCCTGTTACATTGGTAAGAGTAAGTACCGGGATTTCAAAAGCATCACAGAATTTTACGAAATCTGCTGCTTTTCTTGCGCCTCTGGCTGAAAGAGTTCCATCGGAAACCTCAGTCTTATTGCCATCAGCATCATAGGATTCGCTTCTGTTTGCAACAGCACCAACAGTAGCTCCGTTCAGGCGAAGGAAACCGGTTACGATATCCTGTCCGTAAGCTGCTTTTGTCTCAAAGAATTCACCATTATCAGCGATTCTTGAAAGTGCGATGGCTGTGTCACCTGTGCAGCCTGCGATATCATCACATACTCTGTTCAGGTCGTCTGTGCACTCTTTGAAGCTGTCATTGTCTTCATTATTCTCAGGAAGCATGCTGATCAGAGTACGGATCTGTCCAAGGATCTCCTCTTCTGTTCCGATACCGTCAACAAGTCCTGTCTCCTCACTCTGGAACTGTGCGGAAGCTGAATCGCATTTTTCCACTCTGTTTCCTTCCAGTGCATTTGGAGTGTTTACAAACAGTCTGCCCTTCTTCTCCTCTACAAATGTAAAGTCTGTAAGAGCCGGTACAACTGCCATTCCACCGCCGCATGTTCCGAAAACAGCAGTGATCTGTGGAATAACACCGGATGCCAGTGTCTGTTTCAGATAGATCTCACCAAATGCCTCAAGTGAATCGGTAGCCTCCTGAAGACGAAGTCCCGCACAGTCTACAAGACCGATAACAGGTGCTCCAACTTTCAGAGCGAGATCATAAATTTTGGCGATCTTTTTGGCATGCATCTCACCAACTGTTCCGTTCAGTACAGATGCATCCTGGCTGTATACATACACCAGACTGCCGTCAATCACACCATATCCGGTGATCACACCGTCTGAAGGTGCTTTTTTTTCAGTCATGTTGAAATCTGTAGCTCTGGCTGTAACAGCCTGTCCGATCTCAACAAAACTGTTGGCGTCAAGCAGGGAATTAATCCTTGCAGCCGCTACGCTTTGTGTCGCATTACTCATTATACTATGCCCTCCATTTTTTTATTAATATAACCAAAAATTCAGCCGAGTATAATTGTACCTTTTTTTAACCGAAAATTCAATACTTTTCGTCATGAATGTTAAAAAATTAACCCCTGACAGATGCCAGGGGTTGACGGATTAGTGAAAATAATCCTGAAAAACCTTATTTACATACCATTTATAGGTAATCCTGCCGATTTTCTCATTCGCTGTCACAGAACAGGAAGTTATTTCTTTTCCATTCAGCACTGCTCGAAGTGTACCGATCTTCTGGTTTTCCCTCACTGGTGCCGCTATTTTATCTGGGAGATCTGTTTTCCAGATAATTGTTTCTGTTTTTTTCAGAAGATATCTTTTCACCTGCTCCTTTTCCGGCAGAGACACATGTACTTTTAATCTCCTATATATTTCCGAATATCCTGACCCTTTCTTTTTTTCCGGGTATGGACTGTTTTCCTCCGGCACGGCATCTGTCACTGTAATTTCCGGCAGATCCGGCAGATCCGGCAGCAGCACATAACTGTAATTTTCCCTGCCATAAGATAACAGTTTTTTTGTATCAGACCATTTATAATTTTTGTTTCCAGGCCAGCCACATCCCAGCAGTGCCACGACAAACAATTTTTCATCCTGCCGTACAGCGCAGACATAACAGTAACCGGCATTTCCGGTAAAGCCGGTTTTTCCGGAAATCACGCCGGTCTCCATATCCAGAAAAGCATTGGTATTATGAACCGAATAATGTTCCTTTCCGGAAATATCCGAAAATGTATAATCTCTGGTCTGCGTGATATGAACAAAGGTCTCATTTTTTATGGCATACGCCATAATCAGCGCCAGATCCCTGGCAGTCGTGTGATGAATTCCCCCTTCATCTTCTGCATCCAGACCATTCGGTGTCACAAAATGTGTATCTTTGCATCCCAGCACCTTTGCTTTTTCGTTCATCAAAACTGCAAACTTTTCCACAGAACCACCGATATGTTCTGCAATAGCCACCGCTGTATCATTATGACTCTTCAACATCAGCGAATACAGAAGGTCTTCCAGATAAAACTGCTGACCTTCCCGCATCCCCAGGTGCGTCTGTGGCTGTGATGCCGCATTCCTGGAGACCTGTACATAATCATCTCCGGAGGCCATCTCAAGAGCCAAAATACAGGTCATGACTTTTGTAGTGCTGGCATTTGGCCGTCCTTTATAAGCCTCTTTTCCATACAGTACCCGTCCAGTCTCTCCATCCATAAGAACTGCCGAAAGCGCATAAAGCTGCTCTTCTTTCGCCCAGACAGGAAATATCTGCAGAATAATAAGGACCGCTGTCATCAGCACGACAGCGGCCATACGCCTGTTTTTCATCCCATCACCCCGCATACATTTTTATAATTGTTTGCAGTAACCATTATATTTTATGCAGGAGTATCCCAGTGATATAACTTTCTATTTTTATCCGTCAAATTCATTATCCATTAAAGGTCAGATTCCACCGTTCAGAAAGATGTCCCGGACGAACTGCCAGCACAGCCAGTTCTTCCAGCATATCCGGTGCTTTTTCCAGAGCTTCTTCCATAAGGCTGTCCAGTTTCAGAAGTTCTTTTCTGCAGTCCACCTCAGGTTCCGGACTCATAAAAAACTCTGTGATAAACGCAGCCCGTTTCCGACCCGCCGGAGAAAGAGCATGCTCGGAAAGACGTTTTTTTCTTCCTCCATCATCACATACCAGGATGCAGGTAAAAATTTTCATCATTTTCAGGGAAAGGTAAATATTCCATGTACGGATCAGCGGAAGTACCTGATGAATGGTTCTGGCGCTGTAAAAGCTGGCACGGATACCATGTGACGGATAAAAGCGCAGGGGATTTTTTCCGGTTTCATACATCAGCATACGGTCAAATTCCTTTTCCAGAAGCGTATGGGAGATTTTTCCCTCTGCCGCCACCTGATTTACATAAGGATGGCAGGTGGAATCCAGAATATAATGGCATCCAAATCCCAGCATGTATGCCATAAGTGCAGGATTTTTCTCCTCCCGGACTTTTTTCATTCCTTTTTCAAAAAAATCCCTGGCCTTCTGTCCATGCATACGCACTCCGTACTGCGTCACCGGATTTTTGGATATGAAATAATAAAACAGAATATCCGGTCCATGCTGTCCAATCCGATACAGATTTCCGTTGCTTCGAATCAGGTGCTGCAATTTTGCAGGAAGCTTCCGATAAACCCTTTTTCCAAAAAGATCATGTGTATATGTCGTAGGCATTTTCTGTTCCTCCTCTTCTGTTCCCATTGATCTGTCCGGCTGCTCCCGATGCTCTGGTATCTGTCAGTGCTTTTCTTTATACATCCAGTTTCAGCTGAATTTCTTCCTCTGCCTCTGCCTTGAAATCTTCCAGCTGAACAGGATCCATTTCCGGAAGTTCATCCAGACCCTGAACCCCAAAGCAGCGCAGAAATTCTTCTGTGGTTCCAAGCAGAATCGGACGTCCCGGTGCATCCAGTCGGCCCAGTTCCCGCACCAGGTCATAATCCATCAGTTTGTTAATGGCATGGTCACATTTCACTCCTCTGATTTTCTCAATCTCTGCTTTTGTAACCGGCTGTTTGTAAGCAATAATAGAAAGAGTCTCAAGCATAACATCCGTTAATGTCGGTTTTTTGGGCTGTGCGGCAATTCTTATAAGAGAATCATAATATTCTTTTTTTGTACAGAGCTGAAAAGAATTTTCAAGTTCAATAATCTGAATTCCCCGATCCTCTTCCTGATAACGAATCATCATATTTCGAATGATGTTTTCCGTTATAGTCATATCCTGCTGAATTGCTTTGGCAATACGGCTTAACTCCACAGCCTCACCCATTGCAAAAAGAATGGCCTCTATCTCTCCTTCAATTCGTTTAATTTCCACTTGCTATCCTCATTCCTGCTGTATTATTCATCCGCAAACTCTGTCAGATTCTTCCATGTTTCCGGATCTGTCATAACTTCTATATGAATATCATCAAAAAGATCTGCCTGCTCTGCATGAACATGCCCCATTTTCATCAGTTCCAGAATTGCCAGAAAAGTAACAATCAGCTGTATCTTTGAATGCTGGTTTTCCATCAGCTGGCGAAAGCTGAACTTCCGGTTAGTCCTGGCATACTCCCGCATCTCAAGGAGCTTATCTGACAATGAAATCTCTTCCTTTTCAATACGCCCAAATTTACTTCGAATCGGATCGATTTTATTTTCCTGTCTGCGGATCAGTGCCTGATAAATCGCACTCATTTTTTCCAGTGTCAGTCCTCGAAGAAGTTCCTGCGGATCTGCCGGCGGCGTATACTGCATCACTTCCTCTGGAAGATCCTGTTTCCGGTAATAAACTCCTGCCGCGTCTCCAAGTCGGTCTCGCAGCTCATAGGACATATATTTATACATTTTATATTCCAGAAGTTTCTGCACCAGTTCTGCTCTCGGATCCTCCTCTTCTCCTTCCTCGTTGATCTCTTTTGGAAGAAGCATCCTGCACTTGATGTCCAGAAGTGTCGCCGCCATAACCAGGAATTCGCTCATAACACCAAGGTCTTCTTTTTCCATGGAATGCAGATACTCCATATACTGGTCGGTAATCTCTACAATAGGAATATCATAAATATCTATTTTATTCTTGTCAATCAGATGAAGCAGAAGATCCAGAGGGCCTTCAAATACATTCAGCTTAACAGATATTGCCATATGGTTTCCTCATTTCGTTTTTTCGAAAGGTTTCACATCGATTACAAGCAGTTCTCTGGGATTATGAATCCGCAGAGGAATCGTGTGTTCCCCAAGCCCGGCACTGACAAACATATGCTGATCCCCCTTATGAAAATCTCCGCAGCAGAAAGGAGGCAGCACCAGGTACTGTGGAGAGGAAAGACCATGGTGCTCACTTAAGCGGACAACTCCTCCATGATAATGTCCTGACAGGATGATATCTGCTCCCCAGTCAAAATATGTTTTTCCATATTTGGGATTATGGGCCAGAAGAATCTGCATTCCATTTTTTCCGGGCTTTCCAATCAGTTCTTCCATCATTTTTGTCTTAAGTTTCGGTGATTTGGGTTTATGATAATACTCAATGGGAAGTTCAAGACCCCAGAAACAAAAATGTTCTCCCTTAAAAATTGCATGCTCATGGGTGTTTCTCAGGATATGCACACCTGCTGTTTTCAGCATTTTTTCATATTTTTCATAATATCCCCGATATTCCCCAGAAAGAGTCATTTTATACTCATGATTTCCCAATGCATAATATACCGGAAAATCATGTACCAGTTTTTTCAGTAATTTGCATGCCGTGACAAGCGTATCAGGCTGAGTACGCACAGCCATATCACCGGCAGAGAGTATCGCATCCGGATTCAGCCTGCGGATTGTTTCCACAAGTCGTACATTCTCCCTCCCATAGGAAATCCCGTGAAGATCTGCCAGCAATACAAAACGCACGCCTTCCGGATTCTGAATCTTATCTGTATGAATCTGATATTTTTTAACTCTGAAATCTTTCATCCTATTTTCCAAATCCACAATTGGGAAATGTACATACCGGACAGTTCAGGCACAGCCCGCCTTCTCCCAGTGCCGCAATTTCCTCTGCTTTTATTTCATCATCTGCCATCACCCTTGGCAAAATCAGGTCAAACACCGTTCTCTTTGCATACATAACACATCCTGGAAGTCCAAGAACTGGTATGGTCTTTTCATTTCTTTTAAGATATGCAACCAGAAGCATCGCCCCTGGAAGTACCGGCGCTCCGTATGTCACAATCTTGGCTCCTGTATCACGAATTCCTCCAGGTGTACGGTCATCCGGATCCACACTCATCCCACCAGTACAGACAATCAGGTCCGCTCCCCTGTCTGCAAAAGAAAGAATTTTCTCTGTAATCTGTTCTTTATCATCTCCTGGCATTACCTGCCCCAGAATCTCTGTCGGAAACTCGGAAAGCTTTTCTTTGAGTACAGGAGTAAAGGTATCCTTTATCAGCCCCTTTTTAATTTCGCTTCCAGTTGTGACAATTCCCACTTTCTTTTTCTGATAGGGCAGAATATCAAAAATCGGCGTTTCTCCTGCTGCTGCCTTTGCAGCATCCATTTTTTCTTTTTCAATTACAAGCGGAATAATTCTGGTTCCTGCAATTTTTTCTTCTTTTTTTACCGGAAAATCCCCATGCCTGGATGCAATCATCATCTCTCCCAGAGAATTCACTGCCATAAGTGCTTTTCGGCGAATTTTCAGAACACCGTCTATTTTTGATATTACTTCAATCTTACCCTCTTTAATATCAGTTCCATGTACTTTGGAAGAATTTCCCGCACAGATCTTATAAAGAATCTCCGCCGCTTCATTTTCATGAAGAATTCCCTCTTTTTTCTCCCACACAAAAAGGTGTTCTTTTCCTACAGAGAGCAGAAGTGGAATATCTTCTTCTTTTACTACATGCCCTTTTTTGAAAAGAACGCCTTTTTTTTCATCTTTTATGATCTGCGTGATATCATGGCATAAAATATGTCCTACCGCATCTTCTGTTCTGATTTCTTTCATCCAAAATCCCTTCTCTGCGCTGTTATTTCTTCAATCTGTTATATTATACATCCTGAGATACCTCTTTGTCAAAATATGTGTGTCAGCAAGGTGTCTATTCACAACAAATTTTCACAGCAAAACTGCCTGCACGGTCCGCTTCAGCCAGTCATAATATCCTGCTCTTTTTACGGTTTCCCCATACAGAATATCAATGCTCCCTAGCTTTTTTCCATCCTGATAATATTCCTGTTCTCCGGCTTTTTCTCCTTTTATCACCGGAGCAGTATGTTCTTTCGGAAGAATCACTTTCTTTTTTACATGATCTGGTTTTGTTCCATCTGTGCTGAGATATCGAAATTTATTTTTGTATACAAGCGTCACCTCCTGTTTTACTCCTCTTCGAATTTTCTGGGGTTTTAATGGTTTCAGCGCCTCATCCAGATATAAGGTACATTTTGAAAAGCCATAATTCAAAAGTGCCGCTGCATCCCGGAATCTTGTTTTGGGATCCGGTGCCGCCATCACAGCTGCAATCAATGTAATCCCATTTTTCTCTGCCACCGCACTGAGACAGTATTTTGCGAGACTGGTACTTCCTGTTTTCAGCCCCTTGCAGCCATCATAACTACGTAACAGTTTATTGGTGTTCGTCAATGTAAATGTGGAAGAACCTTTTCTGGTAACATGAGTGATATCCTCCATCCATACGGATGAATATGTAAGGATCTCCGGATATCGAAAAATCAGTTCCCGGCTCATGAGCGCAATATCGTAAGGGGTTGTATAATGTTCTTCCGATTCTGTCAGTCCGCAGCAATCCACAAAGTGGGTATTTTTCATCCCCAGCCCTTTTGCCCTCTCATTCATCTGCTCTACAAAAGCCTGCTCCGTTCCCGCAAGATGTTCGGCCATAGCCACGCTGGCATCATTTCCGGAAGCTATCACAATGCACTTGATCATGGTTTCCGCTTTCTGGGTTTCCCCTTCTTCCAGAAAAACCTGGGAGCCTCCCATGGATTTTGCATAAGCACTGGTTGTTATGGTATCCTCCAGATGCAGTTTTCCGCTCTGTATTGCATCAAAAATCAGAATTAATGTCATAATTTTCGTAATACTGGCCGGACTTCTTCTGGTATCCGGATCTTTTGAGTAAATCACAGTTCCCGTTTCTTTTTCCATCAGTACAGCTCCTGGTGCCTCCACAAGATCCTGCTGTACTTTTTCCTGATTTTCTGTGATTTCTCCCCATGTTTTCTGCGGAGCAAAAACAAAACAAAAAATCATAATCCAGACCAAAATATTTCTTCGAACTTTTCTGATGTCCATAGACCCACTCCTGACCTGTTTCTCTCTGTTCTATTGTAAAAAGTTTTTCTCCGAAATATACCTGAAATCCCAAAACAGACCGGAAAGGACAGAATCTGCTTTCTGTCTTCCGGTCTGTTTTATCAGGAAAATAACAACGGGATTGTGTTTTTTATACAGTCCGTATGAGAAAATTTGTCGTATCTGGCTTTTTCATTTAAAAAAGTAAGCGCTGCGTCCGGTTTTTCCACCGTTAATGCTGCAGTTCCCACTGCTGTCTCCTTTGGATCTTTTCCATAAGTCGCTTCTGCTTTTTTTGTGATCCGTACATTTTCTGTATCCGCCCACGCATCTTTCAGATAATATCTGAGAACTGGTTTCTCCCAGATTGTATACTGTCCCAGCGGAATATTTCGAAGTGTAACAGAAATTGTTGCATAGCCGTTACCGTCTGTTTCATAGCTGTCCGGCACAAAAGTCACATAATCCTCATAACGATGAGCAGCTCCCGACAGATCGGTTCCCTCTGCTACAAAGAAAAAGGTCGGATTTCCATGAGCCCATGTAATATCATTTTCTTTTATTTTTTTGGTTACAGTTATTGTTCCCAGTGGTAATATCATTGGGGTATTTTCTGCCTGAAGCAGAATTTCGTCTATATCCGTATCCGCTTTTTTCTGAAAAACAACATCTTTTTCATATTTTCCTGTATAATTTGCAGGATTTCTGGTTTCTATAATCCGGAACTTTCCAAGATTTTCATCTGTGATCATCAAAGCCTCCGTATAATAATAGCCGTCTTCTCTATCATATTTCAAAAGTCTTTTTTCACCCAGATTATCTTCATAAAATCCTTTCCTACGGTTCCACTGATATACGGTAAACTCCGCATCTTCCAGAGATTTTCCTGTATAAACATCTGTTTTTTTCAGACGTATCCGGCCTTTATACTCCGGCAATGGTCTGTTGGTTACATGAAATGCAAGACTTTCATTTTTGTCTGTGATATCAATTTCCTGTTCCCAGCTACCCTCATAGCCCGTCGGAATTTTGGTTTCCACAATTTTAAATTTTCCATTATTGTCCGAAGTTACCAGAAGTTCCTCACTGACATAAATCTGACTTTCTTCTTCATATTTCAGTACAATCCCTTCTGCCTTGTAACCGTTTTGAGAAATACTGTACTCATACAGTGTAAACTGTGCATCTTTCAGAACATCCCCCGTATTTTCGTCTGTTTTCCGAATCTCTATTCTGCGTTTATCTGCCTGATAATTCAGAACTTCAAAGGAATATTTTTTATGCGTACCGGGTTCTGTAAGCTGAAAATCTTTCTGCCAGTTTCCTGTATAATTTGCGGGAGCTTTTGTTTCACGAATCCTGAATTTTCCCTGATTGTCTTCTGTATAAAAAAATTCTCCCGACTCATATACCCGATTCTGGCTGTTGTATGTAAGGAGCGTTCCTGTCTTTCCATAACTTCCGGTCTTTTTGCTCCACTCATACAACGTAAATTCCGCACCGGCAAGAGGATCACCAGTATCTCCGTCTTTTTTTGTAATAACTGCCGTTCCGCTTATATTCATAATATCTGTCACTGCAACAGATGCTGTATTACTAGCAGTTACCGTAACATTTTTTATTACTGTGCTCAGTACATAACCAGAAGGGGCTTTTATCTCCTTTACATAATACTGTCCCGGCGGCAATTTCAGATATGTGATTTCTCCATTCTGATCCGTAATTCCGGTTTCAATTCTCTGATCTTTTTTGTACATAACACGATAACCAGATTTCACATCCTCCCCTGCATAGATTGCGTATTTGGCATTTGCAACTTTTTTTCCTGTATTTGCTTCTGTTTTTACCAGTTTGACACTTCCATATGTAGAAGGTTTTACCGTAAAATCAACCTTTCCTCTTGTCCCCTGGTATACATATGCCCCAAAATCCTGCATTCCGTCTTTTCCGGACTGTGCTTTTCCATCTACAAGAATATATGATACCGGCTGGAGCAGCATTTTACATGAAAATTTTCTGGATGCTGTCGTATTCAGAGGAAAAATCAGATACAAATACGCACCTTCTTTTAAACTAAGACTGGTTCCTGTCATCATTTTGGGGCTGGTTCTCTGGGAATTATACTCTGACGCGCTTGTCCAGTAAGCCAGCTGCCATTTTTCTGTGGAATTCCTGGTTATGGTAATCCCGTTCCCGGCCTTTGCACCATCGGTAACTCTCATAAGGTTGCTCATCTGAAAGCCGTCTTTCATGCTGTCCGGTATATAAGGAAGTGTATCCGGCCTGGAACGGTACACGCTCAAAGGAACCGTCTGTCCTACTGCAGACACCCATCCGTTTTCACCTTTCACAGACACAGATGCCTTGTTTCTCGCAGGGATTGTCAGTGTTTTTATCTTGTCGATGAGGCGGTTAATTCCCACATGTTCCACTTCCGCTTCTGTTGCATATCCACGGTCATTGAAATAAGCTATGGAAAGGGCGATATGTGTAAAAACATATCGGTTTTGCCATTTTGACCAGCTTATATGGCTGCAGGATGGATCATACCCCGTTCCAAGATCTCCGGGACCACCATATCCAAAGTAAAGAAGCTTTTGAATCACAGCATTTTTCAATACTTTAACTGCTTCATCTTTCAGCATGGTACTATCCATACCATCTTTGGTTGCCTTCAGGCAGTACAGCGGAGAAACTTTTTCTGTTCCTGTATCATCAATATAATGTACCGAACGATAAGTACATCCCATACGAGTTTTGTTTCCGTTTCCTATAAAATCATTTGCCTCTGTCCAAACCTCATCACAATAAACTCTCGTCCAGACATCCAGATAATACTGTGAAGGGTCTAAGGCTGTGGTGGAAAGGTTTTCTTCATCAGAAGCAGACACTGTAACACTTTCTGATCCTGTAAAACTTTCCGGAAGTGCCGGAGAAAGTGCAAAAACTTCTCCGTTTTCAATTTCCTGAATCAGCTGATCAGCTTCTTCGCTGTCACCTGTCAGTATTTCCGCGTTCTCCTCAGAAAACAAAGTAAATTCAGGCTCTTCCTCCACATCTGTTTCCTCATCATAAGAAAAAATCTCTTCATCCAGAACACTTTCTGATCCTGTCCCTTCCGAAAACTCTTCCTCCACATCTGTATTGCCGGAATCTGTCTCAACATTTTCCTGACTGTTTTGATCTTCATCTTCTTCCAGAAACATGCTTTCTGAATGTTCTGCCGCTTCATTTTCCAGAGCACTTCCCATTGTGGAACTGTCTGACACTGCAAGGGAGGAAGCCAGAATCAGCAGTGACATCACAGCCCCTGTCATTCTTTTTTTCAAATTTTTCTTCCTCCTTTCCTAAGCACCAGAATTGCTGTAAAAAACGCTGTACTTCCTATAAACAGGAAAAACAGAATTCCGGTCTCGTCTCCGGTTTTTACAGGAGCTGACTTTTCTGAGGAAATGTTTTTTTGTGAATCACCTCTGTCAGACTTTTCTTTTTTTTCAGTCTGTCCGGGCGTTGGAGATAAAATTGTGTTTTCTTTTTCTTCTTCATTTACAGAAAAAATCCATTTTACATCTCCGTCACGAAGAGCATATGTATTATCAAGTTCTTTGGGAACTGTAACCTGAAATTTCATGCTTTCTCCTTTTCCGGACTTAATTTTTCCGAGCGAAACCGGCTTATTTAAGGATGCTGCAAGAAGATCACCCGAATACAGTTTCTTTTCACCTACGGATATTTCCAGTTTCAATTTTTTCAGAAATTCCTGGTCCTTCACAGATTTACACTCCGGTGCTGTTCGAAAATAGATCTCTGCTGTATGTCCCGTAGTATTTCGTATTTCTACGGAATCCTCAAATACATCTCCTGGCATAGCTGCGGAAAATCCGGCAAAAAAATCCTCCGGCGCCGCAATCAGTTTATGTGCATTTCCCTCAAATTCCACATTCAATTTTACCGGTTTCTTTTTTTGTACAATCCGTCCACTGGTATCATGAATACATCTTAATATTTTCTGATTTCCCCATGGAGTCATATCTTTAAAATCCGGCGAAAAGTTTGCCGCCTGCACGGCATCTGCAACAATTGTAATTCCCAGTTTCTTTTCCTGATATGGCTGCTCCCATTCTTCCGGAACCGAAATCCCTGTAAAAACGTCTATGCTGTCTCCCTGTTCAAGTTTTCTGGTGCAGTAAAAATATTTTCCTTTTTTTATCCAGTATTTTGACATGCCGGTAAGATTACTGTCGTCAAGCCCTTTCCTGTTTTCCAGATTATCTGTATATGTAATCTTTACCCTTATCCAGCAGGGCTCCGACTGATTGGTAATTCTTGGGATTTTGGATATTTTATCTCCGGGAAGGATTGTTTTATTATCCTGATAGACAATTTCTCTGCCATTCTTTTTCTCCAGTTCTTTTAATGAGATATTGATATCTCCCGTGGAGATATGATTGGTTACCGTTACAGAATCTGAAAATTTTCCGTAGGCAACAGCACAGACTGCGATACTCCCAGCTGCAAACATTCCCGCAAGCAGAACTTTAAGAACTCTTTTCAACCATTCCTCCCCCTTTCTGCATTTCCAGATATCGGATTATCAAAATATCTCCATGCACTTTTAAAATCCTCAAATCCTTCTGCCTGTACAGATTCTTCGTATATATTGATTGCAAAATCTGAAAGACTATTTTTATATGTATCATCAATTTTTGCTGAATCAATCCGAAAACCTGTACATAAGGGCGTCGTCTTTTCTCCTTCCGCAACCACATTACGGTAGTAATAATAGCCATCCTCATTGCTGTACACCCAGTTTACTGTATCCATTCCCAGAATTTCTACTCCTCTTCCTATATCATCATCAGAGTAGGAAACCATCATCCTTACATAACAGTCTGCGTTAAATCCTTTTTCACTGCTGGAAAAATTTCCTGTCCAGATTTCTTTTCTGTAAGATGGATTATTCTCCATTGGTGTGGGGGTAGGGTCCGGAAAATTTTCTTCAATTTCTGTTGTCACAGTTCCCACAGCAACTTCATTTATCCTATTATCGGAATCCGAAAAATATGCCGCTGTCCCTGCTGCACAGATAGTTCCGGCTATAAAAAGAAACAGCACCGGATTTTTCAGCTTTCTCATTTAGTGACACCACCAGCCTGTCCTTTGTTCTGATTTACATATTTCTGATAAGCAGCTTTGGCCTGTTCCAGAACAGTTGTACTGCCGTCTCCTGTATTGGTAGCCTGAATTGCATAGGCTCTTACAGGCATATCCAACTGCTGCATATCCAGCTGCCCTTCAATAATATTGGCAAATGTTACGGTGTCAAACAGTGTTGTTGTTTTTTCCCCGGGATTCAGAATATGATTATAGGCATATGTATACACCATATTCTGTCCGATTTCTTTTCTCTCCATCTGTGTCCAGTCACTGTTCTTGGAATAACTGAACAACTCCGTTTTTTCCAGATTATTTCTGGTTCCATCTGCGGCTGCGGTAATGATTTCTCTCACAGGAACAGATACTTCCAGGTATACAAAAGCTTCATTTACTCCTTTGTTTTCCACATAAGGATCTTTTTTGATTACCTGAGTAGGTACAATCTTGGTGTTTTCTTCCGGTTTCCATCCAGGTTCTTCCAAAGCAATATCTACTTTTCCTACGGTAAAACTGTTGGTAGCAGTTTCAAAATCTGTAAGATAAGCCGCAGTTCCTCCTGCTGCCAGTGCTGCGATCATTGCTCCAAGTGCGATTCCTTTTACCATTTTTTTATTTTTCATCATAATTTAATCCTCCAGATATTTCTTTTTTAATTTTTTTAGGGGTATATGCCAGATCAGAGATCACTGACAGACCTGCCGCAATACATACGGCAGCAAACGGAATCCGGGCTTTCAGAAAATAAAGTACATAGCCCAGATAAGGCAGGCAAAAGACTACCCGCCCGATAATCTGCGACTCTTCCACAGGGACAGGGTCCGCAGTTTTGTTCGCATCACCTTTTGTGATCCAGGTACCGTTTTGTTTCTTTATCACTCTGTGTGTGATAACGGTATCCCCGTTGCGAAACGTAATAATATCTCCTTTTTCAGGAGATAACTTCTCCACCTTTGTGAAAACAACAGCTCCTGTTTGGATTTCCGGCTCCATGGAACCAGAATAAACCACATATGGCCGAATTCCAAAAAGACCTGGAAAAAGAAGAATGAATGCAGTCACAAACATTATTCCCAGAGCCGTGTTAAAAATACAGCGAAAAATTTTTTTCATGATGATGACTTCCATTTTTACGGAAAAAGAGTATCTTGATTTCTGCCCGTCTCCAAATGGTGGCGATCTGCTCCCAACATAGCAGTACATAAAAAATCCTCTTTCTTTTTCAAATACAGATAATAAATGGTTACTTAATAATAAATCAGGAATTTTATGGAACGGAACCGTTCCGGAATGTCCGCCTGGTAAAGACGGTATAGAAAATTTAAAAGATCTTTTTCAGATGTTGTCATTATAAAACCTGTTTCAGGAGAAGTCAATGAAATTCGTCCGACAGAATTCGACATTCCCCAAATCCGCCGCAAACTGTGAGATCTGTTTGCGGCGGATTTCTTTATTGTGTAAGAGAATAAATATATTCTAATGGAAGCAACATCAGTTCCTGTATTTCCATTTTCTCCTCTTCCCTGTTTTTCCCTGTAACAGGAATTTCGATCCGGAATGCCGGCTGGTGAATAATCTCTCCATAAAACTGTTCCGGTCTTCCAGTACTTCTTTTTTCATTCTCTGTATGAAAACGCTCCAATTTTCCATCTGTGCATTTCTTCAAATGTCTGGCAAGACGATGACATCGTGGTCCTGTGGAAAATTTCTGGTCCTGTCGATAATACACAATTTTTTTCCCTGATCCACAAAAAATAAGCAGCCCTCTGCCTCCATATTCCTGAAAAATCCTTATCAAAGCTCTGGTTTCATTTTCACTTGCCGGCTGCTGATGAATCTTTTTTCTGCTGCTGAAACTGGTTGGAAAATTTAAAACCGGATTCATTCCTCTTGCATTGCACACAAACTCATCACATGGAATATCCTGCATTTTTAACATTTGACGGAAAATTGGATTCCGCACAGCACCATATCCTCTGCGACAGATTTCATAACCATCCGGATTTACTACCGGAATGATACATAACCTTGTCGTATCCAAAAGTTTTTTTACTTCATAAAACTCCTTTACCATCCAACCACATTCGTAATTCCTGCAAAGTTCCATTGTCACCTCTGTTAGCCTGTCCGACATCATCCAGTCTACACCCGAAAAACCGGCTACACAGAAAATGCAGGTATCTCCTGTTCCTATTTCCAGCATGGGAATCATTCTGTCGTCATGGCTTTTTCCAATTACGCGAAACTGTGTAAAAGTTTTATATCGCTGTGATAATTCCCACAGTTGATAATAAATGCTTTCGTAAGTTTTCTCCTGTATCATATCCATTTTCCTTCCTCCGATCCATAAAGCCGCAGTTGGATATTTTTCTTTTTTCCATTTCCGTACTGCCATTCTATTATCTATGTATGCGGAAACACATAAAAAAAGAACCGGCTCAGCACCGATTCCTTTTATTTACGAAATAATTCAATATTCCTCCACCGATAATAATTACCAATGCAACTGCAACCACTCTTTTTGCAGCTTCCTGAGGCAGCTGTCCTTTTGATCCGATGGAATCTTCATAAAAAGTCAGCGTATAATTAATCTCATGAGGTGCTCCCATCGCCAGCGTATCCGCAATTACTTCCATTTTATCATCCAACACCGTAATCGGTACTGTAAAAACAGAATTTCTGCCTTCCTCGCTTTCATTGAGAAATTTCTCACCGTCTACAATCATATAATCATAATTGGAACTGCTCCACTGAAGCTCTGCATACATTCTGCCATCCTTCACAATCATCAGTGTCGGTGAAGAGACACTGGCTTTACCACTTCCGCCTTCCAGATCTACCTGTATGGAATATTCTCCATCCGTAAGATCTGTTTTCACTCCGCTTAGCCCTTCTGCCGCCAGTATCTGTACCGGACATAACAACATCACCGCCAGCATCACAAGCGTCAGTATTCTTATTCCTGTTCTGTATTTCATCTCTCATTCCATCTCCCATAAGTCATTTTGTACAACTATATCACACCGGCTGTTTTCTGTAAAGAACCCACCAGGGTTGTTGAAATATCCTTTTCTTTCAAGTATAATAGAGAGAAATTTGTATACAAACGAAAGGAAATGAATAGAGATGATCGAAACCAAAAATCTCACCAAAAAATTCGACAATTTCACTGCTGTGGATTCTCTGAATCTTCGTATAGAAACCGGCGAATTTTTTGGACTTCTGGGCCCCAACGGTGCAGGAAAAACCACTACGATCAGTCTGCTTTCCACTTTGCTTCTGCCCACGGAAGGAGAAGTCCAGATTGGCGGGCAGACACTTGGACGCAACCGACCGGATCTGAAACGTAAAATCAGTGTTATCACACAGGAGTATTCCATGCGTCAGGACATGAACATGGATGAAATTATGGAATATCAGGGCCGTCTGTATTTTATGCCACGGAAGGAAATCAAGGCAAAAACCGAGGAACTTCTTGATTTCTGCGGGCTTCTTCCTTTCCGGAAACGAACGGTGCGTAAACTTTCCGGTGGTATGAAACGTAAACTTATGGTATGTCGCGCACTTCTCACCAGCCCGGAAATTCTTCTTCTTGATGAACCGACTGCAGGAATGGATGCCCTTTCCAGACGACAGATGTGGAATCTTCTTCGTCAGCTTAACGGGAAAAATCTCACAATCCTTCTTACTACTCACTATATGGAGGAAGCCCAGTCTCTCTGCAACCGGGTTGCTCTTATGGACCATGGCAAACTGGAAGAAATTAATACTCCATCCGGTCTGATCGAAAGTCTTGGAAAATATACCGTTGATCAGGAAACTTCTTCGGGAGCCAAAAGCCATTATTTCCACAGCAGAGAAGAAGCTATTACTTTCCTGTCCGCCCTGGACGGACAATGCACACTTCGCGAGACAACTCTGGAAGATGTTTTTGTGGAGCGGGCAGGCAGACATCTGATGCAACGATAACATACTTATATACAATTTAATAGAATGGACGATGAATTATCATGGGTATACTTACTATTTTATGGGAAAAATGGGTCGAATTTCGAAGAGATTTCTATAAGATCACACTGGCTGCCATGATCGCACCTCTGATGTATCTTATTGTTTTTGGGATGGGAATTCAGACTTCTTCTCACGGAGAACCTTATCTGAACTTTCTGATCCCCGGTGTGGTTTCACTGACTACCATGAACGGAAGTTTCAATGCAATTGCACAGAATCTGAATGTGCAACGTCTGTATGAAAAAGCCTTTGATCAGGTTATGATCTCACCTACTCCTCTCTGGCAGTTTATTGCCGGACAGATTATCGGCGGCAGCCTTCGTGGACTTTATGCAGGTGGCATTATTATTCTTCTGACTATGCCTATTGGAACAGGCCTTGTATTTAACGGATGGTCTTTTCTGGTAATGTTCCTGAATGGAGCTGTCTTTTCCGCTATTGGAGTGGTCGTTTCCTTCCTTGCAAAAAACCATGCTGATGTACCACGTTTTTCCAACTATATCATTATGCCAATGGCATTTTTATGTAATACTTTCTTTTCTACGGAAAAGATTCCGGGAATTCTTGGAAACTTTGTGGCAGCACTTCCCCTGTCACAGACCAGCCATTTAATCCGGACTATCGCTTCCGGAGGAGCCGTCAATTACCTCAGTATTCTGATACTGTTTGTTTATCTTGCTGCTTTCAGTGTGGCAGCATCCTGGTTTATCTATAAGAAAAAAAATCTGTAAAAACATTTGCATTTATTTCGTAAAAAATCACCGGTTTCTCTTCAAATGCGAGAAACCGGTGATTTTCTTTTATCTTTTTATGCTATTCTGGCTATTGTGCAATCAATTCTCTTTTTTTCTTCTTCTGACAAGTACATAACCTCCTGCAAGAAGGGATGCGCCTGCAAGTGCAGCCATGGTTCCAATCGGTGAATTATCTGCTGTGGATACTGCATTTCTGGAGCTGGTTCCATCACCATTGGCAGAAGTTGCGGATGCCTCTCCTGTTACCGTTGCATCCGGATCAGAACCGGTCTGTCCGCCGCTTCCATCTGTTCCGTCTGCTCCCGGAGTTCCGGATGGCGTCAGTGTTGCGGATTTAAACTGGTATACTGCGGATTCTACCGTATCCATTGCGTTCCACTGGCCACCTGTATAAATATATTTCTGGAAGAAGATATACAGATTATAAGTAGCCTCTTTATTGATTCCGGATGTGGAACCAATCTTCCATGCAGTATGCTGCTGTTTGGAAGTTGGATTTGCAACCGTGCTCCAGTAAATCGGAACCCATTTTACATCTCCCTCATTAGGATTCTCGTTAGTTGTTCCTGCACCGATAACAGTAAACTCATAGAATGTATTCGGATAGAACTGTAATGCATCGTCAAGTCCCTGTACGACACTTTCTTTGACATCCGGTACATAGGCATCCGGCACATTTGTCGGAGACGGAGTCGGAATCGCCGGTCTGCTGCTTTCAGATAACGTAATCTTAAAGGATTTCGCAGTTTTTACAACGCCGTTAATGGTCGGCTGTAACAAAATGTCATTTCCTTTGGAATCTTTTGCTGTAATATACAGCTCAATTTCTTTATCTGGAAGATTATTCAGCTCAATGGCAAAAGACTTATCCTTTTTCATGCTTACTTTTCCACTTCCGCCATCTTTATTGGAGTCTTTTTCCTTCCAGGTATAATTACAGGTACCATCTGCTCCGATAATCAGATTAACAGTTGCAGAAGAGTGATCTCTCCAGCTGAAGCCTGTCCAGCGAAGGGACGCTTTTGTCTGCGTTTCTGCCTTCGGACGTCTGGACTCATTCAATTTTATCTGCTTGGAAACTTCCTGTCCGTCATTGTCTACAAACCATACCCACAGATCAATGGCGCTGTTTGCATCAAGATTTTCCAGAGTAACTTTGAAATTACCAGCCTTGCTGACAGAAACTTTATTCTTCTTATCGTTCTTGGCTGAAGCATTACGTTTCACCCATTTATAATAGCAGGTACCGGCCTTGGTGGAATTCAGTGTTACAGTTACATGTGTACGGCTTGCCCATTTGGAGGTAACTGCCTTAATCACCGGTTTGACTACCGGATCTGCTGCTTTTGTGATGGTTGTCTTTGCAGGTTCTGCGTTTACTGCACCATCATCCGTTTTTACCCATACATACAGATCAATGGCACTGTCTGTAAGATTATCAAGTTTAATTGTGGCTGTTCCATTGGCATCCACGTGTCCGCCTTCGGTACTGTTCTCAATAGATGGAGCTGCCGCGCCCTTCTTGACATACGCATAACAGTATGTACCTGCCTTATCAGAACTGATGGTTGCCGTTGCAGTGGCTGCACCGCTCTTCCACTCTGTCGCTGTAATCTGAACAGTCGGTCTGTTGGAAACCAGTTTTCCTTCGGAATCGACTTTATAGTTCTTATCTCCCTCATACTGGGATGCCAGAATTGTAAGTGCACTGGCAAAATCACTGTCTGATACATCGTCTGCTTTTGCAACTGCCACATAATTCTCAGCCACATTTTCAACAGAAAAACCAATCTGTGGGGAGGTAAGCGCTCCACTTACAACGATCTTTCCATCGGTACCTGCCAGAACAATGTTCGCCGGAGTCTGTCCGTCTGTCATTGTATTTCCGGTAACAGCAGGCTCTGTATCCGCTGCTCCGTCACCTTTTTTTACAAAGATGGAACCAGTGCTGTAAATGGCACCTTTATCAGATTTATTGCCTGTAATGGTACCACCTGTAATCTGAACAATTCCGCCTTCATTGAAAACAGCCGCACCAGATGCGGAAGTTGTATTATTGATAAGTTTGATTCCTGTTGTCATGGAAAACTTCGCACCGGCAGCTACATGAATCAGGGAGCCTGCCACCTGTGTCGAATCTCCAACAGATCCATCAACAGAAAGAGTTCCTGCACTTTCGGTTTCTGTTGCGTCTTTTTTTGCCATATAAAGGGCACCATTTACAGCAAAAAGATCACCGGCAAATCCATCTGCACGATTAATCTGGGCATTCTCATCTGCACCTAAAATCACAATTCCCTTTCCTGCCGGAACTGTAATTGTATTGGTAATCGAAATGGTCCCGCTGACAACAATTTTGGTAAGGTCTGCTTCAGCAGCGTTATTTGGATCTTCCAGATTGGCTGCAGAATTAATGGCAGCAACCAGTCCGGCTTCGTCTGTAACAACATTTCCTTCCGCAGCTGTCTGCTCCTGCTGAACTTCTTCCTGGGTCTGTGCAGCTTCTTCCACTGCGGCCTGCTCTTCCGCCTGGGCCTGTTCCTCCGAAGCGGTCTGCTCGCCGGCATCACTCTGTGCCTGTGTATCTTCTGAAGGAGTTTCTTCTGCAGCCTGTTCTCCTGCATCTGCTCCTTCTGCAGCTTCTGTATTATCATCTGCAGTCTGCTGTGCTTCCGTAACTGCTGTATCTTCAGCAGCAAAGGCAGCGGCCGGTGCCATTCCCACTGTCATGGAACCGGCAAGCAGAACTGCAAAAAGTTGCTTTTTTTTCATTTATATGTCCTCCTGTTTGAGTTAGTCTCTCTCTCAACCCCCAGTTAACTGGGAAAAGTATAGCACAACACTTCAAAAAAGTAAAGCGGACGCAACAATCCGCTTCACTCTATGTATTCTTATGGACGCACCTGTCCATTACCATATACGATATATTTGGTAGTTGTCAGTGCAAGAAGTCCCATTGGTCCTCTGGCATGAAGTTTCTGTGTACTGATTCCAATTTCAGCCCCAAATCCGAACTCATTTCCATCTGTGAATCTGGTAGATGCATTGACATAGACAGCTGCCGCATCTACCTCGTCCAGGAATTTCTGTGCATGAGTATAATCATTGGTAATAATCGCCTCTGAATGTTTCGTATTATATTTATTGATATGGGCAATGGCTTCTTCCACGGAATCCACCACTTTTACGGAAAGAATATAATCCAGATATTCTGTTCCCCAGTCCTCTTCCGTTGCGGGAACAGCTCCAGGCATCAGGGCACCGGCTGCTTCATCTGCGCGGACTTCCACATGTTTCTCATTCAGACGTTTTGCCAGTACCGGCAGGAAAGCATCTTTCACTTTTCGGTTTACAAGAAGGGACTCACATGCATTGCAGACTCCCACACGCTGTGTTTTTGCATTGATAACAATATCTGCTGCCATGGAAAGATCTGCTGTCTCGTCCACATAAATATGGCAGTTACCAGTTCCTGTCTCAATTACCGGAATTGTGCTCTGGTTTACAACGGCTTTGATCAGCCCTCTCCCACCTCGTGGAATCAGCACATCCACATACTGATTCATTTTCATAAATTCCGCAGCTGTCTCTCTGGAAGTATCTTCGATCAGCTGAATCGCGTTTTCTGTAATGCCACAGTCTTTTACTGCCTCACGGATACATTTTACAATTGCAGTATTGGAATGAATGGCATCGCTTCCACCTTTCAGAATTACAACATTTCCGGTTTTAAAACAAAGTCCAAACGCATCAGAAGTTACATTCGGCCTGGCTTCATAGATAATTCCAATTACCCCTAACGGAACACGTTTCTGTCCAATAAGAAGTCCGTTGGGACGTTTTTTCATACCGGTTACTTCTCCAATAGGATCTTCAAGACCTGTAAGCTGGCGAAGTCCGTCCGCCATTCCCTCAATACGCTCCGGTGTCAGCATCAGACGGTCAATCAGACCTTCCGGCATCTGGTTCTTTTTTCCATTTTCCACATCCAGCGCATTGGCTTTGAGAATTTCTTCTGTATGATTTACCAGAGCTGATGCTACAGCCTCAAGAGTTTTGTTTTTGTCGTTTGTAGAAAGATTTCGAAGGACAGTTTCTGCATCTTTTGCATTTTGTCCCAGTTTTTCAAGCATTTCATTCATTTCCAAATATTCCTGCCTTTCTTTCTGTTCATATCAATTCTATGTCCATCTTACTGAATATCCCGGTATACTTGTTCTTCCGTGACAATAACCTGCGGACGGATATCCGTTGGTTCTGTAGGTACTTCCGGAAGCATCTGGAAAGAAAATCCAACCGCAACCCGCTGAATCTTCGGATGTTTTTCCAGAAAACGGTCATAAAAACCGCCACCATAACCTACGCGATTACAGTTCACATCAAAAGCCACCCCTGGCATGACCATCATTGCCTCTTCCCAGGAAACGACCTGTCCGTCTTCTCTCGGCTCCGGAATACCAAAATAACCGGCTTCCAACTGAGAAAAATCCGTCAGCCTGTAAAATATCATGTCTTTCCCGAAGACTTTGGGTACTGCAACTTCTTTCCCATCTTTCCAGGCCTGCTCGATAATATAACGGGTAATTACTTCATGGTTATAATCCGCATAGGCCATAATACGATCTGCGTTTCTGTATTCCGGAAGCTGTGTCAGAGTTTCCGTAATTTTGCGGCTTTTTTCCTGAATCCAGGCATCCTCATGCTCTTTTCTGGCTTTAAATATTTTTTTTCTAATTTCCTTTTTTTCTTCCATATTTTTCTCCCAGGTTGGTAATGCTGCCATCCTTTTCCCTGATATCAATGTTATTCAGATGCGCCCGGAGATTTCCTTTCACCGCATCCAGATATTCTCTGCGAAGTTTTGCCTGTTCTACTTTCTCTTCTTCTGTAAGGCCCACACTCTTCTGTTTGTGTGCCAGTGCGTTAATTCTGTCAATTTTGATATTATCCATCATAATATTTCTGTTCTCCTTAAAGCAGTTTCTCAATATAATCAATGAGGAAAAATTCCTCTTTCTTGTTTCCTACAAACAAAGTTCCGCAGTTTTTCCCTTCCATAATTCTGTGGATATTATGAAAATCATTTCCGTTGGCGATTACCATATCCGCACCTGCTGCTGTCGCAATAATTGCAGCGGTAAGTTTGGTTGCCATGCCACCGGTTCCCACGTTACTTCCTGTAGAAGATTTTCCAAGCTTACGCATATTGTCATCCATGTTCTCCACAATATCAATAAACTCCGCATCCGGGTTGGAATTGGGATCATCGGTAAAAAGTCCGTCAATATCAGACATCAGAATCAGAAGATCCGCACCGATCAGCGCCGCAACCACGGAAGAAAGTGTGTCATTATCTCCGAATTTTACCAGATTCTGGAATTCGTAGGAGGATACCGAGTCATTTTCATTTACAATGGGAATGACTCCTTCTGCCAGCAGCTGATTGAATGTATTCTGTGCATTCCGGCGATTGGTGTTATTGACCATGGTATTTTTTGTCATAAGGATCTGCGCTACCATCTGGTTGTATTCTCCAAAAAGCTTCTGATATATGGTCATCAGCCTTGCCTGTCCTACCGCCGCACATGCCTGTTTCTTTTCCAGTTCTGCAGGCTTGCCTTTCATCCCAAGGGCCGCAGCTCCTACAGCAATGGCACCGGAGGATACCAGAACCACATCCTTCCCCTGGTTGTGAAGATCGCTGAGTTCTCTTGCAAGAATTTCCAGTTTACGGAAATCCAGTCTTCCTGTTTCTGAATGGATCAGTGATGAAGATCCAATCTTGATTACAATACGTTTCTTGTCTTTCAGACGTTCCCTGTAGTTTGCATTCATGTTTCTGTTTCTCCTGATAGCTGTATATTTACTGATAAGTGACGGAATCTATCCGGTCATTCTGTATAATCTCCACCCAGGTAGTTCCCGGATTCAGACGGATCTCCTGTTCATTTCCATCATAATAATGTGTGATTCCCCACGGGGAATCTTTTTCCCAGCGGATATCCATAGCTTTTCCTCTGGTAATATATTTTCCCTCGCCACCGGAAATGGCATCAATATTCAGATAACCATTGCCGTCATATGCCGGGCAGGAAGAATACTGAAGGATAATATTATCACAGGTGAGCTGTTCATTATCCAGCTGGTCCACATGCTCTTTTCCATACTGGAAACGGCGGTATTCTCCGGATTCTGCATCATATTCATACCACGGATGATTATCTGTGAAATTATCAAGTTTTACAATTGCCGCAGTAATTCCATCCGGAACTGTTTCCGTTCCATCTTCCGCAAATAGATAATGGCCGGTATAGTCTTCCTTATATTCCTGACTGTATCCCATGGCATCAATTCCTGCCTGAAGATGAGCTGCATCGGTATAGGCATTGTGGGGGGCTTTTCTGTCTGTTGTTCGGAAAAACGCCAGATTTCCCATCTGAATCCCGTTAAGATTGTCAATTACGTGCTGCTCCAGATAAGGCAGTGCATAGGCTGCCTGTCCATAATGTGCATAAATTGCCTGAAATTCATTGGCATAAAAGAGATAATAATCGCGACAGCTACGCACGGAGCCAATCCGTTCCAGCTCATCGTAATCTTCGAGAATTCCCATAAGACGGGTAATATTTCCTTCCACAGGTGCTTCATATACTACACCTGCGTGTCCGATTCCACTCTGTGGCGCACCGGAAATGTTATTTCCCATCATTACGGCAACAGGTCTCCGACGTCCAATGCTCTCGGGAACACTCTCGCCTGTAAGATAACTCTTTACCTGCGTTTCCGTCTGGTTTCCCTCACTGGGGACAAAACCAACCAGATCCTGCTGTGCCCCAAATGCCGGAACACTCTGGGCAATACAGATGCATGTTGCCATGATACCTGCCAGAATACCTGTCTTTTTCATTCTCATATATTACCTCCTTTTCTTCAGGCGGAAAAAATTTTCCGCTTTCCTTCTCTCTTATACCGGTTTACCCGGCATTTTTAACGGTTAATCCCAAGCTCTTTAAGTGCCGCAGCCTGTTTGGCTTCCATAACTTTCGCCTCATCTTCTGTCATATGGTCATATCCCAGAAGATGCAGCATGCTGTGTGCAACCAGAAAACAGAATTCCCTCGTTACACTGTGTCCGTATTCTTCTGCCTGTGCAAAAACCTTGGGCACGGAAATCATAATATCTCCAAGCAGAAGTTCGTCACTGTCCAGATCAAAATACGATTCATCCTCTTCCACCACAGAATAATCTGCCGGAGTTTCGAAAGGGATCATCGGAAAAGACAATACATCGGTAGGTGCCTGAATATTCCGGAATTCTGTGTTTACTCTCTTGATCTCCTCATTATCTGTGAGAACCAGATTGACCTGTCCATCATAAGGACATTTCTCCATTTCCAGAACTTTATCCGCAACCTGGGATGCAAGGGCAGCATAATCGATCCCGAGTTCCTGGTCTGTTTCATATTCGATATTTATGGTCATCTTCTGTACTCCTTATTCTTCACAGCATACCTGTCATCCTTCCGGGACTTGGCAGGTTTCTGTTTTTTCTCATAATCATCATAGGCCTGCACGATCTGCTGTACAAGAGGATGACGCACAACATCCTTGCTGGTCAGCTGGCAGAACCCGATATCATCAATCTTCTTCAGAACCTTCATGGCCACATCAAGGCCTGACGCCGCATCTTTCGGAAGGTCTTTCTGGGAAGCATCGCCTGTGATGATAACCTTGGACCCAAAACCGATTCGTGTCAGGAACATCTTCATCTGTGCAGGAGTGGTATTCTGTGCTTCATCCAGAATGATAAATGCATTATCCAGAGTACGACCTCGCATATAGGCAAGAGGAGCAACCTCGATCAGGCCTTTTTCCATATTTTTTGCAAAGCTGTCTGCCCCCATGATCTGATAAAGTGCATCATACAGGGGACGAAGATACGGATCGACCTTACTCTGGAGATCTCCCGGAAGAAATCCCAGTTTCTCGCCGGCTTCAATGGCAGGTCTGGTAAGAATAATCCTGGAAACTTCTTCATTGCGGAATGCGGTTACTGCCATAGCCATGGCAAGATATGTCTTACCGGTTCCTGCAGGCCCCACACCGAACACGATCATCTTCTTACGGATCTGTTCCACATAATCCTTCTGTCCAAGTGTCTTGGGTTTAATTGGTCTCCCCTGTATGGTATTACAGATAAAGTCCTTGTCGATCTCTTCCATCACGGAACCGATCTTCTCCATTGCAAGGGAAAGTGCGTAATTCACATTCTGCTGTGTAATGGTATTGCCTCTGCCTGCAAGAGTATTCAGCTCTTCCACGATCGCTCTCGCCTGTGTGGCTCCCTCCTGGCTTCCCAGGATCTTCAGAGAGCCATCCCGGAAAATCATCGTTACATTCAGAGTACGTTCGATCAGCTTCAGATGCTCGTCAAACTGTCCGAAAATATTCGCCTGGCGGTCTGCCGGCACATCCACATATAATTCGATAATGCTGCTAGCCATCCTCTGGTGTCCTTTCTTTCGGCTGCGTCTTTCTTTCTGTAGACCCTTCCTTTCCTGTCTTTTCTATGACAGTAAGGGAACCTCTGCTGACGCAGTCCTGATGTTTTATTTCTATTTTAACATTATTTTCAGATATTTGAACCCCTTTTTCTATTAATTTTTCTTCATAAATATAAAGCCTCTGAATGGCCTGTTTTTTTGCGGCCTTTTCTGTCAGTTTTTCTTTTCTGATCTCATATTTTCTGGTGGTGATGATTCCCGCGGAAATGGGGAGTCGAAAATTTTCAGAAGGTACAAACGGATATTCACAGATCAGACGATCCTCATTCTTCTTCGCAGCAGGAGACAGATCCAGGATCCAGTTTTTATTTCGGATAAAAAAACTCCGTTTTTCTTTTTCCCTGTAAACTTTTTTCTCTATAGTAAGTGGAAATGTATCATAATAATCAATGGTATAGCGTACATAAACATCTGCATCTGCCTGAACATACTCATAACGGACTACCTCCTGACTGTCATCTGTAATGTTGACAATACCGGAAATCAGTTCCTGTCCCTTTTTTACTTCTTCACCACTCTTGATCAGGGGAGTGCCCTGTCGTGTGACCACAGACTCTACAATTCCATCCACAGTTGAAAAAAGGCTGCAGGCAGCTTTTGATGTTTCTTCAGATAATTTCGTATCGCCTTCCCGGATTTCAAAACTCAGCCTGGTCCCGGAAAGTTTTGCCGATACCCAGGTAATTTCCGGAAACTCCCGCCGCATCTCTTCTGCCAGTGCATTGCAGTGGATCTTCTTTTTGAATACTCCACAACAGATGCCTTTTTCTTCCAGAAAGTCTACCAACTGTGGCGTAGGATTTAAAATATTCCCCTCTATATGAATGTTCCAGACCCTCCCGGACAGAAAAAAAAGGACTCCGATCACAGTCAGAACTCCTGCCGGCAGGAGTTTATTCCGTCTGCACGCCAGCAGAAAAAAAACAGGTCCTCTTTTTTTCAGGATATGAATATGTACACCCGTTTTCCTCCGAAGAGGACCGATCAGAAAAAAATCTTTCACCCGCATTGTCAGCAGAAGTTCTTTTTCTCCTGTCTGAACGATTCTCCTGAACATTATCCCACGGCTTTTGCACAGATTCAGGAACCGTTCACGCTGTTCGCCTGTAACGGACAGTCTTACAAAACCAGGAATCATTTTTTCTTTCCCTCCTCAAGCAGAATGCTTTCGATCCGTCCGCAGACACACATTTCAAATGCTGTATAACAGGAAATTTCCAGGCGTTTTCCATGGATCACAAGTCTGCCGGACGGAGTCAGAATTATGATCTCCTCTCTTGTATAGCGCTGAAGATTCCTGTAATTTTCAACGATCGCCCGGCGTTTTCCGGTAAGGATCACCTGTGTTTCACGAAACGCCGGTTCCACCGGCAGATCCAGAAACTCCGACATTTTTTTCATAAAAAAATCCTCCGGCATTTATCATTAATCTATGCCAGAGGATTTCTTCATATGTATTATTTGCGGATCAGAACCATGGAAAACCAGAGAATGGTATTTCCCCCCAGATTATATTCCATCTGTTCCCGTTCCACGATCTCATTTACCACGACACCATAGCTTTCCAGACAGGGATGCATATGTTCCGGAAAACGGCAGGGTTTTCCATCCAGATACGCACATCGTTTACAGTAATCACAGGATTCCGTGGAAAGAGTAAAGGTCTCATATCCTTCTCCCTCCAGAAAATCCCGGACTTTTTCTGTAAGATCTTCGTGTGCCATTCGTGTGGAAAGCATCTCTTCCATATTCATCATGTCCGATACTTCCGCCACACTGGAAAAAAAGATTGCCTGGGGAAAACTGTGAATCTTTTTCTCACATTCCGGAAGTTCTCCTACTGCCGGGGGACAGGCCCAGGTGCTGCCATAGCGCTCACATTCCTGTTTGCAGATTGTCCGTACACGTTCCTGCACTTTGATATCAGCTGTGTCCAGCAGACGATACTCAAAAATCGGATACTGGGCAATAAAATCTTCGAATTTTTCTTTTATATCCATACTTACAAAATCTCCTGTTCTCCAAAAAGGCTCATAACTGCCGCCTCATAGTCACCCAAATGCTGGGATTTTTTGATCTTTTTGAGGTATTTTGCGTAATTGGTAAATCCCGGTGCCATATAGTTCCACAGTTCTTTCATACGAAAAAGCACATTTCGTTCTCCGGAAAGGTACTCCTGATACTCCCGATAAAGACAGTCATGGAACTGGCGCATTTTCTGCTTATACTGAGACTGACGGTCTTCTTTTTTCATTCTGGTTCCGCACATAATTTCATCCAGAAGGTAAGGCCTTGCAATGATCCCCCGTCCGTACATGAAGCTGTCCGCATCCGGAAATTTTTCCTGGATTTCCTGATAAGCTTCCACGGAAAAAATATCTCCGTTATAGCCCAGCGGAACTTTGATTTTTCTCTGTGCCTCTTCGTATAATCCATACCGCGGAGTTCCCTTATAATGGTCCTTCAGAAGGCGTGGATGGATGATCAGCTCCTTTATTGGATATTTGCTGTAAATTTCAAGAAGTCTTTCCCAGTCTTCCTCGTAATCGGTGCCCACGCGCGTCTTAATGGAAATCTCCATCCCTGTGTTAGCAAAGATCTCGTCCAGAAAACGGTCAAGCTTTTCCGGTTCTCCCAAAAATCCGGCCCCTTTTCCCTTGGCTGTTACGGTTCCTGAAGGACATCCAAGATTTAAGTTCACTTCTTTATGGCCATATTCATCCCGAAAAATATGTGCGGTTTTGACAAAGTCTTCCGCATTATTGGTCAGGATCTGGGGAACCACCGGAAGCTTTCCGTTTGTGTCAGGGGACACTTCTTTAATTTCCTTGCTGCTGAGTCTCTTGTTTGGCTTGGCGGTAATAAAGGGGGTAAAATATTTATCCATGGGATAAAAGCATTCATGATATGCATTGCGGTAAACCCAGTTGGTAACACCTTCCATGGGTGCCATATAATTCTTCATTACCGTTCCTCCTTCATACGGAAATAAATCTGTTTCCTTCCGCCACTGCCGGTAGGAATCCTGCCGGTTTCATAACTGCCCAGGGATTTGATAAACGGAGTCAGCTTGGAATACCCGTAATTACGCACATCAAAATCCGGAAGACGTTTTCCCAGCTGATCGCCCAGCTGTCCGGAAGACAGCCAGCCTTCCTCGTCAGAAAATTTCTCGATGATGGCATTAATGGTTTTCCGTACTTTTTTTAAGTCTTTATTTTTCTTTGAACCGGAACTGTTCTGTTTATTATTACTGCTTCCTGCTTTCTTTGCCTCCGCCGCAGTTTCCAGATCTTCTTTTTTCTCTTCTTCCTGCTGATTGCGGTAAAGAAGATCCAGATATTTAAACTGATTACATGCGGAAATAAAAGGTTTGGGCGTCTTTTCCTCGCCCATGCCCAGCACCAGCATTCCGGATTCCCGGAGCCTTGCTGCCAGCCTGGTAAAATCACTGTCCGAAGAAACAATACAATATCCGTCCACATTTCCGGAATAGAGAATATCCATGGCATCAATGATCATGGCCGAATCCGTGGCGTTTTTTCCCGTAGTATAGCTGTACTGCTGAATGGGAATGATAGAATCCTCCAGAAGAACATTTTTCCAGGAAGAAAGCCTGGCACTGGTCCAGTCTCCATAGATCCGTTTATAGGTAGCGATGCCAATGTTCGCCACCTCGTCCACAATGATCTTGATATATTTGTCTGATACATTATCAGCATCGATCAGTATTGCAATTCTTAATTCATTGTCCATAAATCCAACCTTTTCTTTGTCAAGCGGATAAAAGCATCCGCATTCGGTTAATCTGTGCCGTCTCCGCCCCGGCGTCTTTTAAGAACAGTATAACTGAAATTTCATCAGTGTTCCAGCATGATCTTAAGGATTTCCCGGTCTGTTTCTTTCATTCCGTCTTTTCCGATCTGTCCCACACAGCTGATGGTTTCTGCTGTTTCTTCCTGAAGAATTCCTGTATAAGGAGCATAGGACTGACCGTTCATGGCAAGATGGTGAGCAAGAAACGCCGCATCCAAGCTGGCCGCGATCTTGGCAGCACAGGAGATCTTTGCTCCATCACAGATGATTCCCGGAATATTGGCCAGGGTGTTCTCGATAGTCTTTTTGATCTGGGAAATACTTCCCCCTACCATATAAGTGATGGCTGCTCCTGCCGCACAGGATGCAGACACCGCACCACAGAACGCCGATAGTTTGCCTATATAATGTTTCTGATACACGGTAAGAAGATTGGAAAATACAAGTGCCCGGTACAGACTGTAGTCCGGCAGCTCCATTTCCCTTGCATAAACGATCAGTGGAACGGAACAGGCAATTCCCTGATTTCCGCTTCCGGAGTTAATGACAACCGGCATGTCACATCCGCCCATACGCGCCTCGGAAGCCGCCGCGGTAAGGCTTCGCATTCTGGTAAGCATATCATGGGAATAGTTTTCGCGGATCACACGTCCGATCCCAAGTCCGTATTTTCCGGTCATTCCCTCATGGGCAATGGCCATGTTGCTTTTGATCTGGGTATCCAGAAGAATTTTTACATCAGAAAGTTCTACGGTATCAGCAAACTCCCGGATATCTTCCAGATTTAAAAGACTGCGATCTGCCGCCTCTTTTTCTTCCAGCGCACGGTCCGCATCCAGAAGGATTTCTCCGTTTTTTTCAATTCTGGTCACATTAATGTGATCGTATTTGATCTCCAGACAGACGGTATCCTCTCCTGCACTCATTTCAATCACAATATGAAGTACAACCGGAGTATCCAGAAGTTCCACTTTACAGATATCCGCATCCAGAAGTTCCCGGCAGCGTTTTCTTCCCTCGTCTGTTACTTTTGAGAGAACCTCCATATCAAGCGCTGCATCGCCTGCCACCGCACCAAGAACCACTCCTGCGGGGATCCCCTTTAATCCCCCGGAGTTTGGAATGATGACACAGCGCACATTCTTTATGATATTTCCGGAGCATTTTGCCACAATGTGCTCCGGTTCTTTTCCAAGAACTTCTCTTGCCCTTGCTGCACCGTAAGCCAGAGCAATCGGCTCCGTGCATCCCATGGCAGGAACCATTTCTTCCCTCAGAATAGCCAGATAATTATCATATATATTTTTTTCCACCTTTTTCTTTTCCCTTCTCGTATTGTCCGAAATTCCTGATATCAGTATTTATGGCAGGCTACCAGATGTCCTGGCTCTGCTTCCCGAAGCAGTGGAACTTCCTGCCTGCATCGCTCTTCACACCACGGGCAGCGGTTATGGAACCGGCATCCGCCAATGGAGCGGGACTGTACGCCGGTATCTGTCACGATCTGATCCAGCGTTTTTACTCTCGGGTCCGGTACCGGAATAGAAGAAATCAGCATTTTTGTATAAGGATGCAGCGGATTGGAATAGAGCTTGTCCGCATCTGCGATTTCCATAAGATTTCCCAGATAGAGAACTCCGATCTCATCGCAGATCTTCTGTACCACCTGCAGCTGATGGCTGATAAACAGGTAAGTAAGTCCGTATTTTTCCTGAAGATCCTGAAGCATCTGAACGATCTGTGCCTGGAGAGAAACATCCAGCGCGGAAATGGGCTCATCGCAGACCACAAACTCCGGCTGCACGGAAAGTGCCCTGGCAATGGAAATTCTCTGTCTCTGTCCGCCGGAAAACTCATGAGGATATTTCAGAAGATCCTGCTCTTTAAGGCCAACAACCCGGATCAGTTCTTTTGCACGTTCTTTCCGCTCTTTTGGCGTATACAGTTTATGGATTTCCATGGGCTCACAGATAATATCCTGCACGGTATGACTTGGGTCCAGGGATGAATACGGGTCCTGAAAAACAGACTGCATTTTTTTGCGGTATGGAAGAAGCTCTTTTTCTCCCATGGCTCCAATTTCCGCTCCTCCGTAAAAAATCCCCCCTCCTGTAGGCTTATGATAGCGCAGGATTGCTTTTCCGATGGTAGATTTTCCGCTTCCGGACTCTCCTACCAGACCGAAAGTTTTTCCCTTTTCAATAGAAAAACTCACCTGATCTACAGCTTTCAGGATACCCGGCTTAAAAGACAGAAGTTTCGGAGATTTCTGTTTAAAATATACTTTCAGATCTTTTACTTCAATTAAAGAATTGCTCATTTTTCCTCCTCCCTTCTGTGGCAGAGAATCTTATGTCCCTCCGAAGATTCATAATATTTCGGAAGACAGGCCTCGCAGGTTTTATCCGCATATTTGCAACGGTTCAGAAACGGACATAAATTTCCGCTTCCGTCAGAAAGATCTCTTTCCAGAAACTGTTCAAAAGTTCCTCCCACACGTGGCATACTTGCAATCAGTGCCTGGGTATACGGATGGCCCGGATTAAGAAAAATCTCTTCTACCGTTCCTTCTTCCACCACGTAACCACCACACATAACAGCCACTCTCTTACAGGTCTGTGCCACAACACCCAGATCATGAGTGATCAGAATAATACTCATATTGTTTTTTTTCTGAAGTTCCAGAAGAAGATGAAGGATCTGTGCCTGAATGGTTACATCCAAAGCTGTCGTCGGTTCATCGGCAATGAGAACTTTCGGATTACTGCTCATGGCCATGGCGATCATTACACGCTGGCGCATACCACCGGAAAGCTCATGGGGATAACTACGCATGGCTTTTTCCGGATCTGTGATCCCTACTGCTGTCAGCAGCTCAAGCACCCGGGCCTTTGCCTCTTTTTTTGTTATGGAAGTATGGCGGCGGATCAGCTCCACCATCTTGTTTCCTACGGTATAAACCGGATTCAGTGCAGAAAGAGAATCCTGAAAAATCATGGCAATCTCACCACCACGAATTTCCCGGAGCTCTGCCTCACTTTTTTTCAGAATATCCTCCCCCTGAAACAGGATTTCTCCGCCCATAATCTTGCAGTTGGACGGGCCAAGACGGAGAATGGATTTCGTTGTTACACTTTTTCCGCTTCCAGATTCGCCTACAATTCCGAAAAAATCTCCCTCTTCAATGGCAAACCCGGCATCTTTTACTGCCTGTGTTTCTCCAAGATCCGTAAAGAAAGACACTTTCAGATCTTTTACTTCCAGTAATTTTTCCATTTGTGCATGTCCTCCTTACTTGGGCTCAAATACTTTTCTCAACACTTCTCCCAGATAGTTGAAACTGATAACCGTGATCAGGATCAGAATACCCGGAAAGATGGCAAGGTACGGAGCCTGCTGGATATAACGCTGTGCATTACTGAGCATGCTTCCCCAGGAAGCTGTGGGTGGCTGGATGCCCAAGCCGAAAAAGCTCAGTGCGGACTCCATCAGGATCGCATTTGCGATATTCATAGTTGCGGCAACAATAATGGTTGGCATGATGTTGGGAAGAATATGATGCACAATTGTGGAGAACTTTTTCTGTCCGGAAATCTTTGCATAGATAACATATTCTCTCTCATTCAGGGAAATCGTCTCGCCACGGACAATCCTGGCAATGTTCATCCAGGTCAGAAATCCGATAATCAGGACAATATTCTGTAATCCCGGTTTCAGAAAAGCGTTCATAACGATCATGATCAGGAAAGTAGGAAGACTCATCAATGCATCTACCAGACGCATCAGCACTGCATCCACGGTTCCTCCTACAAAACCGCTGATAGAGCCCACAATCACTCCAAGGGCTGTGGAGAGGATCATGGACAGAAATCCTACCAGAAGGGAAGCTCTTCCACCATAAATGCAACGTGCCAGATAATCCCTTCCCATATCATCGGTTCCAAAGAGATGTGCCATGGAAGGGGCGTTCAGTCTCTCTGTAGCGCTGATGGCGTTGGGGTCCACCGGATACAGAAAGGCAAAAATAGAGATCAGTGCCAGAAGAAGGATAGCCACTGCTCCTGCAACTGCCAGTTTATTTGTCTTAAAACCAAGTTTGATATTTTTCCAGATATTTTCTCTCATGTCCCTTCACCTCCTAACATCCGGCCTTGCGGATTCTCGGATCAAAGACAGCATACAGAACATCTGCCAGAAGATTTCCGAGCACCACAAGAAGTGCCGTAAACATGGTAATACCCATGATCAGGGGATAATCATACTGCATAACCGCAGTAACCGCCAGCTGTCCGATTCCCGGCCATGCAAAAACCTGCTCTGTAATAATGGCTCCGGAAACCAGTGACTGCAAACTCATTCCAAGAACTGTGATCATTGGAAGCATGGCATTTTTCAGTACATGGCGGAACAGAATCCCGGACTCTTTCATTCCATAGGCTTTCTGCACCATAACATAGTCTGAGGACATCTCTGTGATGGTACTGCTTCTCAGATACCGGATATACTGGGATGCATTGGCAAAAGTCAGCACCGCACAGGGCATCACCATATGAAGCACCAGATCCCCGAAAGAGCGGTCCCCGTCTGAATGCATACCAATACTTGGAAGGATATGAAGATGTACACTGAACAGGTAGATCAGCATGATACCGAACCAGAAAGTAGGGATGGAAATTCCCACATAGCAGAAAAGGCTGGTGATTTTATCCAGAATTCCGTTTTTATTCTTACCGGAATACAATCCCAGCACAATGGCAATGAGAAATCCCAGTAACATACTGGTTCCCATCAGGATCACTGTTGCGGGAAGACGCTCCAGCATCTGTGTCAGTACCGGACGGTTATTCATCAGGGAATTTCCGAAATTCCCGTGAAAAATCCTTCCCAGCCACAGAAAATACTGTTCATAAAGAGGCTTGGTAAGACCCAGGCTTTCCCTTAAATTCTGAATGTATTCTTCACTCATATTCGGCTCCACATAAGTCAGGACCGGATCTCCGGGCGCTGCTTTTGTCAGTGCAAAACAGAGAACGGAGACAATAAACAGTGTCAGAATACACTGCACCAGACGGTTTGCGATTTTCTTCAAAATGTACCTCCTTTATTTTCCCCGAAAACAGGAAATCGGCTGGCGCGAAAAACGCGTCAGCCACTTCCTTTCCGTGATTATCTTTTATAAATTTGTGTTTTATTTCTCCAGTGTGTAGATCTTCGAATAATCATAATAAATCGTCTTTAACAGACATTCATCAAATCCGCCAAAATCCTTATTTACCGCATAGAATCCATTGGAATACGCGATCGGATAAATATACATATTATCGTTGATGGTATTCTGAATTTCTTTATATATGTCACTGCGCTCTGTCTCATCTGCTGTACTGTTTCCTTTTTCCCACAGTGCATCCAGATCCGTATCTTTGATTCTGGAGTAGTTGGAACGGCTGTCGGAAGAGCACATATCCGCATAAAGACTCGGTTCCTCACCTAAAGTATAAAAGCTTAATACCAGGTCATAATCTGTACATTCCGGATCCTTGGTTTTATTCTTGAATGTTGATTCGTCTGTCGGAACAAGATTTACCGTGATTCCCACATTTGCAAGTGCAGACTGTACATACAGGGCCTCACTCTCCATAGTCTTGTCTGTGGAGATATACATCAGATTCAGAGAAAGAGATGTCTTTCCTGCTTCGGAAAGAAGCTGCTGTGCCTTGGCCGGATCATTGTCATAAGTATTGTCCGGTTTTGCATAATAAAGGGTATCCGGTGTAAACAGGGAATCCGCCGGTTCTGCATAATCTTCGGAAATGAATGCAAACTGACAGAATTCCTCTTTATTCAGTGCGTATGCAATAGCCTGACGTACCTTTACATCCTGAAGATCTTCATTCAGCTCATTCATGAACATGGCATTAACACGTCCGGAATTGTAGGTATTGATATTTACGTTGTCGTATGCACTGACTGTATCGTAATCATCCGCGCTGATCAGACGTGCATCCAGATCACCGCTTGCAAGTGCCGCATTGGCGGAACTGGAATCTTTAACGATCTTGAAAGTGATGGAATCCAGATTTACATCTTCATAATAATCATCGAATTTTGTTACTTTAAGGTACTCACCGGATTTGTACTCCTCGAACTTAAACGGTCCGTTTCCTACCGGCTTATTGTTCAGATCGCTCTCTCCGATATTCTCCACACCTTCATAAATGTGTTTCGGAATACAGTAAACCTGGCTTAAACCGCCAAGAAATCCTGCGGAAGAAGATCCAAGGGAAAGTTTTACAGTAAGATCATCAATTTTTTCTGCCTCTACTGCCTTATCATTCACATATCCGTAAGAAGAATATGGCACATTCTGTTTCTCATCTACCAGAACCTGCATGGTAAATACCACATCATCAGCAGTAAGCGGCTCACCGTCATGCCATTTCAGTCCGTCCTTCAGCTTCAGAGTAAACTCGCTGGCATCCTCATTGGCTGTCACGCTCTCACAAAGTCCGTTTCCGTAATACATCTCTCCGTTCACTATCTCAAAAAACGGGCTGTACAGTGCCTGCATCATATCAAAACTTGTCTGATCCACAACATACAGTGGATTGATATTCTGAGGATCTGTGGTTTCTGCAATTGTAATATTACCGCCGGCAGCCTTGGCTCCTTCGGTGTTCTCTGCCGCAAATACTGCTGTTCCTGCCATAACAGTCGTTCCTGCTACTGCAGCTGCCAGAAGCGCTGCCAGTACTTTTTTTCTCATCTCTTTGTTCCTCCTCTGGCTCAGCGGGTATTCCCGTTTTCCCACTGAGTTACTATGATATATGTACGATGGTACTATATCCTCATATTTTTGTCAAGCTTATCCTGAAATTCTATCCGGAATTTCCCTTTCGCACATAAAACCTTATCTTTTATTCTACCTACAGGGAGGATAGGCGTCAAGAAATATTTGTCATGGTTTTGATCCAGTGCCCGTAATGGCATTTCAGAAATGCGGGTACACACTTAAAAATCTGATCTGCGTTAAGGCAGCACACCACGATGGCCGGTGATGCTTTGACCACAAATGCCATGAACATGGATAACGGGATCACAATCGCCCAGGTACTAATTAGATCCACCTTCATGGAATAGGCAATACTGCCACTTCCCCGAATAATGCCTCCATTGGTAGGCATCTGATAAGACATTCCCAACATCACCACGCTTAAGATAATAAGAAATGTATTCGCCATTTCTCTGGTTTCCGGAGAAAGCTGGTAAAGGCTTAAGACCGGAATACGGATAAAGAAAAGCAGCACACCACAGATAATTCCCATGACTACAAAAAGTTTCTGAAGTTTTTTGGAATAGAGTTTTGCAAGCTTCAGATCTCCGGAACCTATGGTTTTTCCCATGGTAACCGATGCGGCGGAAGCAGCTCCCACAGCTGCGGATTTTACCATCAGAAACAGATTGGACGCTGCACTGTTGGCTGCAATGGCTGCTGCCGTCATGTGGCCCAGAATTGCTGTCTGAAGCGCTGTATTTACACCCCAAAGTCCCTGGATCACAAGCAGAGGGCATACCACTTTATAATATTTCCGTCCGAACTTCCAATCTGCCTGCAGATAATCCTGGATACGGATACCGATCCAGCTCTGTTTTTTAGAAATATAAGTGATCAGTACGCAGATCTCCGCAATACGGGCCGTCAGTGTTCCCACCGCTGCTCCTGCCGCACCCATCCTGGGCGCACCAAAATGTCCGTAAATCAGAATCCAGTTAATGCTGCAGTTAATTATCAGAGTCATGACAGAAAGCCCGAAAGCGATCCCCGCGATTTCCACACAGCGCAGCGTAGCCAGCAAAATCTGTGTCACTGCAAAGAAAAAGTAGGTAAAACGGATGATCGCAAGATAGGAAAGACCGGCTTCAATAATTGTCTGATCTGTTGTGAAAAGCCCCAGCAGCTGACGCGGAAAAAAGCTTGCCAGGATAAACAGAATGAGAGCAATAAAAATGCCTGTGCACATGGCCCAGGCACTGATCTTTCTCACCGGTTTTGTCTCTTTCTTTCCCCAGTACTGGCTTCCGAATATGACAAGTCCGTCTCCCAGCGCCATAAGTAGCTGCTGAAAGACGAACTGTACCTGATTTACAGTGGTTACTCCGGATAATGCAGTCTCGCTAAATGCGCCAAGCATAATATTGTCAGCAAGGTTGACACTTAACGTTACTACATTCTGCAAAACCAGCATGGAGCATAATTTCAGAAAATTACGGTAAAAATTCTTCATCAGTCTTTTACAATGGCAATAATATCATCCGCATTGATAACCAGATATTTCTCACCTTCGTATTTGATCTCAGTTCCTGTGTATTTTCCGTAGATTACACGGTCACCAGGTTTTACCTGTACCGGTACTTCTTTTCCGTCTACAATCTTACCGGAACCAACAGCAATAACTTCTGCCTGCTGTGTCTTTTCCTTGGAGCTGTCCGGAAGAACGATACCGGATGCTGTCTTATCCTCTGTCTCAAAATATTTCACGATCACTCTGTCTGCAACTGGTTTTAATGCCATGTTTATTTCCTTCTTTCTGTATTTATTAGCACTCTTTTCTTATGAGTGCTACTCTTTTCTTATCATACTACAAATCTGGAAATTGTCAAGATATTTGCAGGAATCCGCCTGACTCTCTCTGCTGTTATCCGGCAGAATTCCGGTCATTATTCTTCCTCGCTGACTTCGATTGCTTCTGTCTCATAAATAAATTTTACACTTCCATCCATATCCTCTGCACGCTGTGTGAAACTGTCATAAGAAACCGCCTCCGATTTCAGTGCACGGAAACGGTCTATCACATTTTTCAGATCTTTGTTTACTGCATCGTCCAGTTTTTTCACACCTTCTTTATAGAACTTTTTCTGACCGTCACTTAATGTCTTTGCGCCATCTGCAAGTTTGCTGATTCCCTCCTGCACCTGTCCGCTGGCCTCTTTCAGTTTATCCGCTCCGCTCTGCAGAGTTCCTACGCCAGATGCAAGAGCGGAAGTTCCGCTTTTTAAAGTCTGCGTTCCGGACGCAAGGGTGCTACTTCCTGCAAAGAGCTGTCCTGCCCCCTGTTCCAGCTGACTACCCGAAGAAACCAGCTGATCCGCTCCATTGTTAAGTGCACTGCTGTTTGCGGAAATCGTCTGAATGCCTTTTTTAAGCTGTGTAATTGCCTCCTGTATCTGGCTGCTTCCCTCGGTCAGTGTCTTTCCTGCTTTTTTCAGAGATTTTGCACCTTTTAACAGTGCACTGGCATTGGCATTCTTTTTTCCCTGAAGGTCTGTAATTCCGGAATTCACAGCACTTCCCATAGCATTCAGATCCTCGGAATTTTTCTGAAACTGCTCATTTGCATTGGTCAGATTCTGCTGATAACCGGACTGAAGTGTTTCATTTGCACTGGAAAGAGCATCTGCCGTATCCTTTAATTTATTGATCTCTGACTGAATTTCCGGAATCTGTTCACTTAAGCTACCAAAAGCATCGTCCATATTCCGGGCCGTGTCTGATAATTGTCTGCCGGTATCAGAAAGTGTATTTCCTGTATTTTTCAGATCCTGATCCTTTTCTGTCAGATTCTTCACATCTTCTTCCAGCTCACTGACTGCTTTCTGAAGATCTGACAATGCACTTCCCGCAGAAGCAGATGTGTGATTCAGCGCAGTGAGATTTTCTACTGCGGACATTGCTTTCTGTTTTGCACCATCGGCTTCTGATGCCGAACTGCGTAAAGCTTCTGCCGCGTTTTTCAACGCTGAAGTATCCGCCATCTGTCCGTTTGCAGAAGAAGTATCTATTCCATCGGCCGCGCTTCTGGCTGCTGAGATAGCGCCAAGGGCTTCCTGAACTGCCGCTGCGGTTCCTTCATCCATGGTACTGTAATCAATTCCCGAAAGTGCATTTTCTGCTGCTGAAAGATTATTTTTCACACCGGAAAGGCCTTCTTCAATTGCAGTCATATCTGTCGTTGTTTCTCCGGCATTGTCTGCCCAGTTTTCTATGATATCCGCCTGTGCATTCATGGTATCTGCATTATTTTTCAGAGTATCTGCCGCTTCCTGAACGTCGGATGTTATCTCTTCTGTACTTTCTGTATCTGTTGTCTTTGCGATCTGTTCCCGAAGTGCTGTAATCTTCTCTCCAAGCTGTTCTACACCGGCCACATATTCCTGCATCTGTACATTATAAGCGGAAACTTTTCCGGCATATTCTTCCATATTTCCGGAAAAATCGTTCAAAGTATCACTGTCCAGAGAATCTGCCATTGCTTTCATTTTTTCCACAGCCGTCTTTGCACTTTTTACTGTCTCATCTGTCTGCGGAATTACGGTACCCATACCGGAAAGCAGTGTCTGTATACCGTTTAAATATTTAAGCATTCCTCCGGTAAGTGCATCACTTCCCTCTATGTATTTCTTCATATAACCGGTCAGTGTGGAAGCACCGTTTACATATGCCATTGTTCCGTCTGACAGACTGCTTCCACCGGAAACATAACTGTCGACCCCTTCTGTATAGGAATTGACTCCGTTTGCAACTTTATCCATACTGTCGCTGACAGTATCGACTCCGCCGGTGTACTGCTTCAGTCCTGTCGCAAGAGTTCCGGTTCCCGCAGTATAAGCGGAAATTCCCTGTGCCAGCTGCGACGCGCCTTCGCTGAGAGCAAAAGCACCGGTACTTAAAGTTCCCACTCCGTCATCCAGTTTCCCAGCCCCTGATTCCAGTGCGGAAACACCGGTACTTAATGCGGCAATTCCCTCATCAAATTCTTTATATTTTTCATCAAGGGTGTTCACACCTTCTGAAAGTGATTTTGTTCCTTTTACCAGTTTTGACGCTGCTTTTGTCATCTTCTTTATGGAATCCTGCAGATCATCCACACTGTCCAGATCATCCAGATCAACTTCATCCAGCACATCTGTCATTGCCACTGTAAAAGAAGAACTCATTTCACAGTCTGTCACATCTGCTTCCACAGTAAAATCTTCCGGAATGCTGAGATCCTTTTCCACATCTTCCGTAAGATCCAGGCTTTCCTTTAATCCGGGCATTGCAATTCCAAGTACAATATTTCTGGAATCATCTTCCACTACTTTGCCATTATCAACCGTTACATTGGAAAAATTATCTGTAGACAGAATCATCCCTGTAATCATCATAAAAGGAGAATATAATTTTTCTGTTTTTCCATTAATTTTTTTTGTGGTAACTGCACGGTTTTCATAGGTTACATGAATTTTCAGATGACCGGTTTTTCCTGCAAGATCTTCCGGTTTTATTTCTTTACCGTCCAGTTCATAGGTAAAAGTAACGGTTACAGGAAGCTCCTTATCTGTTTTTCCTTCATAATGGATATCCCTGCCATCGGTTTCCCAGGTAATATTTTTTCCATCCTGAGTAAATTCCTCGTCCCCTTTTGTATTCTTGATTTCACTTAATTCTGAAACATCCGCAAGCGTGGAGCCAGATGCTGCCTTTACATTTTTCAGCCACTCTGAAACTGTAACTTCTTTTACAGTTCCATCTGCTTCTGTATTTACATATACCGTTTCTTCCCTGCTGATCTTGTTATTATCCGTCTGTTCTGTAGCACCTGCAATTGTACCGGCCCCCAGGAGTACAGACATCCCTGCCGCCAGTGCAGCAGCTGATTTTCGTTTTCTGTTTTTCATACCAGATAACTCCCTCTGCTATAATTGTTATATCTCTATAACTTTGTTATACAATAATGAGTTAGTCTCGTCAATCTTTTTTGCAAATTTTTACTTATTCGGTAAAATTTCTCATGCAGTACAGATTCTTCATCCATATTGCGAAATTTCCCACACATAAAAAGCCTTCCACTGTTACTTAAAAGTAATGGTGAAAGGCTTCCTTTTTAATTTTATTTATGATAAGGTTCTCCACTTATGATCCGGTAACTCCGGTAAATCTGTTCCAGCAGAATCACCCTCATCAGCTGATGAGGAAATGTCATTTTTGAAAAGCTAAGTCCATAATCGGATCTTTTCAGCACCTCTTTTCCAAGTCCAATGGAACCTCCAATTACAAACTGGATATAGCTGGTTCCCCGGATGCCAAGAGTATTGATTTTCTCTGCAAATTTCTCAGATGTCAGCTGTTCTCCTGCAATTTCCAGTGTAATTACAAAAGCATCGTCCCGGATATATTTCAAAAGGCGCTCACCCTCTTTATTTCTGATTGCCTCTTCTACCGTTTCGCTGGCATTATCCGGTGTTTTTTCATCAGATACTTCTATAATCTCCAGTTTGCAATAACGGCTTAAACGTTTGGAATACTCTGCAATGGCATCTCGTAAATATTTCTCTTTTATTTTTCCTACTGTCAGAACGCTTATTTTCATCCGCCATTCTCCTCCAGATAATTCTCAAATTCTTCCGCAGACATCAGAACTTTCCTTGGTTTGGTTCCTTCCTCCGGACCTACGACTCCTGCATCGCAGAGCTGATCCATGATTCTGGCCGCACGGTTGAAACCGATTTTAAACATACGCTGAAGCATGCCAATGGAGGCCTTCTCTTTCTCAATAATAAATTTGCCGGCTTCTGTAAAATATACGTCTCTGTCACCGCCACCTGCTCCTCCGGGAACCGTGGCAGTATTTACCTGCTTCTCAATGGCGGTATCATAAACCGCTCCCTGATTTTTGTCGGAAACATATTCCACAACAGCGCTGACTTCCTCGTCAGACACAAAGGCGCCCTGAAGTCTGGCAGGTTTCTGATATCCCTGTGGATAAAACAGCATATCACCTTTTCCGAGAAGTTTTTCTGCGCCGTTCATGTCAAGAATTGTTCTGGAATCCACACCGGAAGATACGGAAAATGCAATTCTGGACGGCATATTTGCCTTAATCAGTCCTGTAATAACATTAACCGAAGGTCTCTGTGTGGCAATAATCAGATGAATGCCGGCTGCACGTGCAAGCTGGGCCAGACGGCAGATGGCATCTTCCACTTCGCCCGGCGCTACCATCATAAGATCCGCAAGCTCGTCTACAATAATTACGATCTGTGGCATCTTTTCGGGTGCTTTTTCCCCTTCCGGTACACGCATATTCGCAACTTTTTTATTATATTCTCCAAGGTTACGTACACCATACTCCGCAAAAGCATTATAACGGCTTGTCATCTCTGAAACCGCCCAGTTCAGTGCTCCGGCCGCTTTTTTCGGATCTGTAACTACCGGAATAAACAGATGTGGAATTCCATTATATACACTTAATTCAACAACTTTCGGGTCAATCATAATCAGACGAACTTCATCTGGTGTTGCCTTATAAAGAATACTGATAATCAAAGTATTGATGCATACCGATTTACCGGAACCGGTAGCTCCTGCGATCAGAAGATGCGGCATCTTTGCAATATCTGCCACAACCGGTTTCCCTGCAATATCTTTACCTGCCGCAAAAGAAAGCTTTGACTTGGCATTTTTGAACTCCTCAGACTGCAGAAGATCTCGAAGCATAACCGGACTGTTTTCTTTATTTGGAACTTCAATTCCCACAGCAGCTTTTCCGGGAATCGGTGCCTCAATACGAATATCCGGTGTTGCAAGATTCAGTTTAATATCATCCGAAAGACCTACAATCTTGCTGACTTTAACACCCATCTCCGGCTGCAGCTCATAACGGGTTACTGTCGGGCCGCAACTGACATTGGTAATCGTTACATTTACGCCAAAATTGTGCAGTGTTTCCTGCAGCTTCTGAGCTGTTTTTCTTAAGTGTGCATCAGAATCTCCCTGAGATCTGCCATCACCTCGCTTCAGAAGTTTCAGTGGAGGATACTGATATGGTTTTTTCTCTGCAACTTCCTTCTGACTGATCTCATGCTGAATATTTTTGATCCCATGTTCAATTTCTTTCTGTGAAGATTTGGGGTTATTTGTGGAAGCTTTTTTTTCTGTTTCCAGAACCGGAGACATTTCCGGAACCGCAACATCTTCATAACCGTCATACTCATCTTCTGAGACTTCCTGGATATCTTTTTCAAAATCTGGTTCTTCCACTTCTTCAGTCACTGTCTGCGGCTGAGATCTGTGAATCTGAAATTCCATGTTCTCATGGGAAGCCGGCCGGATTTCCTCCTGTCCCTCTGTTTCCTCTGCTTCTGGCAAATCTGTATCCGATGGAAGCGCAGCCTTCTCCTCATCCAGAAAAGAAGGCAGATTAAATTCCCCTTTTCGGTTGGCTTTTACAGCTGCCTGTCTTTTATTTTCTTCTTTTTTTGATTTTCCTTTACGTTTTCTGGATGTTTTCTTGGTGGTTTCTTCCGCAAACGCCAATTCTTCCTCTTCCAATTCCTCTTCCAGCTGACGGATCTTTTCTGCTCTTCTCTCAGCACGGATTTTCCTTCGGAGTTCTTTTTGCTTTTCTCTGTCCGGCTGTGCCTCCAGATATGCCTCTCTTCCCTCCCGGGCAGCATCTGCAAACAGATCCAGAATTTTATTCATAAACCCGAAAAAAGATCTCTGCGTAATAATAATCATGGAAACCATCAGTACCAGTACAATGATCACCACGCCTCCAACTGTACCAAATGCGGAAGCTGTGGAAATACATACTGCACCTCCAATCACGCCTCCTCCTGTATGATACTCCGAACTGAGTGCATAATAATCCGCAAAAGTTGTACTTGGTGTGTAACCTTCTGTAAGAAGCTGTAAAAGTCCGCATAAAAAGGCAAAAAACACAATTCCGGCAAAAATCTTCTTATAAGCAAGACGGTTCTTATTATTGACAATCAGAAACGTAACTCCCCCAAACAAAACTACTGGAAACAGATATGCACACAATCCCATGATTCCAAAACAGATGCTGCTGATGGCATTTCCTACGATACCACCCATGCCAAACGCACTGATCATCAGAATCAGGCAGGCTGCAAACATAACCAGAATCAGTATTTCTGTCTGAAATCGGTTTCCAGCGCTCTGCTGTTTTGTCGCAGTTTTCCCTTTTCTTTTTTTTGTTGTTTTTGAAGCTGCCATTGTCAGACTCCCTCCAGTTGATATCAAATATAATTTGCTGCCAGAATAAGGATACCGGCTGCAAAGGAATAAAATGCAAAATAACGCAGTCTGACCTGATTCGAAAGCTTAAGCATGAACCGGATTACCAGATACCCTGTAATTCCGGCCACCAACATTCCAAGGACATAGGTAAATCCTTTTCCCACCGTCATACTTACCGCTGTAAACTCGCCCATTTCTACAAAAAAAGCTCCAATCACAGCCGGTATACTCATTAAAAGAGAATACTTAACCGCAAATTTCCGGCTCAGTCCGCAGAAAAGTCCAACGCTCAGTGTAAGTCCGAATCTGGAAAGTCCGGGAAATACTGAAATTCCCTGACAGATTCCCATCCACATGGCATCTCCGAAATTTACTTCCCTTGTACCCTTGTTCCCGTTTATATTGCTGTAATCCACAACAAGAAGAATTACTCCTGTAAGCAGAATTCCAATTCCCGAAAACATATGTGAAGACGCACTGCGTACAACAAGGCGCTTACACTGATATCCAATTAATGCTGTAGGAATTGTTGAAACAAGGATCAGAGCAGTAAGTTTCCGGTAAGTTCCGTGCACAATTTTTGCATAGGTCAAATTTTTACCGGTTCTTCTGTTATAAAGAAAAATATTGGCATTTCCGATCAGATCCAAAATCATTCCGATCAGTTCGATTCCGATTTTTTTGATATCTTTCAGAAAAACGAGAATCAGAGCTACCATGGTTCCCAGATGAAGCATTACTTCAAAAAGCACCCCGGAACCTCTTGATCCGTTAAGAAGATCCTGGGCTGCACAAAGGTGTCCAAAACTGCTCACCGGCAAAAATTCTGTAATTCCCTGAAGAATTCCCAATATAATCGCATGTATCACTGACATAATGATATTTCCTTTTCTAAAAATTTTTCCAACACATTATAGCATAATTACCGGAAACTTACAATCCACACTTAAGCAATCATTCAAACAAATGTTCTTTTTCTTAAAATTATAATTGTATATACAAAAAACTTCCGGTTACTGTGAATCAGCAACCGGAAGCCTGGATCTAAAAACGAATCTTCTTTTTATTTGTTTTTCAGATATTCGTCGATACCTCTTGCACCAGCTTTACCTGCACCCATAGCAAGGATTACAGTAGCTGCACCTGTAACGGCATCACCACCGGCATATACGCCGTCCTTGGATGTCTTACCGGTTTCTTCCTCGGCAACGATACATCTTCTCTTGTTGATATCAAGGCCTTTTGTTGTGGAAGAGATCAGCGGGTTCGGTGAAGTACCAAGGGACATGATAACAGTATCTACGTCCATCTCATACTCGGAACCAGGAATCTCTACCGGGCGTCTTCTTCCGGAAGCATCCGGCTCGCCAAGCTCCATCTTGACAACCTTCATACCATTTACATGGCCGTTCTCATCTACAAGGATCTCCTTCGGATTGGTAAGAAGATCAAAGATGATACCCTCTTCCTTAGCGTGATGAACTTCCTCTGCTCGTGCAGGAAGCTCTGCCTCACTTCTTCTGTATACGATATGTACCTCAGCGCCAAGTCTCAGAGCTGTTCTTGCAGCATCCATAGCAACGTTACCACCGCCGACAACTGCAACTTTCTTGCCTGCTGCGATCGGTGTATCGTAGGAATCATCGAATGCTTTCATGAGGTTACTTCTTGTCAGGTACTCGTTTGCGGAGAATACACCACTTGCATTCTCACCCGGGATACCCATGAACATCGGAAGACCTGCACCGGAACCGATGAATACGGCCTCAAATCCCTCTTCCTCGATCAGCTGGTCGATGGTTGTAGATTTACCGATGACAACGTTTGTCTCGAATTTAACACCAAGCTCTTTAACTTTCTCGATCTCTTTCTTAACGACTTTCTGTTTTGGAAGACGGAACTCCGGAATACCATAAACAAGAACACCGCCAAGCTCATGAAGAGCCTCGAATACAGTTACATCGTATCCTGCCTTTGCAAGGTCACCTGCACAGGTAAGTCCGGAAGGACCGGAACCGATGACTGCAACTTTATGTCCGTTCTTACCCTCTGCTCCTGCAGGTTTGATGTCATGCTCCAGAGCATAGTCAGCAACGAATCTCTCCAGTTTACCGATGGAAACAGCCTCACCTTTTTTACCACGGATACACTGTCCCTCACACTGGGATTCCTGTGGGCAGACACGGCCACAGATAGCTGGAAGTGCGGAAGATAATCCGATCACTTTGTAAGCTTCTTCCATGTTGCCCTCTTTGATATGTTCAATAAATCCAGGAATGTTGATGGATACCGGACATCCCTCTACACATTTCGGTTTCTTACATCCGAGACATCTCTGTGCCTCTTCCATTGCCTCTTCCTGATTATATCCAAGACATACTTCCTCGAAGTTTGTCGCACGTACCTTCGGATCCTGCTCTCTTACAGGAACTTTTTTTAACATTTTTGCATCTGCCATTACTTGTCACCTCCGCACTGTCCGCATCCACCGTGGTGGGTATCGCCTTCCTGAAGTTTCAGTAATGCACGTCCCTCCTGGGTCTTATACATCTGACTTCTCTTCATAGCCTGATCAAAGTCAACGAGATGTCCGTCGAACTCCGGTCCGTCTACACAGGCAAATTTAATCTCATCACCGACCTGAAGACGACAAGCGCCGCACATACCGGTTCCGTCAACCATGATCGGGTTCATGCTGACAATTGTGTGGATACCAAGTTTCTTGGTAAGAAGACAGACGAATTTCATCATGATCATCGGTCCGATTGCTACACAGACATCATAATGTTTGCCTTCGTTTGTTACAAGATCCTCAAGAGTCTTGGTTACCATACCAGAACGTCCATAAGAACCATCATCAGTTGTGACGTAGAGATTGGAAACAGCGCCGAGCTCTTTCTCAAGAATAACCATATCCTTTGTCTTGGAACCAAGGATAACATCTGCTGTGATACCGTGCTCATGAAGCCATTTAACCTGCGGATAAACAGGTGCGGTACCAACACCACCGGCAACGAATACCAGTTTCTTCTTCTTGAGTTCTTCGATATCTTCGTGTACGAACTCAGATGGACATCCGAGAGGTCCTACGAAGTCACGGAATGAATCTCCTTCTTTCAGTGCGGACATCTTAATTGTAGATGCTCCGATCTCCTGGAATACGATGGTAACTGTTCCAGCCTCGCGATCGTAATCGCAGATGGTAAGAGGAATTCTCTCACCCTTCTCGTCAAGTTTCACAATGATAAATTGTCCTGGCAGACAGTGGCTTGCCACACGTGGTGCATGCACAACCATAAGATGGATCTTAGCTGCCAACGTTTCAGCTTTTAAAACCTTATACATGGTCTTCCTCCTCGCGCAAATTATAAACCTCTATTAATAATACGCTAAAAATCTGCATATGGCAAGGGGAGATTTACAATTTCTGTCGATTTTCTTTACCACAGCACAGCGTAACCACGTTAGTTATGTTTAACCAATATAACCAAAAGCCACATAAAAAAGCGATCATTTCTGTGATTTTTTCTCTTCAATCAGGGCATACAGTTTGTCCAGGGCATCCCGGATCCCGCCGACTTCATCAATCACACCTTCCTTCACTGCCTGCTCTCCTTCCAGCATGGTTCCCACATCTTTTACCAGTTGGGAAGTATCCAGCATCAGTTCTTCCAGCCGTTCTTTGGTTATATCAGAATGCTTCGATACAAAGGCAGTGATACGGTCCTGGATTTTCTCCATATTGCGGTACGTCTGTGCCACACCGATGAACATCCCGTTCTGCCTCACCGGATGGATGACCATGGTAGCACTTGGCACGATAAAAGAATAGTCCGCGGAAACCGCCATGGGAACGCCTATGGAATGTCCGCCGCCCAGCACAAGGGAAACCGTGGGAATACTTAAAGACGCGATCATTTCCGCAATCGCCAACCCCGCTTCCACATCGCCACCAACTGTATTTAAAAGAATCAGAAGTCCTTCAATTTCCTCATCATCCTCGATCAGAGCCAGTTTTGGCAGTACATGTTCATATTTGGTGGTTTTACTGTGTGACGGGGCCGATTCATGACCTTCGATCTCCCCGATTACCGTCAGAAGTTCCACCTTATGTTTCCGGGAATTTCCATCCAGCACTACCTGTCCTGTTTCCTGGATCTGCTTGTCCTGGCTTTCTTCCCGATCCAGTTCCTTCTGTTTTCCCTCTTCTTTATTTTTTTCCATAAAAATACCTCCGGAATCTAAAATTCTGGAGGTATTATATGCAAAATATTATTTTCTATTCTAAGATCACTCGTCCCAGTTTGTCCATACGTCTGTAACGTCATCATCCTCATCAAGAAGATCCAGTGTTCTGTGGAGATCCTTGATAGCCTGGTCGTCGGTAAGTTCTACGTAAGTCTGCGGAATCATGGCGATCTGTGCTTCCATAAGCGGAATTCCGGCTTTCTCAAGAGCTTCACGTACAGCGCTGAAATCATCCGGATCTGTAAGGATCTCGAAGCTGTCCTCTTCCTCGCTGAAGTCCTCAGCACCTGCATCCAGAGCTGTCATCATCAGCTCGTCCGCATCCATCTCGCCGCACTCATCCTCAAGCTCTTCCTTGTCGATGATGATCTGGCCTTTCTGATCGAACATAAAGGATACACATCCCTGAGTTCCGATGCTTCCGTTACCCTTGGTAAAAGCGTTACGTACGTTACCTGCAGTACGGTTCTTATTATCTGTAAGAGTCTCTACGATAATGGCAACACCGTTCGGGCCATATCCTTCGTATACAGCTTTCTCGTAGCTGTCTGCGGAGTCAGCACCTGCTGCCTTCTTGATTCCACGGTCGATGGTATCGTTCGGCATGTTGTTTGCTTTTGCTTTTGCAATGACATCACGAAGTTTGCTGTTGTTTGCAGGATCCGGGCCGCCGGCCTTTACTGCCATAACGATCTCACGGCCGATGACTGTGAAGATCTTACCCTTCTTGGCATCATTTTTCTCTTTCTTATGTTTGATGTTGGCAAATTTTGAATGTCCTGACATGTTATCTTCCTCTCCTTGTTACCGTATATTTTCTTTCGTGCCCCTGCCTGTTACAAAGGTACCGTTTTACATAATTGCAACTCGGTTAAATATAGCACTTATGGAAGATTTCGTCAAGAATCAGAATCCAAACCTGTCAAAAATCCCATGAAATTGCCCTAAAATGTAAGCTCCAGGCTGATTTCAAGTGCATGATTTACCTTATCAAGCATGACACTGTCCAGATGACACACCTTATCTTTCAGCCGCCGCTTATCAATGGTACGAAGCTGTTCCAGAAGAATTACGGAATCCTTCTCAATTCCATAGGCAGATGCATCAATTTCAATATGTGTCGGCAGTTTCGCCTTGTTCATTTTTGATGTAATGGCCGCGCAGATCACAGTAGGGCTGTGCCGGTTGCCCACATCGTTCTGAATAATCAGTACCGGCCGGATACCGCCCTGTTCACTGCCTACTACAGGCCTTAAGTCCGCATAAAAAATATCCCCTCTTTTTATAACCACACAATTCACACTCCGATTCTGGTCCGGCTTATTTATAAGCCGTATTCCTTTTTACAGATAAGTATTTCCATAATTTCCTTGTGTATACCATGAGTGGTACTTTTTTATCGGTCTTACGCCTGATCCGGGTTTTCTGTCACCCGAAATTTACTGATTTACTGAAAAAAGCTCTCTTCTTCTCCGCATTCTTTTCCGTCTTTAATATAAACCCTCGGAACACGTTTGCTGATCTCACAGACAAACTCGTAGGAAAATCTTCCAGAAAGATCTCCCAGTGTTTCCACACTGATAAATTCTTCTCCGTCTCTTCCCATCAGTGTTACCTCATCTCCGGCTTTTACCTCAGGAATATCCGTAACATCTACCATAAACTGATCCATACATACGCGTCCAAGAATAGGAGCTTTTTTGCCATGGATCAGAACCCATCCTTTATTGGAAAGCTGTCTGGGATATCCGTCCGCATAGCCTACCGGAATGGTTGCCATTCTGGTAAAACGTTCTGTAACAAAAGTTCCACCATAACTTACCGCAGTTCCACGTTCCACATTTTTCACATAGGACACATGGCTTTTCAGTTCCATGGCTGGTGTCAGTTTTATCACATCCCGTTCCACCTCTTCCGACGGATAAATACCGTAAATGGTAATTCCCGCACGGACAACGTTAAGATTTGCCTCCGGCACACGGATAATTCCCGCACTGTTGGAACAGTGGCGTACCGGAATATGGACTCCTCTCTTTTCCAGAAGATCCGCAAAACGAAGATATCTGTCAAGCTGTACAAGTGCCGGAGAACGGTCAAACTCATCTGCTCTGGCAAAATGCGTAAACATTCCTTCAATTACAAGATTCGGAATTTTGGAAACCGCTTCAATCTTTACTGCATTTTCCGGAATATCCGCATATCCGATCCTTGTCATTCCTGTATCCAATGCCAGATGAATATGTACATTTTTTCCGATACGCTCTCCTGCCTTCGCATATTCCACTGCTGTATTCAGATCTGAAATGGTAATCCGGATGTCATTGGCAGCCAGCTCCTCATAATATTCTTCGAATACAATGCCAAGAATCAGGATTGGTTTGGTAACGCCTGCATGACGCAGTTCCAGCGCTTCTTCTGCCGTTGCTGTGGCAAAACCCCAGATATAATCATAATCGTGAATCAGATGTGCAATTGCTCTCGCACCATGGCCATAGCCATCCGCCTTGATCACTGCAATGATTTTTGTTCCTTCTTTCACATTTCTGTGCATTTCCTCAAAATTATGAGCAATGGCATCCAGAGATACCAGTGCCTTGACTCTCTCGTATTTTTTCATGATTTTGACTCCTCTTCACCTATCGCTAAAGCCTGGGGCAGATATTCAATGATATCGCCTGCCAGCATACTGCGCTTTCCTTTTTCAGCGGCTGCAAGATCGCCGCAAAGTCCGTGAAGATAAACACCTAACGCGGCCTTTAAAACCATGGAGGGATGTTCCTCCGTTTTCAGATACATACATAATACTCCTGCCAGAAGCCCGGAAAGCACATCTCCGCTTCCGGCAGTTGCCATACCGGAATTACCGGAAAGGTTCAAATACAGATCGCCTTTCCCATCTGTAATTACTGTACAGGCATCTTTCAGGACACATACGGTACCGGTTTCTTTCGCATAGTCCACTGCGGTCTGTGCAATTGTTCCCTGGATTTCCGATATGGTTCTTACACAAAGTCTGCTCATCTCACCGATATGCGGCGTCAGAATAACATTTTCACCCAGGAATTCCTTCCACTGAGGATGCATTGCCAGAAGATTCAGTCCGTCTGCATCCAGAATCAGTGGCTTTTTCTCCCGGGCGGCTGCCGTAAGAAACCACTGTTCTCTCTCACGGCTGGCCCCCGATGTTCCCAGTCCCGGTCCAATCACAAGGATATCACACCAGGAAAGAAGCTGTTCGTTGGATTCCTCATCAAACCGGGTGCATACCATAGCCTCCGGAAGAAGAATCTGCAATGGAATCCTGTTTTCTTCTACTGTCTGAATTTTTACCATTCCCGCCCCGGCATGAAGAGCAGCACTGGCGCTTAAATAAGCAGCCCCGCACATTCCCTCGCTTCCGGCAACAAATAGAATTTTTCCAAAAGTTCCCTTATTTCCGCCGGGATCACGCTCCGGAAACAGTTTCAGGTCTTCCTGCTCCAGACAACATGCAGATGCCTTTACAGCTTCCTGCTCATAGATTCCGATATCAGCGGTAACAATCTTTCCTGCATACAATCTGCCCGGATAAAAGCAAAGTCCTCTTTTCCGGTAACCAAACGTAACAGTCAGATCCGCGCTGAAGGCAATTCCCATTTCCAGGCCTGTATCTCCGTTTACTCCTGATGGGATGTCAACAGCGATCTTTTTTGCCCGGGCACTGTTCATCTCATGAATAACTTCCGCATAATGTCCCTCGATCGGACGCACCAGGCCTACGCCAAACACGGCATCTACTATAGTAGTATATTCACTCCAGTCCGGGTTATTCACTTCCGGGACCTGATATCCTGTGGCAATTTTATACTGAAGCACCGTTTCTCTGGTCATTTTGTCTTTGTTTCCGACCATGCAGAATTCTGCCCGGATTCCCTTCAGATAAAGCAGTCTGGCAACGGCAATACCATCGCCTCCGTTATTGCCGCTTCCGCATACAACCAGTATTCTTTCATTTTTTTCGAGATATTTCTCTATTTCTTCTACTACTTTCAGTGCTGCCCGCTCCATCAGAACTTCTGATGCCACTCCGATATGATGAATGGTGGCACCATCCAGCTTCTTCATCTCCTCGCAGGTAACAATTTTTTTCATGCTGTGCCCTGCCTCCCCTCTTAATAGAGAAAGCTGCCGTTTCCGGCAGCTTAACACTTTCTACTTTTCCACATGCTCCTGCCTGTATTTACTCAGATTATAAGACAGTGTCATAAGACTTTCGGAAAGATGCACGTTCTCCACAATTACATCATCCGGTGTCTCCAGATCAAGATGTGCAAAATTCCAGATTGCTTTGATTCCGTTCTCCACCAGAATATCTGCCATTTCTTTGGCTTTGTTCTTCGGAAGAGTGAGAATTGCAATCTCTACATTATTTTCTCTCAGGAAAAACGGAAGTTCACTGAGCATCTGAATCTCAAGTCCGCGGACTGCAATACCCTCAAGCACAGGATTTACATCAAAAATTCCCACCAGTTTGAAGCCACGTTTCTCAAAGTCCACATAATTGGCAAGTGCCTGTCCCAGATTACCGGCACCTAAAATGATCATCGGATGAACGATGTCCAATCCGAGAATTTTACCAATTTCCGTATAAAGATAATGTACATTATAGCCATACCCCTGCTGCCCGAAACCGCCGAAATTATTGAGATCCTGACGAATCTGGGAAGCTGTGGTATGCATCTTCTTACTTAATTCATTGGAAGAAATACGCTCCACATTGTCTTCCATCAGCTCTCCTAAGTAGCGGTAATAGCGTGGCAGACGCTTAATCACCGCTTTCGAGATTTGTTTTGTCTCCACGATAGTTCTCCTCCTTACCTTACACTAGGTTAATTATACCGAATTGACATTTTCCTGTCAATTAAAGTTGTGAGTTCTGTACAAATTTCTTCATATTTTTTTAAAAAAATGATTTTTTCTTTGAAATCCTGGCGGTTTCCGTTATAATAGGTGGAGGATTTTCCCTGTTTTATGACCAGACAGAGACAATTCTTTATACAGGAGGACAGTTTTTATGATTTTATCATGTCAGAATATATGCAAAGCCTTTGGCGAAAAAGTAATTTTAAATGACGCATCCTTCCACATTGAAGACCGGGAAAAAGCGGCCCTTATCGGATGCAATGGTGCAGGAAAAACAACCCTTCTTCGGATCATCATGCAGGAAATTTCCGCTGACTCCGGCAATGTTGTTCTTGCACGTGACAAAAATATCGGCTATCTGGCCCAGTATCAGGACATTCACGGGCACCATACAATTTATGAAGAACTTCTTACTACCAAGCAGCACATCATTGATATGGAACGCCGCATCCGTAATCTGGAGCAGGAAATGAACCATGTACAGGGCGAGGACCTGAACCGTCTGATGGAGACTTACACCCGTCTTACCCATCAGTTTGAACTGGAAAACGGTTATGCCTACAAAAGTGAACTGACCGGTGTTTTAAAGGGTCTTGGTTTTACAGAAGAGGATTTTGACAAACAGATCGAGACGCTTTCCGGAGGGCAGAAAACCCGTGTTGCCCTTGGCAAGATGCTTCTCTCCAAACCGGATATCCTGCTTCTGGATGAGCCTACCAACCACCTGGATATGGAAAGTATCTCATGGCTGGAAACCTACCTTCTGAATTATCCGGGAGCTGTATTTATTGTCTCCCATGACCGTTATTTCCTTGATAAAGTTGTCACAAAGGTAGTGGAAATTGAGGCCGGACAGACCCGTGTCTACAGTGGAAACTACTCTGCTTATGCTCTTAAAAAAGCCCAGCTACGCGATGCCCAGTACAAGGCATACTTAAATCAGCAGAGAGACATCAAACATCAGGAAGCAGTCATTGCCAAACTGAAGTCCTTTAACAGAGAAAAATCTATCAAACGTGCCGAAAGCCGTGAGAAGATGCTGGATCGTGTACAGCGTATCGAAAAACCTCTGGAAATTCAGGATCGTATGCGGATTTCCCTGGAACCCCGTGTATTAAGTGGAAACGATGTCCTGCATGTGGAGGAACTCTCCAAGGCATTTCCGGGACAGACTCTGTTCTCCGATATTTCTTTTGATATCAAACGTGGCGAACGTGTGGCACTGATCGGAAACAACGGAACCGGCAAAACTACCATGCTGAAAATTATCAATGGTCTTCTCGAAGCAGATGCCGGAAAATTTTCTCTTGGTTCCAAGGTGCAGATCGGTTATTATGACCAGGAACATCATGTTCTTCATATGGATAAGACTATTTTCCAGGAGATTTCCGATACGTATCCGACTCTTACAGAGACCGAAATCCGAAATATGCTTGCAGCATTTCTTTTTACCGGAGACGATGTATTTAAAGAAATCTCCGCACTTTCCGGTGGAGAACGAGGCCGTGTTTCCCTTGCCAAGCTGATGCTCTCCGAAGCCAATTTCCTGATTCTGGATGAGCCTACCAACCATCTGGATATCGCTTCCAAGGAAATCCTTGAAGAAGCACTGGTAAGTTACACCGGTACTGTCCTTTATGTCTCCCATGACCGTTATTTCATCAATCAGACCGCAACCAGGATCATGGAACTTACCAATCAGGCTGTGGTCAATTACATTGGCGATTATGATTACTATCTGGAGAAAAAAGAAGAACTGACCAGCGCCTATGCTCCGGGAATTGATTCTCCCGAGGCCCCTCAGGAAGAAAAAACGGTTTCCGAAAACAAACTTTCCTGGCAGCAGATGAAAGAAGAACAGGCGAAGAAACGAAAACGGGAAGCAGAACTGAAAAAAGTGGAAGCCCGCATTGAGGAACTGGAAACAAGAGATAAGGAAATTGACGATACCATGGTTCTCCCGGATGTCTGCACCAACGTGGCAGAATGTACCAAATTAAGCCGTGAAAAAGCTGCCATTTCGGAAGAACTGGAAGAACTTTATGAAAAATGGGAAGAGCTGGCCTGACGGCCAGCTCTGTTATAATCATCCCGGAGGAGGAACCTGTGAAAAAGAAGCGCATTTATTTTTCTGCATTTGGTCTTACTTTTGCAGTTTTACTGATTTTATTTATCACCTGTGGCTATGCCCCTTTTGGCAACAAATCACTGGCTGTGGATGATGCCAGCATTCAGTATCTGGATTTTTATGCTTATTTCAAGGATGTTCTGGCGCAGAAAAACAGCATTTTTTATACATTTGGAAAAACACTGGGAGGTACCAATATCGCTGTTTTCAGCTATTATCTTTCCTCCCCGTTTATGCTTCTGAGTGTCTTTTTTCCAAAAGAAAATCTCCATTCATTTTTTGACATCCTGGTACTGCTGAAATTATCTCTGGCTTCCATGACCTTCAGTATTTTTCTTGTAAACCGCTTCCGGAAATATCTGACAGAAAACACGGAATCTGCAAGAACTTTTTTTGTTGTCCTTTTATCCTGCTGTTACGGTCTTTGCCAGTATACCATTGCCCAGAGCAGTAATATCATGTGGATTGACGGTGTCTATCTTCTTCCGCTGATTCTTCTGGGAACCTATCAGATCATACATGGATCATCCATCTGGAAGCTTTCTGTCTGGGTGGCATTGTCGATTCTTTTTAACTGGTACAGCGGTGGTATCAACTGTGTATTTTCCGCCCTGTGGTTTCTTTTTGAACTTGCCTTATATTTTCTGGGATCATCAAGAAAATACAGCCATATTCCACGAAAAGCCCTGGTCATGATATTCCGTTATGGCCTCTCTATGTTTCTGGGGCTTATGTGCAGCGCGGTTCTGTTTTTACCCACTGTACTTGCCATGGGAAATTCCAACCGTGGTTCTCTGGACCTTGCAGCATTGAAGGATTTTTCTTTCGTCGGACAGCTTCCCACCATTCTGGAAAGTTACCACCTGGGCGCGCACAGTACTCCAAACAGTACTTCTCTGTTCTGTGGTACTCTGGTAATCCTGGCGGTTATTGCCCTTTTTCTTTCTTCTACGTTATCTGCACAGAAAAAAAGTATGCTGGCCTGTTTTCTTGCTGTCATAGCACTGATTTTTTACTGGAAACCTTTTTATATGGTATTTTCATTGTTCAAAACTGTGGAAAGTTACTGGTGCAGATATTCCTATGTGGGAATTGCCGCTCTGATCTTTCTGGCTGCCTGTTTTTATCTGATTTACTTGGATGACCATACCGCAGTTCTTCTTTCCAGAGGATGGATCATTTTTTCGGTTCTTCTGTTTTTTCTGGATAATATTCACCCCGGTGAACATACATCAAAAATCTATCTGACCGTTTTTTACGCTGCAGTTACCTTGATTTCTGTGAGACTTTTTATGTACAGCCGGAATTTCAAATCATGGAAAAAAGCAGTTATCACTCTGCTTTGTACAGGAATCATCCTTTCAGAACTGGCAGTTAACGCCAGCTTTCTGATGAATGATTACCATGCTGACGAAAACAGCCAGTACACCGCTTATTCTCTGGGTTCCCAGAAACAGATCGGCGAAATCAAGGAATCGGACAGTTCCATTTACCGGATTTCACAGACTTCCACAAAGATTCAGTACACTGACGGTGCAACTGCAAATTATAACGAAGCTCTGGCTTATAATTACCGTTCCATTTCCGGTTATACTTCCTCCCCGGACGATACGCAGAGAGAATTTCTGGAACGTATCGGTTACCGTGAAAACGGTCTGAATATGAACATTACCAACTCTCCTGTCATTGCTGCAGATGCTCTGCTGGGAGTAAAATATACCTTGTCTGCCTATCCCGTTAACGGACTGACAAAACTGGATTCTATAGAGGCGGAAAACGGAAAGTCCGTATACTGTAACCCGTCTGCACTGCCGATGGCTTTTCTCTATCATGACAATTCGGAATCTATACAGACTCCGCAGACCGATGACCCGTTTGTATACCAGAATTATCTGTACAGCATTCTGTGCGGACATCCGGTTTCTCTGTATCGGCCGTTATCCTATACCTGTTCTTCCAAAGGAGATTCCGATTCCGGCACTGACCAGGTATACACCCTTTCTGTTCCAGAGGGAAATTACGCACTATATGGAAACATACCCTGGGATTCCCCTATGGAAAATGCTTCTTTAAATGTAAATGACTCCTATATCAGCCGTTATTCCTGGTGGCTCAGTCCCTCAGCTTTTTATATTCCAGCAGCTTCCGAAGCCGCTTATGCAAAAGTTTCCATCCATTCAGACAATGGATATTTCATCCGGGATGGGGGCGAACAGTTTTACGCGCTGGATCTGGATGCCCTTGCCGCTGTTTCCAAGGAGATTTCAGGCAGAGCTGTGGAAGAGTTCCAGCTGGAAAACGGGCATGTTTCCGTTTCCTGTACTGCTGCTGATTCCAGCTCCCTGCTTTATCTATCCATCCCTTACGACAAAGGCTGGAAAATATACAGAAACGGCCAGCAGATTACTGCCGGCCTTCTGGATGACTGCATGTATTCTATTCCTCTGACAGAAGGGAAAAACCAGATCGAGCTTCGTTACATCTGCCCGGGAATCCGCGCCGGAATTCTTCTCTCTGTTTCCGGAATCCTGCTCACGCTGCTGATCTCCCTTTTTGAACACAAAAATCGGTTACAAAAAAATAAATTATAATTCTTTTAGAAGAATTTCCGCAAACTGCGGCGCACAGGCGAGGATGTCCTCATTTTTCAGATAGGACGGTTCCTCGCCTTTCCAGTTCTTCACAATACCGCCTGCTTCACGAAGAATAATGGTTCCCGCAGAATAATCCCAGGGTTTCAGGTCACGTTCAATATATCCATGCTCCCTTCCACAGGCAACATAACACATATCGAGTTCTGCAGATCCGGTACGACGGAAATCCGCACATTTCATAAAGATGTGATAAAAAATCGGAAAAAGATTTTTTGCTTCTTCTTTTGTGTAAGGAGTGGAGCCATAGGAAATTACCGCATCCCCAAAATCTTCGGTATCGGATACATGGATTCTCTTTCCATTGAGATAAGCGCCCTCTCCCTTGGCTCCGTGGAACAGTTCATCGGAAAACGGATTGTATACAATACCGAAAACAATCTCACCGTTTTCATAAAGTCCCAATGCAACTGCGCTCATATGAAAATCCAGAATAAGATTTGTAGTACCGTCAATAGGATCCAGAATCCAGTAAGTTTTTTCTCTGGAAAGTCCCAGGTTTTCTTTTTCTTCCGCGATCAGGGAAATCTCCGGAAATGCTTTTCCAAGTTCCTCTTTCAGAAAGTTCTGCACGGCCAGATCCACATTTGTCACATAGTTAGCAGCTCCCTTTACCATTACTTCTTCGTTATTCATCTCTTTTAAAATCAGTTCTTTTGTCTGTTTTACAAGAGCAATTACTTTTTTCTGTTCTTCTGCTGAAATCATGATTTTTCCCCTTTTCTTTATTATGAAAGTAACATACCTAGATGCGCTTCAAAGCATACCCCGTCATTACGGTCTGTTCCTTCTGATACTGCGTCTCTGATTGATGTGGAAATAAACTCCACCGCCATATGTGCACAGGTTTCCATAGAATATCCTTTCACCAGCCCGGCACTGAGCACTGACGCAAAAAGATCTCCGGTTCCGGAATAACTTCCACCGGATTTTTCGGCAAATACCCAGGAGACCTTCTCTTTTTCCAGGACAAGATTTCCCATTTTCGGTGTCTGGCTGTTTTCTCGGTAACTCACACCTGTAATCACCACTGCGGAAAGAGAAAATTCAAGAACAAGGCGCTGTCCGATCTCCTGGATTTTCTCCAGCCTTTCTGCCTCCGGCATAGTTTCCAGAACTTTCCATTTTTTCTCCATTTCTTCTTTTCCGTAAAGGAGCAGCAATGCCTCTGTAAGGTTTGGGGTAATTACATAGGAACGGCTGACCAGTTCGCGGAAACGGCTTCGAAGTCCCTCTGTATAAATCGGGTAGACTTCCCCGTCATCGCCCATTACCGGATCAGTAAGAATCAATGTCTCCTCACCGGCAAACAGATCCATAAATTTCAGGATCTTATCTGCCTGCTTTTCATCCGAGAGAAAACCTGTATAAATTCCATCCGGGATAAATCCCCGCTTTTTCCACTGTTCCATATATGGCGTCATCTGCCGAGTAAGATCCTCGCAGAAATAAGTTTCATATCCTGTCTGATTACTTAAAACAGCGGTAGGAAACGGGCATGCCTGCACTCCCATCACGGAGATTACTGGAATGGCTGCTGTCAGCGAGCATTTTCCCAGTCCGGAAAGATCATTGATCACGGCTATTTTCTTCATCATAATTCTCCAGTCTTGTGTTTTTTTCTGTATTATTATAGAATGAATTGTCAGGTTTACGCAATCATTTTTGGAAGGAAATTACCATACCTATGTTGAATATATCCGTAGAACACAAAAAAGAACACCTCTATCTGGAGGTTTATCATTATTACCGGAAGCTGATTCTGGAAAACCGTCTGCTCCCGGGCAGCAAGATGCCTTCACTCCGTAAATGTGCCCAGGAGCTGAAGCTGAGCCGTACCACCATCGAAAACGCATATCTTCAGCTTGCGGCAGATGGTTATATTATCGCCCGGGCACAGAGCGGTTATTACGTTACCGATATTGCAACCAAACAGCATCCTCCTGCTCCGGAAAAACATGCGGCAGACGTCCCTCCCTGTCTTTATGATTTCGCCTCCTCCGGCGTAGACCGGGAAAGTTTCCGCTTCGATCTCTGGCAGCGTTACATCAAAAGTGCACTCCGTCAGGGTGACCGTATGCTTTCCTACGGTGAACCCCAGGGGGAAAAAGATTTCCGGGAAGTTCTCGCCGATTATATCCGGGAACGCAGAAATGTGATCTGCTCTCCGGATGATATTGTTGTGGGCGCAGGCCTGCAGAGTCTTCTCCAGATTCTCTGCCCTCTGCTTCTGGAACAAAAAACCGTTTCTTTTCCCACCCCATCCTTTATTCAGGGAAGTACCATTTTTGAAGATTATGGATTTGATGTCCACTACAGGGATAAAAACTGTGATGTAATCTATGTTTCTCCTGCCCATATGACCAAATGGGGTGAAATCATGACTGTAAAACGCCGTCTGGAACTGATTCACCATGCACAGGCCAACGGCCACCTGATCATTGAAGATGATTTTGAAAATGAATTCGTTTATCTGCAGAAACCAACACCATCTCTTTTCGGTCTTTCCGGAGGCGAAAACGTTGTATACATCGGATCTTTTTCCAGACTTCTTCTTCCATCCATCCGTGTCAGCTTTATGGTACTTCCGCCCACCCTCCGGGAACGGTACCAAAAAAAAGCAGACTTTTACAACCAGACTGCTTCCAAGGCAGAACAGATTGCTCTCTGCCAGTTTATCCGTGACGGCCACCTGGTTTCCCAGACAAGAAAACTCCGCCGTCTGTATGCACAGAAACTGAAAGCCCTCTCCACTGCTGTCCGGGAAACCTTCGGTACAGACTGCCAGATCAAAACAGGGGCTGCCGGAACCAGTCTGGCTCTTACCATTCCCTGCACAATTTCAGGCAGCGAACTGAAAAAAAAAGCACGTGAAAAAGGCCTCCGTCTGGAAATTCTGAAGGAAACCCCGGAAGATATCACACTGGTTCTTTCCTGTTCTTCCATTCCTGTAAAAGATTTCCTGCCTGCATGTCAGCTTCTGAAAAGTGTTGTGGAAAAAAACGCCTCCGCTGCCTGTTTTTAACAGTTGCGGAGGCGTTTTTACATTCTTAATCTCTTCGGTTATCAATCATATAAAGCAGTGCATTTACAATACACGCCGCAATATTGCTTCCACCCTTTCGTCCTTTTGCCACAATATACGGAACATCTGCATGCATAATCAGTTCCTTTGACTGTACCACATTTACAAAGCCTACCGGTACGCCAATAATCAGTTCCGGAGAAAGTTTTCCATCCTCAATCAGTTCATAGAGACGAACCAGGGCAGTTGGTGCGTTTCCAATAGCAAAAATCAGCTTCTCATCCATCTCGGCAGCTTTATCCATACTGGCTGTAGCTCTTGTGGTTCCGTTTTTCTTTGCCAGAGCTGCCACATCCTCATCGGACATGAAACAATATGCCTCACCGCCGTAACGCGCAAGAGCACGTTTGTTGATGCCTGCTTTTGCCATCTGCGTATCTGTAACAATGCACGCACCATTTCGGATCGCTTCCATTGCCTTTTCTACCGCACCCTCAGAAAAACAGAGATTTTTTGCATAATCAAAATCCGCACTTGTATGAATACAGCGTTTTACAATCAGCTCTGTTCCCGGAATCAGAGGAGTGTCTCCCAATTCTTCGGTAATGATCTCAAAACTTCTTTTTTCGATCTCCATGGGTTTTACATTTTCAAGCTCAACTTTCATTTTTATTCGTCCTCCGTAATCCCGTTTTCCAGTATCTCATAGATTTTTTTCATATCCAGATGTTTTCTAAGCTCTGCCGCCAGGATATCATACTGCTGCTCTTTAAATGCGGCAAAATCCACTCCTGTCATATTTTCCACATCAATGCCCTTTTTCTCACCGATCACACGGATAATCGCCTCTGCAGATGCCTCTTTATCAAAGACTCCATGTATATAGGTTCCGCACACATTTCCGGAAAAAGCGCCTTCCTCTTTGGTCTCACCACTGACACTGTCCGTAATTTTTGTGGCTGTACCCGCATCTTCCTTTCGAATACTCTCTCCCATATGGATCTCATAACCTTCAATTTCTGCTCCGGAAAGAGGTGCAAACACACCGGAAAGCTGTCCAAACTGTCCGTGAACCCTTGTCCTTGTTTTCTTTTCCGCAAATATGGTATCCATGGGAAGAAGGCCCATTCCCTTCATGGAGCCGCCATTTTCCACTCCATGAGGATCGCTTAAAGTTTCTCCCAGCATCTGATAACCACCACAGACACCAAAAATCAGCTTTCCTCTGGAAGCCTCTTTCAGAACTGCCGCTTCCATTCCGCTTTCCCTCATCCAGATCAGATCGCCCATCGTGTTCTTGGTTCCCGGAAGAATAATCATATCCGGAGAATGGAGATCTCTTGGATGTTTCACATAGCGAAGTGAAACGCCCGGAATGCTTTCGAAAGGATTGAAATCTGTGAAATTGGAAATCCTAGGAGTTCGAATCACCGCGATATCAATCACACCGGCTTCCTGTTTTCTGTCAAAGCGTTCCGTAAGGCTGTCCTCATCTTCTACCTGAATATCCAAATATGGAGCCACTCCCACAACCGGAATTTTGCTTCTCTCTTCCAGCATCGCAACACCAGGATCCAGAATGGTCTTATCCCCACGGAATTTGTTGATGATCAGGCCTTTCACCATAGCCTTTTCATCTTCTTCCAGAAGTTCCACCGTACCGATCAGCTGTGCGAAAACGCCACCACGGTCAATGTCACCTACAAGAAGAACCGGCGCCTTGGCCATCTTTGCCATTCCCATGTTTACAATGTCCTCATCCTTGAGATTGATCTCTGCCGGACTTCCCGCACCTTCGATTACAATGATATCATTTTCTGCCGCAAGGGCATTGTAAGCTTTCATTACATCCGGAACCAGTGTCTTTTTATATTTAAAATAATCTCTGGCACTCATGGTTCCAAGAACTTCTCCGTTAACAATTACCTGGGAACCTACATCATTGGTTGGCTTCAGAAGAATTGGATTCATCAGTACCGATGGCTTGATCCCGGCTGCTTCTGCCTGCATGACCTGGGCACGTCCCATTTCAAGCCCATCCTCTGTAATAAAAGAATTCAGGGCCATATTCTGTGATTTAAAAGGAGCCACTTTATAGCCATCCTGCTTAAAAATTCTGCAAAGCCCTGCTGCCAGCAGACTTTTTCCGGCATTGGACATGGTTCCCTGTACCATTATTGCTTTTGCCATAATATACCTCCCTCAAGTACCTGGATCAGTTTTACATTTTCCTCATGGCGCTTTACCGCAATCCTGTAAAAGCCTTTGGTGAGCCCCGGATAATTGCTGCAGTCCCGGATCAGGATGCGTTTCCGAAGACAGAACTCATACAGTTCTTCCGGCCCTTTAAAGAAAATATAATTTGCTTCCGACGGAAATACTTTATACCCAATGCGGGTCATCTCATTTTTCAGCCATTGTGACTCCCGAAAAACAAGCTGTCTTCCTTCCTCTACATATTTTGTCTCTGTCAGTGCCTGGATTCCCGCAGCCTGCGCCATGGTGGAAACATTCCAGGGCTGAACATGAAGTTCCATTTTCTCCATCAGTTTCCGGTTGGAACAAAGCCCATATCCCAGCCGCACGCCGGCCATGGCATATCTCTTTGTAAATGCTTTCAGTATAAAAAGATTGTTAAATCCCGAAAGTGACCGTTTCAGAGAATATTCCTCCGGTTCTTTCACAAAATCCAAAAAACATTCGTCTACCACCAGAAGAATCCCAAGTTTTCTGCACTTTTCCAGAATCCGTTTCAGAAGCCTGTGAGGAATCAGCATACCGGTGGGATTATTCGGATTGCATAAAAATGCCATATCCAGTCCTTTGTGAAGAATATCCAGATAAGACTCCCCCAGCACAAAACCTTCATTTTCCGTCAGCATATAATATTCCAGTTTACAATCCGTGCTCTCCAGTGCCTGTCCGTATTCTGCAAAAGTCGGCGCGGGAAGCAGCGCCTTTTTGGGTTTTACCGCACGGCAGAGGGTAAAAATCACTTCTGCCGCACCATTTCCACAGACAATTTCTTCTTTTTTTACGCCTTCATATTCTGCAATCTTTTCCCGAAGAAGATCACAGCCTACCTGAGGATACTGTGCAATATGATCCAGACTGCCGATAATCGCCTGTTTTACGCTTTCCGGTGTTCCCAGAGGATTCAGATTCGCTGAAAAATCAAGGCAGTCTTTATGTCTGTATACATCTCCTCCATGTACGTGTTTTGTCATTGGTTCCTCTCCTGTCTGTTATGTATTATCTGCATCTTTTCCGGGTCAGAACGTTTCTGCGCCGGTCAGAAAAACAACATACGAATGCCTGCACTGATCAGACAAAATATAAGAATTCCCAGCACAGATGCCGCATACATCAAACGGTTGGCTCTTTTGATATCCTCCGGCTCCACCGGGCGGATCGGATCACCAATCGTAGGTTTTTCATATAATTTTCCAAAATAATACGCATTTCCCGCAAGCTGTACTTCCAGAGCACCTGCCATAGCTGCTTCCGTCTGTGCGGAGTTGGGGCTTGCATGGTTTCTCCGGTCTCTTTTATAGATCCTGGCTGCATTTTTTGTGTTCATTCCTATCAAAACCGTTCCCGCTACCATCAGCCAGCCGGAAATTCTGGCGGGGATATAATTGGCCACATCATCCAGCTTTGCGGCAACTCGTCCAAAATACAGATATCTGTCATTTTTATAACCCAGCATGGAATCCATGGTGTTGATTCCCTTGTACAAAAACATCAGCGGTACTCCGCCGACAGCCATATAAAGCATAGGGGCAATTACGCCGTCTGATGCATTTTCTGCCACGGTTTCCACTGCTGCTTTTGTCACACCGATCTCCGTAAGTTCTTTTGTATCACGGCCGACAATCATGGATACCGCATAACGCGCTTCATCCAATGTTCCATTTTTCAGACGGTCATAGACTTTCATGCTTTCATCTTTCAGGGAGCGGGTGGCAAGAAGCTGGTAACACCAGAAAGTTTCCAGTATAAATCCAGCCACTGTTGAAAAACGGTAGAGATAATGCAGAACCAGAAATGGTACTCCGCCACTGAACAGACAGATCAGCACCACAGTCACAAAACCGCCGGCAAGTTCCCCTCCATGACTTTTCGGAAAAATTCTGCGAATTCCTTTTTCCAGCAACGCAATCAGATTTCCGATGACACAGATAGGATGATACAGCCATCTGGGATCTCCGATAAGAAGATCCAGGACAAATCCCATAACCAGTGCAGGAAGACTATATTTCAACATCTTTCTTCATCCTCCGTTCTTTCTTGTATTCCAGCGCATCTGTCAGAAAACGCACCGGAACCTTCGGATTTCCATAATAATAAAGATGAGGAAATCCTGCCATCATGCGGTCCTTTTTGTGGATACAGTCCCAGCCTCTTTTGGATGCCGGTTTTGACGCATGGAACGCGGCGCCACAGTCCGTGGAATCAAAATAATGAAACTCATGGGCAGGTATTTCACCAAGTCCGGTATTTTCTTTTTCTGTAAGAGTAATATATCCAAATCTGTTAAGTCTGGGTGTCCGAAAAGATCTTCCCCGGATTACACCGCAGACCTTACGGAAATGGCCTTCCATGTCCTCCATCTCCTGATGAAGATACATAAATCCGCCACATTCTGCCAGGCAGGGCATTCCTTGTTCCATCGCATTTCGAATCGCCAAACACATCTTCTGATTCTTTTCCAGCGCTTCTCCGTTCAGTTCCGGATATCCGCCGCAAAGAAGAAGTCCATCCAGATCTTCCGGAAGTTTTTCATCATGGATCGGAGAAAACGTTACCAATTCTGCCCCCATCTGTTCCAGAAGATTTAAATTATCCGCATAAAAAAAGCAGAAAGCTTCATCGTCTGCCACACCAATCCGTACTTTTTCCTCTGTATGATAGGCAAATGCAGCGTCTTCCTGAATCAGCTTTTTCAAATCCGGTGCCTGAAGTTCCGGTGCAGTTTGGGCAAGTTCCAGAATTCCGTCAATATCCAGTGTCTTTTCCAAAACTTCCGCAAGTTTCTGTAAACGGTTTTTCAGTTCCGGAATTTCTTCCGGAAGCACCAGTCCCAGATGACGGCTTTCAATAACACAGTCTTCCACTTTTGGTACATATCCCAGAACTTTTACGGAAAGCTCTTCTTCCAGAAGCTGTTTCATCCTCGGATACAACATCGGAGACATCTGATTAAAAATCACTCCACAGATATGGCTGTCTTTCTTATATTCCAGAAATCCCTTCACATAGGCAGCCAGTGATACACTCATCCCACGGCTGTTTACAATCAGAATCACCGGTGTATCCGTAGTTTTTGCAAGATCATAGGCACTGGCTCTGGATGTCGTTCCACCCACACCATCATAATAACCCATGACACCTTCCATCACCGCAATCTCACAGTCTGCGGCATTTTTTGCCAGAAGGTATCTGGTCCTGTTTTCATCTGTAAAAAATGTATCCAGATTCCTGGATTTCGTACCGATTACCCGGCTGTGGAACATAGGATCAATATAATCTGGTCCACATTTAAAAGAGGCAGTCTTTAAATTCCGGTTTACCAGTGCCTGCAGAAGGCCGCAGGTAATCAGGGTTTTTCCACTTCCGCTTGCACCTGCCGCAAGAAGCACTCTGGGAATTTTCACTTTGGTTCCTCCCCTCTTCCACTGCAGGAAATAATATAAATCGGGTTTTCTCCCATCATCATATGGTATCTTCCAACAGATTTGGATCTTGCAACTCCAAGCTGTACAATATCCACGTCTTCCAGATCAAATTTGCGGATGGCTTCCATGGCTTCCGTAACCGTTTCCAGAGTAATACAGTTAATCACAATACGTACTTCCGGGTTCTTTTCCAGAAGAAGTTTTATAATTGCATCCATATTTCCGGAGGAACCACCGATAAATGCATGAGTCGGAACCTCCAGTTCCATCATAGCCTCCGGTGCCATTCCAGATATGATCTCCAGATTATCTACCGCAAATTTCTGTTTATTCTCTTTCAGAAGTGCAAGGGCGTCTTCTTTTTTCTCAATGGCATAGACCTTTCCGTTCCATGCACGAAGAGCCATTTCAACAGATACAGACCCTGTTCCTGCCCCCACATCATAACAGATGGAGTCTTCAGACAGATGAAGTTTGGAAAGAGACACGGTCCGTACCTCTTCCTTTGTCATCGGCGCCTTTCCCCTTTGAAATTCTTCATCTCGGATTCCATGAACTGCCGGCAGAGGCCGGGCATTTTCGTTATACGCTGTCACCACACTTAATGCATCTCCATGGTATTCCGTAAGATTTTCTGCCTTATCGTGAAAAATTTTCTCCTGGTCATAGGAAAGATTCTCTCCTACATAAAGTGTCACATCCCCCATGTTGTAATCTACCAGTTTTGATGCAAGTGCCGCCACTCCATCCTCGGTTCCAAGAATGGAAAACACTTTTCGATTGTTCCGGATCAGAGAGACCAGATTACAGTCTCTTCCGTGGGCACTGACAATCTTTGCGTCATCCCAGGAAAGTCCGATTTTTGCCATAAAATATACCACAGAAGAAATTCCACAGATCACCTGAACTTCCTCTCCCAGAAGATCCAGAAGTTTTTTTGCTCCGCTGTAGAATCCCACATCCCCCGAAAGCGCAATGGCAACCGTCCGGTATTCCGGATGTGCTTTGATATATTCTGCAATCTTTTCGCTGCGGTATTCATGAAGAACCGCCTGGCCTGGTTTCTGCACGGCTTCCGTCATACGTCTGGCTCCGATCAGAAGCTCCGCCTCCTCAAAAGCTTTCTTTCCCTCTAAAGTCAGCGTTTTTTCTGCCCCCATGCCGATTCCCACAAGAGAAATCTTCTGTGACAGACTCACCCCGAAGAATTTTGCCAGAAAAACCCTGGCTTCTAAAAGAGAGAGCCCTTCTTCCTTCAGTGGTCTTCCAATAATCACCGGAATAACACCTGCGCGCCGGCAGGCCTCCATTTTTTCCGGAAATCCTCCCGCCAGCCCGGTATCTTTCGTCACCAGATAACTGCACTGATACTGGCGCAGCATTGCTTCATTGATTTCCGTCGAAAACGGTCCCTGCATACCGATGAGATGTTTTCCCTCAACTCCAAGTTCCGCGCAGGCACTGATTACAGAAGGAATTGAGAGAACCCTTGCAAAAAGCCTCTCTTTATAATCCGGAATTACTGTGAATTTGGCCAGTTCCTTACTTCCCGTAGTAAGAAAGATATTTCCTTCTGTGCCGCAAAGAAACTCTGCCGCTTTTTCCGTACTTTCCACATAAACTGCCGTTTCACTTTTTTCTCCCTCTGGACGAAGAACCCGCTGATAACGAACTCCCGTATTTTCACAGGCTGCCCGGATATTTTTTGTTACTTCCGCAGCATAAGGGTGTGTGGCATCCAGAACAATTTCCGGTGTTTCCTTTCGGAAAAGTTCCTCCATATCTTCTGTTTTCAGCCTTCCTGCACTGACATGAAGGAACTCATTTTCTTTAAGAAGAGAGCCACCGTACTCTGTAGCTGCACAGGCATACACCGAAACTTTATTTTCCGCAAGAAACTCACAGAGTGCATAACCTTCTGTGGTACCTGCAAAAACAATGGCTTTATACATTCTTATATCCTCTTGGCGTTACCATCTTGCCATCTATGTTCTTTGTCTGGGAATTTCCCACAAAAACAGTAGTAAACATATCCACTTCTGTGTCTCGAAGTTCTCTTAACGTCATAACCTGCGCGGTTTCTCCCTCTCTTGCGATCTGAGCAACTGTACCGCATACTGTATCCGGAGACTTGTATTTCATCATCAGGTCACAGGCTTTCTGAAGATAATCTTTGCGCTTTCTGCTGGATGGATTGTAAAGGCATACTACAAAATCCGCCTGTGCGGCTGCCAGAAGCCTTGCCTCAATTTTTTCCCATGGAGTGAGAAGATCACTTAAGCTGATCAGACAGAAATCATGAATCAGCGGTGCTCCCAGGACTGCAGCCCCACCGGTTGCAGCTGTTACACCTGGAATAATGTTAAGCTCCACATCCGGATAATTTTCTCCCACTTCATACATCAGACCTGCCATGCCATAGACACCGGCATCTCCACTGCAGATCATGGAAACAGTTTTTCCTTTTTTTGCTTCCTCAAAGGCAAGTACACAGCGATCCACCTCTTTCTTCATCGGGGTGGTCATAAATTCTTTTCCTGCAAAATATTCTTTTACAAGATCCACATATACAGTATAGCCAATGATCACATCGCTTTCATTTAATGCACGGATCGCTCTTCCAGTCATCTGGTCGTATGCTCCCGGGCCAATTCCAACAACATAAATTTTACTCAAAACGTATCCTCCGATTTCCGGCTGCAAGGGCGGTGGTTACACCGTCCCGGCCTGTTTTTTTTCTGATCAGGGTACCCTGTCCGCAACCCAGAACCGCGCTTCTTTCACAGACATTGTCTACACCTGTTATTTTTTTGACAAATTTTGATGGAGTAAAATCTCCTTTTACTGCTCTCAGCTCTTCTTCGGTAAAAGTCCGAAATGGAAGGTTCCAGGTTTCTGCCAAAGACAGTAAACCTTGCTCCTCTTTTTTCAGATCAATACTTGTGACCGCCTGCAGTGCTTCTTTATACAGATCTGCTTCTTCCAGACATTTCTCCGCCGCTGCCTGGATTGTTGCAGCATCTTTACCCTTTCTGCATCCCATTCCCAGAACTACGTCAGGTGGTACTACGTGAACGGTATTTTTAAATGGCAGACAGCTTTTATGAAACGTCACCGCAATACCGGTTTCCGGCACTTTGCCTGTTTCTGAAGCTGTCTGATCCTCTTTCTTATTTAAGGGGCTTCCGTCTTTTCCGCAAAGCATCAGTCCCTCCGGCAATTCGCCTTCCCATGGAAACTCACTGTAAAACCCAACCGTCTCTCCTGCAAGCAGTGCTGCTGACGCTTCTTTCGCAGCCTTCATATGAAAAATCGCACACCCGTTTTTTTTTGCAAAAACATCTACCGCAAAACGGCTGTGAAGATCTGTCGCTGTAGTTACCACAGGTACTGCCTGGAGATCCTTCGCACATCGGATGGCCAGTTCATTTGCTCCGCCCAAATGACCGGAAAGAAGTGAAATCACGAATTTTCCACATTCATCCACTACCAGCACAGCAGGATCTGTTTTTTTTCCTGCAATATAGGGTGCAATGCTTCGAACCGCAATTCCACAGGCACCTACAAAAATCACTCCGTCTTTTCCGGACTGAAACTGCTCCTCTGCCCATTTTGAGACAGATACAGAAATCGAATCCGGAAGATAACGGCTCTTTTTTGCCAGCGTAACCTGATCTCCTTCTTTTTCCAGTGCCCTTTGAAGTTTTTCCCCTGTCTCCAGTCCTGTCATACTGAAGCAAATAACGGAAATATTCATGTTCTATTTCGTAGCCTCACGGAACTCTGTTGTAAATCCGGGATCATAAAGCTTGGAGCGGTCATAATGTGCCGCATTTACTGCATCTCCCACCAGCATCAGAGCTGTCTTTGTGATATTGTTCTCCTTTGCTGTCTGTGCAAGAGTTCCCACTGTACAGATAAATTTCTTTTCATCCGGCCAGGTTGCCTTATAAACAATAGCTGCCGGTGTATCTTCCCGGTAACCGCCCTCTACCAGTCTGCGGCTCAGTTCTTCCAGCATACCTGTACTGAGGAAAATTACCATTGTTGCGTTATGTGCGGCAAAAGACTGAATACTTTCTTTTGTCGGAACCGGTGTTCTTCCTTCCATTCTGGTAATAATTACACTCTGAGAAATATCCGGAAGAGTATATTCCAGATTCAGTGCTGACGCTGCTCCGCAGAATGCACTGACACCTGGACAGGAATCATAAGGAATCCCCTTTTCATCCAGAATATCCATCTGCTCACGGATTGCACCGTAAATACACGGGTCACCGGTATGCAGACGAACGGTCATTTTTCCTTCTGCTTCTGCTCTTTCCATAACGGAAATCACTTCCTCAAGAGTCATCTTTGCACTGTTATGAATGGTGCAGACATCTTTGGAATACTCCAGAAGCTGCGGATTTACAAGAGAACCTGCATAGATAATTACATCTGCTTCCTCCAGATACTGTTTTCCTCTTACTGTGATAAGATCCGACGCTCCCGGACCTGCTCCTACGAAATGTACCATAACTATTCCTGTGTCCTTTCTTTATTTTCTTTAATGATAATCAGAGAATAATATCCCGCATCCTCCGGAATCTCTTCCACACTTCTGTAGATTTTTTCATCCGGCATTCCGCAGTTTTCAATCATCATGGCTTCCGCACCCTGAGCGAGAAGCTGCTCTTTTACATTTCTCATTTTCTTTCCGGCTTTCATAAGAACCTTGGTTCCCGGAAGTTTCAGTGCATCCTCAATCTGATAGGAAGCCGGAATTACATGGAGAGGCTCTGCTTTTTCCACAAGTCCGGTATTCAGACGTGCAGAAACCGCACAGAAGGATGTGATTCCACAGACAATTTCTGTGTCATACCCCTGCGCTACAAGCCTGTGATGTACATAGAGATAGGTGGAATAAACGGTTGGATCTCCAAGTGTCAGAAATACCACATCTTTCCCCTGATCCAGGACAGCTTTTACTTTCTCGGCACCTGCATCGTGATAACTTTTCAGGACTTCTGGATCTTTTGACATTGGAAAAGGAACTGCAAGGAGTTCTTTTTTTCCAAGTTCCGGATAAGCACCCTCTACAATTTTAAATGCTACCGTATCTTCCGGAATCTCTCCTGGAAGTGCAATTACTTCTGCCTCTTTTACAAGTCGAAGTGCTTTTAAGGTAAGAAGTTCGGGATCTCCTGGTCCTACACCTACACCGTATAATTTACCTGCCATTTTTCTTTCCTCCTGTAATCTATTTATTAACAGAATGATTTTTTTCTGTTCCTGTTATTTTGTAATAAAATTTTTATAATTTTTCGGATTGTTTCTTTATTTCTGTAATGAGTTTTTCCGCATCCCGTGTCTGTCCCAGCAGTCCATATACATTGGAAAACACCACAGCGCCCAGTACAATCTGTTCATAGGAACGGTGGTCCAGATAAAACTGGATTTTCTCCATTACAATGGCCATGGTTTCTTTCAGAATTCCATATCGTTCAAGAACCGCCAGCGCTTCATCTGTAGTTCCAGCTTCCAGAATTTCTTTGGCACATTCCAGAGTGCCTCCTGCACGGATGGCTGCGGCACAGAGAACTTCCATTCTTCCGTCTGCACAGTGGGAATGGGTATTCATAATCCCTGCGGCAACTTTCACGAATTTTCCAATATGGGCCACAAAAAGAATCCCTTTTACTCCCATATCAATGGCCATATCAATGGTTTCCCCTACATAATTGCTGCATTTGATATTATTTTCAAAAGGAATGGTCATATGTTCCCGCAGATAATCTGCACCATAATTTCCGGGTGTCACCAGTATGTAGTTCTCTCCCTGGCAGAAATGCTGTTTCATTTCCACGTGGATGCTTTCAATCAGTGCTTTTTCACTCATGGGTTCCACAATTCCGCTGGTTCCCAGAATGGAAATTCCACCTAAGATACCAAGCCGGGGATTGAAAGTTTTTTTTGCAATCTCCTCTCCTTCCGGCACAGATACCGTAAGTTTCAGTCCACCTTCATAATTATATTCCTGGGCTGCCTCTTCGGCTTCTCTTAAAATCATGGCTTTGGGCACCGGATTGATGGCAGCCTCTCCCACCTTCTGGGAAAGCCCCGGTTTGGTAACTCGGCCTACACCGATTCCGCCGTCCAGAATAATCTGCGGATGTGTACCGGAATTTTCTGTATTTCCTGAAAAAAATTTTTCTGCTTTTACATAGACCAGAATTCCGTTGGTGGTATCCGGATCGTCACCGGCGTCTTTTTGGACTGCACAGGAGACGTAATCTTCCCCACGGGTGATGTCATGAAGAGCCAGAGTAAGAGTGATTCCCTTTGGGGTGTTTAAGGTGACCTCCGAGAAGGATTCACCGGAAAGCAGCATGCGGACTGCACCACGTGCTGCACCTGCCGCACAGGAACCAGTAGTGTAGCCGTAGCGGAGGCGTTTGTTGTTTTTTATGATGTATTTGTTTTCTAATCCATTCAAATTATTGGGGCCTCCTTTGGGAAATGAGATTTTTTGTAGGAAATTTTTTGTTTTTTCGTTTGGTGTTGCTTTTTAAGCAGTGGGAATTTGCGAGGAGGGGAAGCACTCAGAGTTGCGAAGGCCGTTTCCCCTCCTCGCGCTCCTCCCCTCCGGCCACGCAATTGGGCGTACGGTATTGGAAATGATACACCATGGCGGGGCGATGGATTCCACGATATCGGTCCCGATAGTCTGAGCCGATTAGTCGCTCCGGACGGAAAGCATATCTGCTTCGCAGATTGTTCCTGACTTTTAACTTGAATTTTTATTTTCTGGCAATGTTACACTATGTATACACCTTCACTCTTTTTACAGTCTCATCCGTAATCCAGGAACAGGCCTGCCACGCAGGCCGCCTTCCGTCCCTCCCCAGATCGGCTAAGACTCACACATCCAACAAAGTATCATACATCCACCCTCTCGACAAATTCACATTGCCACAATGCGGAAATTTTCTGCGTGCCCAAGAAGGGGGAGTGTGAGGGGGATCTTCGGGCTTCGCAACTCTGAGATGATCCCCCTCACGGTTTTCCTCCCGTTTTCCAAAACGCCCTCGCCCAAAGGCTTTGGGATCCCATAAGGCAATTTCCTAAATTACCTTATGCTCCAACCACTTGCGGCTGTGGAATCTCCATGTAAATATGATTCCGCGTACTGTCCAGTCTGCAAACATTCCGATCCATACGCCCATTGGCCCAAAGCCCAGGACGCGGATGAGAAATACACAGAGACAAAACCGGCAGGCCCACATGGTACAGCAGGAGGTAATCATGGAAAATTTTACATCTCCGGCTGCACGCAGGCCGTATCCTGGTACAAAACCCATTGTCCAGACAAGCGGTTTTACGATCGTGATCCATGTAATCATATGAATACACATTGCGGCACTTTCTTTTTCCATACCTCCCAGAATGGTAACCGGTCTGGCCAGAATGTAAACGACCAGACAGCTTGCGATAATAACAAATTCCGCAATGACACAGAGTTTTTTTATGTAATAGACCGCCTCATCTTTCCGTCCGGCTCCAAGGCACTGCCCTACAATCGTCATCAAGCCGACACCGACACCGATAGCTGCAATTCCATTTAAGTTCTCCAGAATATTAGTCATCGCCTGGGCTGCAATGGCAGTTGTTCCCAGAGTAGATACGGTTGACTGAATCGCAAGTTTTCCAAGCTGGAACATACTGTTTTCTACTCCGGATGGAATGCCCAGTCCCAGAATTCGCTTGATCATACCCCAATCCGGACGGATCTTCAGATAATCACGGACAACAATGGGCTGCCTGTCTTTCCGCAGCTGATAAAGAACTACCACAGCGCAGAAAATACGGGAAACCAGTGTGGAAAGCGCAGCACCTGCAACACCAAGATGAAATACCCAGATCAGAATCGCATTTCCCCCAATATTCATGACATTGGAAATCATGGAAATCGTCATGGGCCCCTTCGTATTCTCCTGAGCACGGAATATGGAAGCCGCAGAGTCATATGCTGCTATAAACGGAAACGACAGTGCTGTAAAAAAGAAATATGTTTCCGAAGCACGCATGACATCTGCTTCTACCGCTCCGAAAATAAACCGCAGCAGAGGTTTCTGAAAAATAAGACAGACTGCCGATACCGCTACCGAAATTGCAGTGATAATAAACAGCACCTGTCTTGCAGACATGTTTGCTTTCTCATAATTTTTCTGACCGATATACTGGGCACATACAATGGCACCTCCTGCTGCCAGCGCCGAAAAGGCCTGGATCAGAAGTATATTGATGGAGTCTACCAGAGACACCGCAGAAAGAGCCGCAGATCCCACATTGCTGACCATCATGGTATCTGCGGTTCCCATTATCGAATTCAGAATCTGTTCCAGCACAACCGGAACCAGAAGATTACGGATCATCCGGTTGGTAAACATATGCTGCTGTTCCATTGTTTCATCCCCCACACTGTCTATAAAGTTATCCTTTATTTGTCTGTATTTTATCAATTCTGCTATCTTTGACATTATACCCTTTTCCGGCACTTTTTCCAATATATTTTCTGTGTTTTTCTGCAAAACTATACAAACTCTGTCTCCGATGCTATACTGTAACAGAAATCAGCAGAAACATATTCCCGCATGCTTCTGCTGCCAAAATTCAGAAAAGGATGTTCTATATGCAGAGAATTATTACGTATACCATTTCTCCGAAGGATTCCGGGATTTCAATTTTATCTTTTCTCCGGAACAACGGTTTTTCCAAACATATCCTGACTACCATGAAACGCGCAGATCATGCCATTCTTCTTAACGGACAACCCTCTTTTGCCAAAACGGCGCTTAAAGAACAGGACGTTCTTCGCATTCTCGTTCCTGAAGAAGCCGGATCAGAAGAGTCCATCCTTCCTGTAAAAATACCCCTGAATATTCTGTATGAAGATGAAGATATTCTGGTTCTCAATAAACCGGCGGACATGCCAGTACATCCTTCTGCCGGAAATTACGAGAACACTCTGGCCAACGGAGTCGCCTGGTACTACCGACAGCAGGGAGAAACGTTTGTATACCGCTGTATCAACCGGCTGGACCGGGACACAACTGGAGTGCTGGTTCTGGCCAAAAACCCTTTAAGTGGTGCTCTTCTTTCCACTCAGATGAAACAGCGCAGAATCCGCCGCACGTATCTTGCACTTACAGACGGAATTCCACCAGAAAAAGGGACTGTCCGTGCACCAATTGCAAGGGTAAATGACTCCGTAATTACCAGGGAAGTCAATTTTGAACGGAGCGAACCTGCTGTAACGCATTACGAGCGTCTGGCAGTCAGCAATGGATACGCTCTTGTTGAGCTCCATCTTGAAACCGGCCGGACACATCAGATCCGTGTTCATATGAACTACATCGGCTGCCCTCTGCCCGGCGATTTTCTCTATCATCCGGTATTTGACCGGATTGGCAGACAGGCACTTCATTCTTTTCAACTGGAATTCGAGCATCCCATTACCAAAGAGCCACTACGGTTTCTGGCACCTGTGCCGGAAGACTTCCGGAAAGCCTTTACCGGAAGCTGAAGATTTATCAAATGAAAATTCCTCTCACAATGCAAAAACAGCTGTCTGTATACAGATTTCCGCATACAGACAGCTCTTTTCTCATTTTTCTTAATTATTTATTCTTTTCATAAATTATAAGCAATCCCTTAAGAAGAAGATCTTCATCCAGGATAATGTCTTTCTTACAGTGGGAAACAATCTTCTTTGCAAGACCGCCGGTTGCAATGACCGTTGCTTTCTCACCCAGTTCTTCTTCCACACGGTCGATAATTCCGTCAATGGCTGCCGCATTGCTGTAAAGCACACCACTCTTCATGCACTCAATCGTATTCCGTCCGATAACATGCTTTGGTGCGTCAATACTGATTCCACTTAACTGGGAAGCTCTTGCAGTTAACGCATCCAGAGATATTCCAATACCAGGAAGAATCATCCCGCCAATATACTGTTTCTTGCCGTTGACAACTGAAACTGTAGTTGCCGTACCCATATCAATTACAATAAACGGAACCGAATACTCCTTCAAACCAGCTACCGCATCCGCAACAAGATCCGCTCCCAACTGCCCAGGATTGTCCATCATAATATTCAGACCGGTTTTTACACCAGGCCCAAGCACCATGACTTCTTTTTTCAGAATTTTCTCGGCCGCCAGTTTTGCAATATTGGTAATCTGCGGAACAACGGATGAGATGATACATCCATCGATATCCGTCTTTTTAATATGATAAATATCCAGTACTGTTTTCAGATCAACGGCGTATTCCAGCTCTGTCTTTGTCCGCACAGTAGCAAGCCGTTCAATAAAATACGTCTTTTTGTCATCAATGCATCCCACAACAATGTTGGTATTTCCAATATCAATCGCTAAAATCATAATTTTCTTTTCCCGTCTTTTTTACAAAATACTTATGCTTTTTCCCGGCTGATCTGTGCTGCAGGTATCAGATGTGCCTTGGAAAGTGCTGCTCCCACTGCACCTGTAATTACTGTAGAAGAGATCATCTCACATACTGCATTGATTCCTACCATCAGACAGCAGCCGATAATAATGTTATGACCACCCATCAGATTTTTCACATAATCGGTATTTCCGAACAGTCCTACAAGCGCTGCCATAAAAAACAGGGTATTCAAAAATGCGGAAAAGAATCCTGTTACGGCACAGGCTACATAGGTATTGCTGATTTTCCGCATTCCCCGGAAAATATATCCAAGGCAGATACCATCCAGAAGACGCGGCACAAAACGCTGAATAAACGCGAATGCCGGATTAATGCCGAAGAGCACAACTCCCATTGCGCTGGAACCTCCTACGCCAATACACTGCAGAAAACTGGTCAGACCGAAAATCGCACCTGCCACGGCTCCACCTACCGGTCCGAGAACCACTGCACTGATTGCTACCGGAATCACATTAAAAGAAATGGCCAGTGGCCCGATATTCAGATATCCCAGGGGTGTGTAAGCCATAAGCAGAAGAATTGCTGCCATCAGGCCAAGTAACGTGAGCTGTGCTGTTGTAAATCTGTTGTTTTTCATTTTTTCTCCTCCTTGTTACCGTTCCGTCCGGGAAACTTCATGGAAACACAGCCTGTTCCATAGTTTCCTTACGGATACAATACGGTGATGGACTTATTAATGATTAATAAGTGAATTAATTTTATCCAGGATTTTAAGAGCTGCATCCTCCTTGCTCATAAGTGGGAGTGATACTTCCTCATCCTGTGTAATCAGGGTCAGAACATTGGTATCTCCCTGGAATCCGGCGCCTTCCACCTTCAGATTGTTGGCTGCCACCATATCCAGATTTTTCTTCTCAAGTTTGGCCCTGGAATTACCGATCATATTCTGGGTTTCCATGGAAAATCCGCAGAGGAACTGACCATCTTTTTTGTGCTGACCCAGATATTTCAGAATATCATCCGTTCTTTCAAGTTCTATGGAAACCCGATCATCTTTTTTCTTAACTTTGTTATCACTGACCTGTTTCGGACGGTAATCCGCCACTGCCGCGGCCTTGATGATAATATCCTGCTGATCGCTTCTTGTGGTCACTGCCTCAAACATATCTCTTGCAGTTGTCACAGGAACTACCTTCACAAAAAGTGGCGGTGCAATCGCAGTAGGTCCGCTTACCAGCGTGACCTCCGCGCCCCTAAGCATCGCCATTTTTGCAATGGCATATCCCATTTTTCCGGAAGAATGATTAGTCAGACAGCGAACCGGATCTATCGCCTCCTGCGTTGGCCCGGCAGTGACGAGCACTTTTTTGCCGAAAAGATCTTTCTCAAAAGCAATTTCTTTCAGGATATATTCCAGAAGAGTCTCCGGTTCCGGCATTTTTCCTGCGCCTGTATCTCCGCAGGCAAGATAACCACTGGCCGGAGTAATCACTTCATATCCATAGGAAACAAGTTTCCTGATATTATCCTGTACAATCGGATTTTCATACATGGCAGTATTCATGGCCGGCGCAAAAATCTTCTGGCACCGGCAGGCCATAACCGTTGTCGTAAGCATATCATCGGCAAGGCCATTGGCAATTTTCCCAATTACATTGGCACTGGCCGGTGCAATCATTACCACATCTGCTTTCTTTGCAATGGAAACATGCTCTACCTGGAACTGAAAATTCCGGTCAAAAGTGTCCACCAGACATTTGTTTCCGGTTAACGTCTCAAACGTAATAGGATTGATAAAATTCGTGGCATTTTCTGTCATCAGTACATGGACATCTGCATGAAGCTTATGTAATGCACTGGCCAGATATGCTATTTTGTATGCAGCAATGCTTCCTGTCACTCCGAGAAGCACCGTTTTCCCTTTTAGCATCCTTCTTCCTCCTGTCAGTCAGTCATACGAATACTTTCGATTACCGGCTGCTGATCTTTTGCTATACTGCCATTGCCATCTGTTGGTGTGACATCCTTACATATCTGATCTACAACATCCATTCCGGAAGTCACATGGCCAAATGCCGCATAATCCCCGTCCAGATATGTGGAATCAGACTGTACAATAAAGAACTGGGAACTTGCGCTGTCCGGAGCAGAACTTCTTGCCATGGAAATCGTTCCCCTTACATGGGAAATATCATTTTTTACACCATTATTGGAAAATTCACCTTTGATGGTCTCATCCGCTCCACCAGTTCCATCGCCCTTGGGATCACCACCCTGAATCATAAATCCGTCAATGATCCGATGGAAAGTCAGTCCGTCATAAAAGTTCTCCTGTACCAGTTTTACAAAATTTGTTACTGTAACAGGTGCCGTATCCGCATCCAGTTCCACATCAATCTCGCCGTAATCTTTCACTGTGATTGCTGCATGATAAGTTCCGGTAAGCTGCTGGCTGGTATCAATTACTGCAGTACCTGCTTTTTTTGCGTCCTCGGAACCATCTGAAAATCTCTCTTCTGTGCTGTCTGCTTCACTTTCTGTCAAAGTGGAATCTTCCTCCAAAGTAGAATCCGAACTGCTCTCTTCCTCCGCAGTACTTTCTTCCTGGTCTGTAAACCCAGCCTTCTCTGCTTCTTCCTCGGAAACGGCTTTCGCTGCAGTCTCTTCATCTACTGCAGTCTGGCCCTGTGTTGTCTCCTCCTCCAGAGATTCTTCCTTCTGGTCGGATGTCTTCTCAGAAGTATTCCCGCTGCTTCCGCATCCTGACAGCATGCCAGCTGTAAGAACGGTCGCAAACAATACAGATAAAACCTTGCGTTTCATAATTTATAAATCCTCCTTATCAGATCCTGAAACCGTTGATTTTCACGTTCTCAGATGAGTTTTTTTACTCTCCCCCTGTAAGCTTTCCTCAGTTTAACATTATCCTTTCACAAAGTCAACTTTACGCAGTCCTTCCCTTGTATCTCGAAAGGTTCTCTGCTAAAATAAAAGCTGCGGTACCTGGGCTTAGAATACTGCAAAAGTTATTTCAGAATCAGAAAGTGAGGAATTATCATGGAAAAAATCACAAGTTTTACCATAGACCACATCAAGCTTCAGCCAGGTGTATATGTTTCACGAAAAGATCCGGTAGGCGATCAGGTAATCACCACCTTTGATATTCGTATGACTTCCCCAAACGAGGAACCGGTCATGAATACAGCAGAACTTCATGCCATGGAACATCTGGCAGCAACTTTTCTCCGTAACCATAAGGAATTCGGACCGAAGATCATTTACTGGGGGCCTATGGGATGCCGTACAGGAAACTATCTTCTTCTTAAGGGCGATTATGAATCCAAGGACATCGTACCTCTTATGATCGAAATGTTTGAATTCATCCGTGATTTTGAAGGTGAGATTCCAGGAGCGTCTGCAAAAGACTGCGGCAATTATCTTGATATGAATCTCGGCATGGCCAAATACCTTGCAAAAAAATTCCTGAATGAAGTTCTCTATGACATCAAACCGGATCGTCTTGTATATCCAGAATAAATCCCGGAAGATTTCACGAAAATAAAGCAGACATTCTCAGTCTGTGAACATAAATAACCCGGTACTCTGCTCTGGTTTCCTTACCAGAACGCAGTTACCGGGTTTTGTTTTTTGCTTTTTTCTTTTACTGTGCTGCTGCCGTATCTGCAGTTGCCGCTCCTACCGGCGGTGTTGTGCTGACATAATCACCGGATGCATAACAGGTCTGTCCATTATAATCTACACGAATCCATCCATTATCACATACACCTGTACATTTCAGCGCTTCTCCGGAAAGTACTCCGGCCACAAATTCCGCATCTGCACTGGCATCTGAACGCAGATTTACGCCTTCAACCGCATAGTAGGTCGCATCCTGAACCTGCACATTAACGCCACTTGGAGTCTGCTCTGTAGCTGCTGCCTGTGTTGTAGAATCTGCCGCTGCTGTAGAATCTGCCGCCGCTTCTGCTCCCGGTGTCGGAGTTGCGGTTGCTTCCGGTGCCTCTGTCGGTTCCGGGGTTGGTGTGGCGTCTACAACCGTTACCACTGCATCGGTACCTTCTGTAAATCCACATCCCTGTGACATAAAAGCTGCCGCTGCTATCAAAGCCAAAATACATTTTTTCTTCATTGTTTATGGTCCTCCCTTATACGCCGGTACCGGAAAACGGTTTTCCTCCCGGCATTTCGTCCAATAACATTATCTCCAAATATACACGATTTTGGCATATTATGCAAGTCCCGGCATATTCTTCCCCGCATTCACAGGCTCAAAAAGGACTCTCACCGTTCCCCCGCAGATCATACCTAGATCCCCTTTTCCCTGTCCAAGTTCATAAATCCTGGTTTCCACAGCCTGCACCTGGGACGCATATTTTCCGGCCTCAAATTCTACTTTTCCACCGCCGATACTTCCAACAGTTCTTCCATCCCGGAATACAAACATCTTGCTTCCGGTTCCGCGTGGAGAAGATCCTTTTTTTTCAATAATAGTAACCATGGTTCCTGCTGCTCCAAGGCGGATCGCCGCCTCCACTTCTTCATCGCAGTAAGTGCGGAAATGTCTGTTTTTTTCCTGGACAATTTCTGCCATAATACTTACCGCAATCTCTGCCGGCATCTGTCCTCCAATTGGCAGGCCGATAGGAGCATGAATGCTGTTCACCTGATCTTCTGTGAAACCCTCTGCCAGAAGTTTTTCCCGGGTAATCCGCACCTTTGTTTTGCTTCCGATCATTCCAAAATAAGCAAACGGTCTTTTTAAAATTGCTCTTGCACAGGCAGAATCCCCGAGATGGCCTCTTATCACAACTACATACCAGGCATTTTCGTAAGGAGGAATTTTCTCCGGTAAAGTTTCAAAATCGCCGGTAATCCTCTCGTCTGCCTGCGGAAAACGTTCTTTCGTTACAAAATCCTCACGGTCGTCCATCACCGTTATATGAAATCCCAGAAGCTTTCCGATCTCCGCTACCGGAATAGATACATGTCCTCCGCCAAGAATAACCAGTCTTGGATTCTTCTCATAGGTTTCCACGAAAATTTCCTGATTCCCCACTTTCACAACGCCGGTCTCCACCGCGTCTGCCACTGTTTTTTTCAGTAATTCTCCGGCTGTTTCTTTCGCCTTTTTTCCATCGGGATAAAAAAAGCAGTCCTCCTCTACCAGATACTTAAGCCCCGTTTCCTCGCCGTTCAGGAAAATTCCTGTCTTTACACGTCCTCTTTTTTCTACCACATCGTATATTTTCTGGTACATACATTCTGTCCTTTCTTTTCAGTCTTCGATCCCTGCTGCCAGTTCTCCAAGTGCCGCAGCTGCCGCGTCAATTTCTTCCTCTGTATTAAAATAGGAAAAACTGAACCTCACAGCCCCTGTTTTTTCTGTACCCAGGGCTTTATGCATAAGCGGCGCACAGTGTCCGCCGGAACGTACACTGATTCCGTAATCCTCTCCCAGAATCATCCCAACTTCCGCGGAACCTTCTCCTTCAAGATTCAAGCTTACTACCGGAGATCGGTCTTCCTGGGAAAAATCCCCATACACGGCGACTCCGGGAATTTTTTTTACCTGGTCATAAAAGCGCCACATCAGCATCTGTTCTCTTTTTCGGATTGTGTGGATTCCGGTTTCCTGTATCCATTCAAGAGAAGCCCTCAGTCCTGCAATTCCGTGGCTGTTCAGGGTGCCGGCTTCCAGTGATTCCGGCATGTCAGACGGATGCTCTTTCTGAAAGGTTAAAATTCCACTTCCTCCCACTTTCAGAGGTTCCACCAAAACACCTGGCCGCACACAGATGGCCCCCGTTCCCTGTGGCCCCATCAGTCCTTTATGTCCGGAAAAACATAAAATATCAATCTGATCTATTTTCATGGAAACAGGAAAAACTCCTGCTGTCTGTGCAGCATCAACAATAAAAAGAATTCTCTGTTTCCTGGCAATCGCTCCTATGGAACGGATATCATTACAGTTTCCGGTAAGATTCGATGCATGCGTACATACAATTGCTTTCGTCTCCGGGCGGATTGCCGCTTCCAGATCATTTACAGAAATCCTGCCTTTTCCATCTACCGGAAGAATGGTCAGATCCATACCTCTTTTCTCCAACGCGTAAAGAGGCCGGAGCACACTGTTATGGTCCATTTCCGTACAGATCGCATGGACTTTTTCTCTTTCCGGATGCAGAGTTCCAAACAGTGCAGTGTTTAACGCCTCTGTGGCATTTGCGGTAAATGCCACACATTCCGGTCCTTCCACATCAAATAACTGTGCAATTTTGCATCTTGTATCAAAAATAATCCGTGAAGCTTCCATAGCTTCTCCACTGCTTCCTCTTCCACTGTTTCCTGCCTGCTGCATGGCTTCCACCACAGCCCTGGCCACACAGTCCGGTTTGTGAAAACTTGTAGAAGCGTTATCCAGATAAATCATGTCAAATCTCCTTGTGCTTTTTATAAAAAAATCTTATAATTGGTTTTGGCTTTATTTTATACTATCAGAGGAGGTTTTCCAATGAAAAAAGGATCTTTTTTCAAAAGTCTGCCTTTTAAACTCCTTGTTGCTGTAATCCTGGGTATCCTAGCCGGGCTTGTTCTGAACCGGTACAGCACAAACGGAATTTCCATGGCAGTTCTCAATATTGTTGTCACAGTCAAGTACATTCTGGGCCAGATCATCACCTTCTGCGTTCCGCTGATCGTTCTTGGTTTTATTGCCCCCTCCATTACCAAGCTTGGAAAAAATGCTTCCGTAATGCTGGGTGTTGCTGTGATCCTTGCCTACGGTTCTTCCATCGGTGCGGCACTTTTTTCTACAGCGTCCGGATTTTTGATTATTCCGCATCTGTCCATTCATTCTTATACTGCAGGACTGAAACAGCTGCCGGAAGTAATTTTTGAGTTGGAGATCCCGCAGATCATGTCGGTTATGAGTGCTCTTGTTTTTTCTGTTATGATCGGCCTGGCTGCCACCTGGACAAAAGCGAAACTGGTCACCGGTCTTCTGGATGAGTTCCAGAAAATCGTTCTGGCTCTGGTGTCAAGGATCATCATTCCGATTCTTCCGCTGTTCATCGGTTCTACTTTCTGCGGACTTGCCTATGAAGGTACGATTACCAGACAGCTGCCTGTTTTCCTGGAGATCATCGTGCTGGTTCTTGCCGGACATTTCATCTGGATGGCGCTTCTGTACATCCTGGCCGGAATCTACTCCGGTGAAAATCCTCTGGAAGTTGTACGACACTATGCACCAGCTTACCTGACTGCTGTAGGAACCATGTCTTCTGCCGCAACACTGGCAGTAGCCCTTCAGTGTGCATCCAGGGCAAAACCTCTTCGTAAAGATCTGGTAAATTTCGGAATCCCGTTGTTTGCAAATATCCATCTCTGCGGTTCCGTTCTTACAGAAGTTTTCTTCTGCATGGCTGTTTCCAAGATCCTGTACGGTTCTGTTCCAACGCCAGGTACTATGGTTCTGTTCTGCCTGCTCCTTGGAGTATTCGCTATCGGTGCTCCGGGCGTTCCCGGTGGAACAGTTATGGCTTCCCTTGGTATCATTACCGGCGTATTGAAATTTGACAGTTCCGGTACTGCTCTGATGCTTACTATTTTTGCATTGCAGGACAGCTTTGGAACTGCATGTAATGTAACAGGAGACGGTGCCCTGACGTTGATGCTTACCGGCTATGCAAAACGTCATAATATTGAAGAACAGAATATTGATATTAAATTATAAAAATTTCAAAAATGCCGCAGACTTCGAAAAATCTGCGGCATTTCCATATTCTATTTTATGGGCGGATTACTTTACCGGCTTTCGTAAGTTTCTCCGCAATGTCATACATGTTTGTCACGGTGCCCACTGCCGGCTCTTTCAGCCCGTAGAAGTTCACACAGGTTCCACAGGTCAGAATCTCACAGCCCTGCTCCTGCAAAGTTTTCAGATCTTCAATGCATGGGGAATCCGAAGCAGTAAGCTTCGCTCCTCCATTGTAAAAGAGCATTACAGACGGCGGTGTCTCAAGCTGTGTCAGAGCATACACAAAGCCTTTGATAAGGATTGCTCCAAGCTCCGGATCTCCGTCTCCCATCTTATCGGAAGTAATGGCCACGGTATAATCTCCCTGTGGTGCAACAGGTGTGCAGACAATTTCCGGTTCTGCGGCAGTTCTGGCCTGTACATCGGATTTCACTACCATACGGATTTCATAACCGCCATCCGTCTTTCTGGAAACAAAACTGCATCCGGTACTTCCGGCAAGTCTGCTTAAGTTGTTTACTGCAGTCTCATTATCCACAAGAACCTGGATCTCATCTCCCTGTTCTGCTTTATCCAGGATCTTCTTGGTCATTACTACAGGAATCGGGCACTGTTTGCCCATGGCATTTACTGTATGTTTCATATTTCTTTCCTCCCTGAAATTTATTTCTGCTCCAGTTCATGTGCCTGTCTGAAAATTTCGCAGGCCCCTGTATTCACACATCGTTCATGTGCACAGTCCATAAAAGTCAGCTCTCTGCTTCCGTCTTCCCGCTGTGTATACTCACAGCATACCGTCTCTCCGCCATTCATAGTGCGGCAGAATCCAGAGATAAATTCTTCTTCAATTTCCATTTCTATCCCTCTGCCGGAGCATCCACAACCTCAGAAGGTGTGATCTCCTCCAGCATTCCAGTCTCATTATACGCTTCAAACTGTTCTTCGATCTTTCCCAGGATATCTGCATACTGACAAAATGCCTCAGCCAGCTCTTCTCTGTGTTCCGGAAGTTTCTTGTAGCAGACACGGTGCTCCATACTTGCCCACAGATCCATGGTCATGGTACGCAGCTGTATCTCCACCGGAAAATATTCCATCGTATCCAGATAATAGACAGGTACGGCAATGATCACATGATAACTTCTGTACCCGTTAGGTTTCGGATTCTGTATGTAATCCTTCTCACGGATAAAAATCAGTTCACTCTGTCTCTTAAGCGCATTTACAAGGTTATAAATATCATCTATAAAATAGCAGATCACACGGATTCCGGCTATATCCCGGAGATAATCCTTGGCATTCTGCACACTGTCCGAATGTCCCAGCTTCTCAAGCTTCTTTTCGATGCTTTTTTTGGCTTTGATCCGTTCCTGGATATTATGGATCGGAGATATGGAAGACTTCTGGTACAGACTTCCGTTCAGCACCTCCAGCTTGGCCCGCATGATCTGGCATGCATTCTGATATGGCTGGATACAATCGTAATACTGTTCGTTTGTCATGAAAACCCCTCTTTCTCATTTGCTCACCATGGTTTATATCTTATAAAATAAATGTGAGCAATCTGTAGTAATTTCCTAAGATTTTCCTGACCATTTTATTAAAATTCTATAAAAACCGGTTGTCAGTCTGAAAGTTTATGGATAAAAAGACCACTTCGAAGCTTCGGCTCAAACCATGTGCTCTTAGGCGGCATCAGTTTTCCCTCATCTGCAATCGCCATCAGTTCTTCCATCGAAGTCGGATACATAGCAAAAGCGGCGCCACCCGTTTCATCTGCAGCCGCAGCCAGATCTTTCAGTTTGTGATTTCCTCCCATAAAACAGATTCTCTCATCTGTACGCGGATCTTCAATCCCAAGTACCGGTCCCAGAACCTTATCCTGAAGAATGGATACATCCAACTGTCCTACGCTGTCTTTCTTGGCATAAATATCCGGATATGCTTTCAGATGAAACCATTCCCCATCCACATAAAGACCAAAGCAATGCTTTTCTACCGGTTTGCATGGAAATCCCGGCATTGCCATCAGTTCAAAATTAAACTTCATACTTCCGATGAAAGCTTTCGGTTCCATACCTTTAAGATCTTTTACAATTCTGTGATATGGAAGGATCGTCAGCTGATCACAGGGAAATACCACAGACAGGAAAAAGTTAAACTCTTCTTTTCCTGTATAATCGGGATGTTCTTTTCTTCGTTTCTGTCCTACTTTTACGGCAGACGCTGCTCTGTGATGGCCGTCTGCAATATAGATGGAAGAAATTCCGCCAAAAAGGCTGTGGATTTTCTGAATTTTCTCCTCCTCATCCACGATCCATACCCGATGTGTAATTTCATCTTCTGAAGTAAAATCATATACCGGTTCATGACTGTTTTTCCAGTTTTCCATCAGTACAAGAAGTTCTTCCGGATATCTGCAGGCAAGAAAGATCGGGCCTGTATTGGCATCGCAGATATCCACGTGATGGATTCTGTCCTGCTCTTTGTCTTCTCTTGTCAGCTCATGCTTCTTAATCACGCCATTCATATAGTCGTCAATGGAGCTGACACCTACAATTCCTGTCTGGGATTTTCCTTTCCGGATCAGTTCATACAGATAATAATTCGGTTTTTCATCCTGTATCAGCGTTCCCTCTGCCTGAAAACGATCCAGATTTTCCTTTGCTTTCTGATAGACTTCTGCATCATAAAGATCAGTCTCCGGATCCAGATCCATTTCCGCTCTGTCTACATGGAGGAAAGAATAGGGATTTTTTTCTCCAATTTCACGCGCTTCCTCTCTGCTTACTACGTCATAGGGAAGTGCTGCCACTTTCTCTGCTTTTCCCTCAGCGGGTCTCACTGCCCGAAATGCCTGAAATAAAGCCATTGTGCTTCTCCTCTCGTTCCTGCCCGCTTTCCCCGGACAGTCATAAAATCATCCTGCTTATTCTAGCACATACAAAAAAACTCTGCAATTTTAATTCTGCATACAGATTTTTTCGCCCTGAAGAACCGGATATCTCACAGGCACAGTCCCATCCAGATCTTCATGGTGCATATCAACTGCAGAAATCTGATGATTTTCGTAAGTTGTATAATAATAAATTCCTTTATCACAGTTACAGCAGGAGGTATAAAGAGTAATCTCATATTTTCCTGGTTCTACCTCACAGCATCCTCTCTGCTGGTCAACAGACCCCAGGATATGAAAGAACTGGCTGACGCTTTCTTCCTCGGAATCTCCGGAAAAAGAATGGTCTTTCACAAACGCTACTCTTGCAAACCTGGATGCAGAAGAAAGATCTCCCGGAAGTCCCAGCGCTCCCATACCACGGCTGTAGGTTTTTAATCCCAGCGATTCAGAAAAATGATTTTCCGGCTGTCTGGGAGAAAGATGCATATAATTATTCAGCATAAACATCTGCTGGTCAAAAGGCGGATTATTGGTAAGGACTCCTGCCGGATTATCCCAGACGTGAAGACCGTCCGCCATAGATTCCACTGTGATCGATTCTTCTTTATCCGCTATGATCCAGTGAAGCTGTGCACAGGGAAGCATTTCACTGAAGGGAGTTTTTACAAGATTGATCTTTTTCAGGAGATCTTTTGCCTCCTGCACAGTGGCACATTTACCAAGGATCCAAGGAATGAATTCAAACTGTGCCACATTTTCTTTTCCATTTTCCACCACATTATATACAGCGTTTCCAACAAAATTAAGGCCTGCCATTCCAAGGCCTTTTTCATTGACAGCATCATAATAAAGTGGATAATCTCCTGCTACGTGAGCCATGCCTATGATCGCATAATGGCTGGAAAGTTTCTCCATATGCCGGAACTCAAATGTATAATTTCTCGGTGTGATGGTGATCTCATCTCCATAAGAGAATTCGTAATCCAGTGTTCTTCCGAAGTAAAAGTCTTTTGTCTTATAAGTTGCTGCTGTACACATAAACTGTTCTCCTTTTTGTTATTTTATATCTTCTGCCTGTTAGTTTGTTTTTCCCCGGTTCCCGGCTTTCCATTCAGTTCCGGCAAAACCGTTGCCAGCATGGTAAAAAAGCATGCACAGCCGCCTACCAGATTGGAAATCGGTTCTGCCCAGAATACACCGTCTGTTCCCAGTCCTCTCATATAGGGAAGCAGGATCGTCAGGGGAACGACGATGATCGCTTTTCGAAACAGTGAGAAAAAGGTCGCTTTTTTTGCTTTTCCAAGTGCTACAAATACACTCTGTCCCGTAAACTGAAGTGCCATAAAGCAGAATCCGAAAAAATAGATATGCAGTGCCGGAACACCCTTTTCAAGAAGTTCCGGATCGCTGTTAAATATACGGATAAAAAATTCCGGCATCACTTTCAGGATTCCCCAGCCTGCCATTGTATAAACAATACAGACTACTGTGATAAATTTAATGGCCTTTTTGATCCTGTCGTACGCCTTTTCCCCGTAGTTAAAACTCATAACCGGAGACGCTCCCGTGGTCAGTCCATGAACTGGCATAGTAAAAATGTCCCTGACAGAGTTTAAGACTGTCATAACACCTACATAGATATCTCCACCCCAGGTCTGAAGTGTTGCATTACAGACCACCTGCACAAGACTGTTGGTAAAAGCCATAAAAAATCCGGACATACCAAGGCTTACAATATCAGCCACTCTTTTCCAGGAAATCTTCATGGCACTTTTTTTGAGATTTAAAACCGCCTTTTTCCCACAGAGGAATCTTAATACCCATACAGCTGAACAAAACTGTGAAATGATCGTAGCCACTGCCGCACCTCGGACTCCCATATGTAATCCAAAGATAAATAACGGGTCCAGAACGATATTTAATACTGCTCCGATCAGAATCGTAAACATTCCTGTATTTCCAAATCCCTGGCTGTTGATAAAAGGATTCATTCCCAGTGTGATCATTACAAACAGTGTTCCCAAAAGATAGATCTTTATGTAACTGGCAGCATAGGGAAACGTAACATCACTGGCTCCGAACGCATAAAGGATCGGCCTGTAAAAAACAAGCCCGATCACGGTAAGGGCCATGCCTGTACCAATCAGCATCACAAACGTATTTCCCATCAGCATTTCTGCTTCTTTTTCATTGCCTCTTCCCCGTTCCATGGAACAAAGTGGAGAACCGCCATTTCCGAACAGATAGGTAAATGCTGTGATCAGTGTTATGATGGGAAAACACAGTCCCACGCCAGTCAGTGCGGTCGCCCCGATCTCCGGGATCCTTCCGATATAGATCCGATCTACAATATTATATAGGAGATTCAGTATCTGCGCGATGATCATCGGTACCGCCACTTCCATGATATTGCGATATACATTTCCTTTCGAAAAATCCGTTTGATGCGTTTGCATTTTTACACCTTCTCAGTAATTTTTAATATTTTTACTATACTATAGATAAAAATCAATGTAAATATCCTGTCGTTTTTTGCCGACATAATGTTTTCTTATGACAGATTCTTTTATTTATTTCTTGTTATTTGTGACGGAATCGTTTATAATAAAACCATAAAAACGGAAATGATTCCACGTACAATCGGTCAAAAAACCACACCACGGAGAATCAACCCCGAACGGAGGTATTTTTATGGATAATAATTACAGCGGCATGGCCGTAGGTGTCTTTGAGCTGGATAACCTGGTTGCCTGTTTCGTTGCCCTTGATGCTGCTTCCAAGGCAGCTAATGTTAAGATTCAGAGTGTTGAACGTAACCGTCTGAAAAGCGGTGCCTGCGTAAAGATGCGTGGTTCTGTCTCTGATGTGAATGCAGCTATGGAGGTTGCGCTGGAAGCAGCTAAGCCTCTTGGTAAGGTCGTTTCTCATACTGTGATCGCTTCTCCTTCTGAGGATACAGAGATTGCGCTGAAAATGACGATCAACAAGTAAAGGGGGAGACTGATTTATGAATTATGGTGCTTTTGGTTTAGTTGAGGTTGTCGGCAGCAGCAATGCGATTCTTGTGATCGATCAGATGTTGAAGACTTCTGATGTTTCTTTTCTTACATGGCAGACGAAGTGTGGTGGCCACGCTACTGTTTTTCTGACTGGTGATGTTTCTGCTGTGACTGCTGCTGTAGACAGTGTGAAGGGGAATCCTCCCTGTGAGATTGTGGCTTCTGCAGTGATTTCCAATCCTTCTGAGGAGACGGTTCGGTTGGCTGAGGAAGAGGCGGCTAGGAATCATTTTATGTAAGTAATAATAAATAAAAGTATGATAGACGTACGCAGGGAACCGCCCTGGCGTATCGGGAAAGGCGAGACTATGAAAAAATCTCTGTAAATAGGATTCTTCTATGATAAGAAAGGGTGAGTAGCTTAAAAACTAGGCTTTTCAC